>CAZIZY010000024.1:0-27958 GCA_964544235.1 uncultured Nitrosopumilales archaeon
AGATCTTCTTGTAATGAAAGGTGATTATATGGCTCATGGTACTGTTCGAGCTAATAAAGGTGGTATTATTCATCGTACTGCTCCAATTGCAACAAAGTTACAAGCTGGTACAAAAATTGCAACAGTTTACAACGTGTTTGGGAAAGAAGTTGAAACTATAGAAATGCCCATTGATGGATATCTTTGGGGATGGATTCCAGGAAATCCTGCGGGGGATTCACGTAATTGGACTGTACAATCTGGTAGTCCGGTAGGATTTATTTTTAAAGATAAATAATTCATATACTTAAGAAATTGGTTTAGTAGTTTGTATTAACTTACGCTATAATTTAATTTGTTTAGACTTATTTTCTTGTTGGATCTTCTTTATTACTTCTTTTAATAAAGAGCCTCGAGGGGGATTTGAACCCCCGACATCTTGCTTACAAAGCAAGTGCTCTAACCGCTGAGCTACCGAGGCACATTAAAACCTATTACTGATTATCTTTATTCTTTTTCATGGAAATCTGCAATAACATCATTAATAAGATATTTCAAAAATAATTTATATTCTTCATCATCAAAAGTGATTTCTTCATAAATATCGCATTTCTTTGACATTTTAACAGCTAAAATATGATAACATGTTCTCTCTTTATTACCTAATAGTGAATAAATGAAACTATTACATGAGCAATAAGGGATATCTGGATAAACCAGTTGATCTCCTTTATCTCCTACAACTATCCATAGCGTTCTTTCACTATTCTTAAACATGCATTTTTTAACGTTCTTTTTTGTAATAGTTTTGTATGCTTTCATGAATTTCGGGCCATATGTTCCAAATTGTTTTTTAAGCTCGTTTAAAGAATCCAATTCATTAATGACCACGATTCAACAATATACCAATAGAATAATGTGAATATAAATGGTAGAATTAAAAATGTTGTATCCATATCCGTCTTTATTTATTAAAGATGACTTATCTTACGTTATAATATCTGATTTACATATTGGCTTTGAAGCAAGATTCATTGATAAAGGAATTACAATTCCCCCTTCAACTTTACAAATGCGTAACGAATTAGAAAAATTAATCGCTAAAAATAATCCCGATCAAGTAATTATACTTGGAGACATTAAACATAGCATCACTTTTGCTAGCGATATGGAACGAATCGAAATTAATACTTTCTTTGAAGAATTGTCCGAATTATCTAAAGTAACTGTAATTACAGGTAATCATGATGGGATGATATCTTCTTTGTTACCCAAATGTGTACACGTAAATGAAAATTCTCACATGATTATTGATGATATACTTCTCCTCCATGGGCATACAAAAATTCCTTTAGAGAATGATAATCTAAAAACAATAATTATGGGTCATCTTCATCCTACATATAACCGGATTAATTTCCCAATTTCTGGTAAACAAGTTTGGCTTATATTACATGTGAGTGGTAAATCTCTTTTTAACAATGATGATGATTCAATTATCCAAATATACGTTTTACCTTCATTTAACCGAGAATTAGCACAAATTGGATTTACTTCAAATAGGGGGAAAATTGTTTCTCCAATAATTAGACGAATTAATAATCATATTTTACATTCTGAAATAGTTACTCTTGAAGGTGATATAATTGGCGATCTCGATTCTTTACAATATGTATTATAGCTGTTTCATTTATTTCAATTACGATATTTTATTGAAAACAATATCTTTTCATATAGTCTTTTACATAATCTCATTAGTTTAATTGGGTCATAATCTATTAATAAATGAAAAAAGCCTATACCTCAAGCAGCATTCAACTAATCCTGTTGATTGGTATCCTTGGAGTATTGAAGCGTTTGAGAAAGCTAAATCTGAAAATAAACCAATTTTTCTTAGTATAGGATATTCGTCTTGTCATTGGTGTCATGTGATGGAACGTGAATCTTTTGAAGATATGAACACCGCTAAAATAATGAATGATAAATTTGTTAATATCAAAGTTGATCGAGAAGAACGGCCTGATATTGATTCAGTCTATATGGATGTCGTTCAAAAAATAACCGGAAGTGGAGGGTGGCCTCTTTCCGTATTCATGAATTCCAATGGTGAACCATTCTTTGGTGGTACTTATTTTCCTCCCGTAAGCAGACATGGGTTACCCTCATTCATTACCATATTACAACAAATATCTGATTCCTATCATACTAAGCAAGATGATGTTGCTCAAATTACAAAAGATATACTTTCTAATATTGAATCAAGTTTATTTTCTATAAGTGATGTCCTTAATGATGACGCTATTAAAAATTCATATTCTAAAATCACTGAAATCTTTGATTCTGTTAATGGTGGATTTAACGGCTCTCCTAAATTTCCTCAGTCTCCTGTATTAGATTTTCTTATTACTATTCAAAATGATACTAATTACTCTTTTTCATCAACAATGCTTGAACATACTCTGAAGAAGATGTATCATGGAGGTATTTATGATCATATAGGTGGTGGATTTCACAGATATTCTACTGATTCCCAATGGATGGTTCCTCATTTTGAAAAAATGCTTTACGATAACGCATTATTAAGTAATGTTTACACTAAATTATACCGTATAACTACATTAGATCTTTATCGAAATATATCTGAAGAAATTCTAGATTACATCATTCTTGAAATGTCTAGTTCTGATGGTGGTTTTTATTCAACTCAAGATGCTGATAGTGAAAATATAGAAGGTAAATACTATGTTTGGTCAAAAATAGAAATTGAAGACATTCTTGGTCAAACTGACTCTAAATTATTCTGTGATTATTATGGTGTATCTGATGGTGGAAATTTTGAGGGGCAAAATATTCTTCATATACCTTCTCCTATCGATTACGTTTCAGCATCAACTCAATCATCATCACCCAAAAATGATCAAATTATTCAACGAGCAAAACTCAAACTAAAAAATTACCGTGAAAAAAGGATCAATCCTACTACTGATCAAAAAATTATTACTTCTTGGAATGGATTAATGTTAGCTAGTTTTGCTGATGCTGCCCGTTTTTTTAAAAATAATACTTACCAAAAAATAGCTGAAGCAAACGCTAACTTCATTCTTTCAAAAATTCGTAATGATAACACTCTTCCTCATATCTGTGGTAATGGTGATATTGAAATTAATGGATACTTAGAAGATTACGCTTTTGTATCTTATGGATTAATTAAACTATATCAAACTACTTTTGATGCTAATCTTATTAATTTAGCGTTAAACTTTGCTGATAAAATTATAACTGATTTTCAAGACGACTCAACTGGGGGTTTCTATGACACTTCCAAAGATCATGAAAAATTAATTACTCGTTCTAAAAATATCTTCGATTCATCAGTTCCTTCAGCTGGGTCAATATCTACTTACATCTTATTACAGCTATATCATTATACTGGAGAACAAAGATTCTTATCTGCAGCTGTTAACGCTTTAAAATCGATCTTTCTTATATTGGATAAATCTCCTACTCATTTCGGAAGTTGGCTTTCAGCGTTGTATCATTATTCGCATCCTCCCAAAGAACTTGTAATAATTGGAGATCATAATTCTAATGAAGTAATAAACATGCTCAAAATAGTTGATGAAAACAGTGTTAATGATATAATAATTGCAGTTCAATCTGAAACTGAAGATAATTCGAATATAATCCCATTGTTTAAAGGCAGGTCTCAAATTAATGAAAAACCTACTGCATATGTATGTGATAATTTTATTTGTAAGAATCCTACTAACGATCCAAAAGTTCTCAGACAACTATTGAATAATTCTTCTTAATGATTAATTTCTTGAGATTTAAGCCAAGTCTTTACGAATTTCTGTAATCCTGAGCTATATTGCATTGCTTTTTTAGGTCTATAGGCTATATCTTCAGGCATTCCTGCTTTTAATGCGGCTTCTCTTAAAACTACTTTGCGAATATCTTTAGATAAATTAATTTTTAGATTAATTGGTAATTCTAGTGAATAATTAATTAAATCTATTTGTGCATATGGTAATGAAGCTTCTACATGTGGTGAATAAGCCTTTTCATCTCTAGGAAAGTCTTTCCTATATGCGTTTAACGTATCTTTCTTTAAAGATTCTTTAAGTTCATTTTCTCCCTCTTCAGATAAAATTCTGGGATACCTTGCGTACCCTCCAAACTGTTCATCTGCAAGTTGACCTAAAAATAAAATGTCAATGTTTGATTCAGCTGTAATATTTGCGAGTAAATTAATTCCTAATCCAATACTTAAATTCATTATATTATCCGTTTTTAGAAGTTTTTTAATAAATACAATTCTATCCTGAGCTTTATTATTATCAATAATCATATCGCACATATTTACATCTAATCTCTCTGCAAGTTTTTTCGCTAATATTCTATCCGATGATCCTTCCAAGCTTAATGGTATAATCTCCACCTCTGTATATTTCTTAGTAATTATGGTTAATAATGAACTATCTACTCCTCCTGATGACGCTACTGCTACTTTTTTATATTTTTTGACCCTATTCTGTACTGATTTCTCTATCATTTCTAAAACTTTGGATGAAGCCTCATCCATGTTTATATCTTGTTTATTTCTCTTGATTTTATTAGGAATCCGTTTCACTTCTTTTGTTTTTATAGTGAATTTATTTATTTCCCCTGGCTGAAAATATTCTATATTGTTTGCTCCCAATGATATGATTGCTTCTGGTTCAGATGAAACAATTACACTTTTAGAATTTCTTGAAATGTAAAGCGGTTTAGTTCCAAGTAAATCTCTTCCACAAATCATTTTATCATTATCAATTGTGACAAAACTGAATGAACCATCAACTTTGCTTAATTTATCAGTTACTTCACCTAGATCTCTTGTAATATCATTTAATTCTAAATTAAACGATTCTGGTGAATAAATTGAGCCATGGAAAAAAATATCAGTGTTTCTTTTTTTATAAATAAATGGGGCTGTACAACCAAATACTTCTGATTTGGATTCTTTTAAATTATTAATATCTACTTTATTTTCTGATTTCTGAGTGACATATCCTGAAGGTGCTCTATACTCCATTGAAAGTAAAGCTTTCTTAATTTGAGATCTGGTAAAACTATTTGATGAAATAAAAGCTAGAATCCCATTAACATGATACATTTTATTTTTTTACCTGCTCTTTCAAACTTTTCGCTAATGTCAAACCAATCTTTGGTACTGCTGATAATTTATCTATTGATGATTTACTTATCGTATTGAAATCTTTAAATCCATTATTATAAAGTGAACGAGCTCTAATTCTTCCAACTCCTTCAAATTGTGCTAGTGATTGTAATTCACTTTTAATTCCATATCTTACTCGAACCCTTAACTGTTCAATCTGTGAAATTAAATCTATTCGACCATATAAATTACAAATTTCACGTAAGGAATAAAGAAGCCAATTACAATTCTCAATTGCTCGATGTAGATCTCCAGGTTCAATTCCTAAATCTGTTAATATTCTTTCTTCACTCCATTCGTCAGTCCATGCACATATGACTCTTAATAATTTTATACTTGCCATCTTTTCATCCCCTCCCATGGACATTTCTCTTTTTGGTTCAGTTATTAATTCATTACCTATTCCTATTAGAAATTCTGTAAGTTCTTCCCAATCTTTTTGCCTTAAATACATTTTAGGTAGAGAATCTGGGCTTGATACCGTTAAATGTAATAAACCTAAAGTACATTCTTTTCCCTGTTCAATATTCATTATCGCGTCTTTGAATATTATTCCTGTATCTGGTTCAATATATAACATTGAAATTTTTTTACCTAATTCTGTGGAAATATACCTTTTACCTTTTTTACTGATTAATTCTTGCTTCTCTAATCTGTTAGTTGAATCTTCAATATGGAAATATATTTCATCCAAATTATTTTGGCTTGCCATGAGAGTATTTGAAAATAATTCATTGATTTCTTCTAAAGACATTCCCGGTAAACTTGATATAGTTGCTAATATGTGAGTTCTTAATGCGTTACCTTTTATTAATTGAGATTTGATATCTTCAGGTTTTCCATAAATATATTTTGATGCAATTTCAATAGGATCATAATTTGTAGAAAAGATCAATACAGTCTCTCCATATTGATCATATTTTGGTCTGCCTGCTCTACCACACATTTGTTTATATTCCAGAATAGATATTGGCTCAAAAGATCCTGTTTCTGAATTATATCTTCGAATATTATTTAGAACAACTCTTCTTGCAGGAAGATTAACTCCTGCTGCAAGCGTTGGAGTGGAGCATAATATCTTAATTATTCCTTCTTTGTATGCATTTTCTATTATTTTTCTTCGAGATGTATCTAGTCCTGCATGATGAAAAGCTGCTCCTTTTCTTACTGCATCAGCTAAAGTCTTAGTTAGTTTTGTTTCTTCTCCTGCATCTAAAATCTTTAAAGACACTTCTTCAGCTTTTTTTCTAATATCTTGAGATAGATGATAATTTGTAACCTCTGAAGCTTTTAATGACAAACTAACTGCTTTTCTTCTAGTTTCAGCAAAAATTAATGATTGCCCTTCATCATTAAGAACACCTGCCGCGATATCTATCGGTATTCCTTTATTTGTTACCTCGACTTTTTCAATTCTATCTTCAAAAAACTTAATTTCTCCATAATTATATACTCCCTCTTTTAGAGGAACTGGTCGCCATTCCGATTTAACTAAGTTAGCTTTTAACCATTTTGATATTTGATTAGAATTAGGTATGGTTGCGCTTAATGCTATTATTTGTGATTCTTGGGATAAGCTAAGAATCTTTGCCAAAGTTACTTCTAATGTTGGACCTCTATGAGCTCCTCCAATTAAATGAATTTCGTCGGCTATATACAATGTAACTCTATCCACCCATGTTGCTCCATTTCTAAGAATTGAATCAAATTTTTCATTGGTCATCACTATTATGTCTCCCGATCCAAGATTCTCTGTATTAGAACTATAATCTCCTGACGAAATATAGACCCTTACATTTTCTCCATTATTCTTTTTCAATTCTTCTAATGTTTTCAGCTCTTCGTATTTTTCACTAGTTAACGCTCGTAAAGGTGTTAAATAAATAACTTTTCCATTATTCTCAATAACATTTTTTGCCGCAGCTAAAAACGCAATTAATGTTTTCCCACTTGCAGTTGGTGAAGCTAATATAATGTTCTTCCCTTCTAGAGCCCCCTGATTAATTCCTTCTTCTTGGGCTGGATAAAGCTCATCATATCCTTGCTGGATAAGAAGATCTTTAACATTCGTTGGTATGTTAAGTGATTTAATTTTCAAAACTATAGAAGCCTAGCCTGCTAAAGTCTTCTCCATGATCCTTTTTTGACTTCAAAAATTGTTCCACTATCATACATTAATTTTATAGCTCTTTTCGCTTCATCTTCAGATATTTTTAATTTAGCAATAATCTCGTCGATTAATATCTTTTCATCAACAGCTTTCCTTTCAGTTCCTGTTAGCGAATTGAACACTTCAATAGATTTAGTTAATATAGCTTGATCACTGGATGGTCTACCATGAAATACTCCTGGATCAACTTTACCTGTTCGAACGTCTACTCCAACAGTTTCAAGCATTCTATCCATTAAAGAAATTGCACGTAATGCATCTTCTTCTAATACTTGTTCTCTTAACATTATTCTAGCTCTCGCTGTAGATAATCTTACTAATCCTTCTAATTGTCTTGGTGTAACTGTTATCATGTTCTCTGATCCAATCCCTCTCATCTTAATGTAATAGTTAACTAGAAGATTTTCTGCTTCTTTAGTAAGTACAGGCTCGATATTTCTTGCATATGCGAGATATTTTCTAAGAAGATCAAAACTTACTGGAGGTTGAGTCACATAATCTACCTTTCTATGAGTTTCAAGAATATGTCTAGCTAAACTCTCATCAATGTTCTTATCTGGTATATCTCTCATTACAAATATTAAATCAAACCTAGTTAATAGTGGCACAGGGAGGTTAACGTTTTCTGTAATATTTTTGTACGTATCATATTTACCTAGTACTGGATTTGCAGCTGCTAAAATTGATGTTCTTGCATTAAGTGTCGCAACTATTCCTCCTTTAGCTACACTACATGTTTGTTGTTCCATACATTCATGAAGAGCGTTTCTATCTTCCGTTCTCATCTTATCAAATTCATCTATACATGCAATTCCTTGATCTGCTAAAACTACTGCTCCTGCTTCAAGCATCATCATTCCATTCTTTTCTCTAACTACTGCAGCAGTAAGACCGGCAGCAGTTGATCCTCTTCCTGAAGTGTATAATCCTCTTGGAGCTATCTTCGATGAATATTTTAGAAATTCTGATTTAGCAGTTCCTGGATCTCCTACAAATAATACGTTCATATCTCCTCTAATAATTGAACCATCTGGTAATGTTTTTTGGGGTGATCCTACAGCTTGAAGTAAAAGAGCTTCTTTTTGCGTATCATTTCCAAAGATCTCTGGAGCAATAGATTCTATTAGTCTCTCATATGCATTAGTTTGAGATGCGGTACTTTTTATAAGTGGCTCATCTTCACTTGTGAAAGTCACTTCTCCTACTTCTTTTCGCATAGTTTCACAATAATTTCCTTCAATTCTTGTTGTAAATGTCCTGAGTTTTCCTGTTCCTGTTGAATATTCTGGTTCTGAACGAACTATTCCCGTAAGTGTTACTCTATCTCCTGGCCTAGTTTCATTAACTACGTCTCCAGTTAAATCGACATCATAAGATTGTGGAAGTTGACCTGGAGGTAATTCTTCCGGTAATTCTTGCAATCTTATTACTTGATAATCTATAAATGTGGTTTCTTTGTCATCAAGATCAAAACTTTTAACTTCTCCACATTCTCCACATCGTTGTGGTTGAACTAATGCTACTGCTTCTTGAATTTCAATTGTTATATTTCCACATTTTCTACATTTGAATGCTGCTTCAAGAGCTTGAGGCTTTAATTCTGATGTTCGAACAGCCATTCCAGTGATTGCTACAAATTTATTCAAATGCTCTGAATTAATTTCTCTTAAAGGGACAACTTCTGGTATATCTCTTATTCTTACCCTTATTGTACTTCTTATTCTTTCAGCTAATGTTGCAGCTTCATTTTTCAGTATTTGATATGCTGAATTATTGAATGGAGTTAAAATCCTATCTGGATCTGAAATCAACATGTTTGCTATTTCTATATCATATTCAAGTACATCATTGTAATCAATTATTATTGAGCGTGAATCTGTTTGGATCATCGATGATATTCGTGCTCGATATTTAAGTTGACCTGTTTTATCACGAAATCCTTTTAGAAATTCTTCTAATGTTTCAGCAATCTTGCTAGATGTTTGTATGCTCATTCAAGTTCTCCTCCAATAATCTTCCTCCAATTCTTAACGATATTGTTAGCATTTCTAAATAGCTCTGATTCTTCTGGGGAAAGTTTCTTGTATAGGTCTGATGATGCATAAGAAGTGACTGATAAGCTTAAAATTTTACTCATCCTGTTCGTTATAAGATCGTAACCTGAATTTTGAATTTTATCATATTTGTATTTAGAATCTTTATCGTTATTGGCTGATGTTTTCTTTTCATTTATTAATTCAATAAAACGATAATAAAAATCAGGTTTAATCTCAGCTAGTTGTGGCGGTGTTTGAAGCTTTTCTTTAGCTTCCGCTTTCAATATCTCATTCTCAAATGAATCATCTATACTTTTCGCAAAATTCATTTCAATCAATACTTTAGCAATCCATCTTGGGGTTTCAATTTTCTCTCCTTGGGCCCCTCCTTTAAATTTATAATCTATTACTTCTATTTCTGAAAGAGATTTAGTCATTTCTATCCAAACATTTTCAAGTTCTCTTATCATGTGATTATTCTGAATATAATTCTTTAAATTATCATCAATTGTTGACATTCACTTAAACAATTATTAGAAATAACACTTTTCTATAAAACCTTACTATGTATTATTATGGTAAATCCTTTATTTTTCTTTAGTACGTTGGAAATCCTTTAATTGATAATGTTTTATTAAAATCATGGTGATCGTGTTTGTCTTCAATTGAATCATTAATGTGGGTTGAAAAATATAGGCCTCAGAAACTAGATCAACTCGTTAGTCAAAGTTCAATAGTTGAAAAACTACTTCTTATGATAAATGATCCCCGAAATTTACCTCATATGATGTTCTCTGGGCCTCCTGGTACTGGCAAAACTACTTCCGCTCTTTGTATTGCTAAAACTATTTTAGGAGAATATTGGAGGGATTTCACATTAGAGCTTAATGCTTCTGACGAACGAGGTATTAACACTGTTCGAGATCGAGTAAAACTATTTGCTAGATATTCTGATAAACGTGTTGAAATACCATTTAGACTGATTATTCTTGATGAAGCTGATGAAATGACTAATGATGCTCAAACAGCGTTAAGGCGAATAATGGAAGAAAGCTCAAAAGCTGCTCGATTTATTTTAATATGTAATTATAGTAGTAGAATTATTGAGCCTATTCAAAGTAGAACTGCAATCTTTAATTTCAAACGACTATCAAATGAAGAAATCACAAATCATCTTTCACAAATATGCTCAAAAGAAAATATTAAATTTACTCCTGATGCATTAGACCTTATATTTGATCTTACTAATGGAGATTTAAGGCATGCGATAAATATGCTTCAAACAACTGCTTCAATGAAAGAAATTAATGTGGAAAACATCGAAAAATCATCAAGTATATCCACTCGCAGTAAAGTAAATTCTATTATTAATACTGCGTTAACAGGAGATTTCCATAAGGCTCGAGAACATTTATTGGAGTTAACTAAGGTGTATAGTCTTTCTGAACGAGATTTTCTTAAATATGCATTTGAAGAAATTTCAAAAAACGAAAAACATTCTTTTGATTTAGCTGATCGGTTTGCTGAATATGATTACCGAATAATGATGGGCTCTAACCCAGATATACAACTAATGGCATTATTAGCTGAAATATCTAAGTTAGGTCAATCTGATTCAAATAATGCTCTTAAAGATCCTCTCTCCTAATCTAAGTGGTTCTAAATGTCTTTTTCTCTTCCTAGGGGGATGCGTGATCTAGATCCTGATACTTATGAAATATTGGAGAAAATTCGATTTGAATTTATGTATCTTTCAAAACTTTTCGGCTTCAAAATTATGGAACCCTCTCCTATAGAAACATTAGGAACATTGGAAGCTAAAAGCGGCCAATCAATTAAGGATGAAATATATTATTTTAAGGATAAAGGAAATCGTGATATTGGTCTAAGATTTGATCTGACTGTAGGTCTTACTCGATATGTCTCTTCACAAAGGGGATTACCTATGCCTTTTAGGCTTGGTTCTTTTTCTGGAATGTGGCGATATGATGAACCACAACTTGGGCGTTATAGGTGGTTCTATCAGTGGGATGTAGAAATATATGGGCCTAAAAGTTCTCTTGCTGATGCAGAAGTAATTGATTTTACTTGGAATTTATTTAAAAGACTAGACCTCAATCATGTGAAAATTCATATTGGTGACAGGAATCTGGTTGAAGAATACATTTCAAATATTCTAGAACACTCTTCAAATGAACTTATTATGGATAGTTTTAGGGCTTTAGATAAAGTATCAAAAAAAGGACGAGATTCAGTTGTCGATGAATACGTTAAAAAAGGGTTTTCTAAAGACACTATCTCTAAAATATTAGATATTCTAAATGTAACTGGTTCTCCTGATACTGTACTTAACAATTTTGAAAGTATGGGGGTAACTCATATTACTGATCTGCGAAACCTATTAGATTCTCTTGATGATCGAGGATTAAATAATATTGTATTAGATGTTGGAGTAGTTAGAGGATTAGATTATTACAACGGTATAGTCTTTGAGGTAGTTGATCCGACGCAACCTAATCTTGGTTCTCTTGCTGGTGGTGGTCGATATGATTCTCTTCCTGAAATCTTTGGTAGAAACGATATAGGTGCAACTGGTGCCGCAGGTGGTATTGACAGAATTATAGTGTCTATTAAAAATAAATCAGAAAAGAATTTCAGACAATCTACTGATCACGTTTATGTTATTCCTGCTACCTCTGAATTTCTTAAAGATGCTTCATCTATATCCTCCTCACTTCGTCAGAATGATATTTCCTCTATTTCTGATACTTCTTATAGAGGATTAGGTAAACAACTTAAATTAGCGTCATCATCCAATTCAAAGCTCGCTATAATTATCGGGTCAAAAGAATATTCAAAAGGAAATGTTTTAGTTAAAGATCTCTTGTCCGGACAAGAAACTGTTGTTACCCTTAAAAATTTAATTAATGAAATAAAATCTAGATTAGGTTAAAATTCTTTAGTTGACTTTTGTTAATAACTTATTACAAATGGTTTTAAAATTAATTTTGTTTAGAGTAGTTGAATCAAAAAATTGGAAATAAAAGAAATATTCTTAAAATATAAGCCTATATTCTTACTCGTAGCATTCTCTATATTAATCCGTTCAATAATATTCTATGTAGTGGTTCCATATGCGGGTATTCTTCCACCCGTTTATCCTGATTTAGAGCCATATCAGGATTTTAAAAATCTTTATCTTCCTGATGTAGATCGTTTTTTGGAAGGTGAAATTCCTTACAAAGATTTCTGGCATGCTTACCCTCCACTTTTCTTATATTCACTTACTCTCCTTTCTTTATTTACTCTTCCAGCTCCATATCAAGCTTATTTTCTTATACCTGCATTATTCACTACTTTATTGGATTCACTTATTGTGATCCCTGTTTATTTAATCGCCAAGAAATTAAATAAATCAGATAAACAGGCGTTTATAATTTCATTAATTTTTACTTTCTCACCTTTAATTCTTTGGTATGATTCGGCTTTATGGCTTAATCCCCCATGGTCTACTTTGCTAATGATGCTTTCCTTATATTTCTACTTAGATGATAAACCCCTTTTGTCAGCTTCATTATTAGGCATTGCCGCCTCATTCAAACAAACTGCTGGAATAATTCTTCCTGTATTATTAATTGTCTCATGGAGAAATAAAGATTCACGCAGCTCTTTATTGTATTTTCTGTTCTTTTTCATTCCGTTCTTTATCTCTTCTCTTCCATGGGTTTTGTTAGATCCTTATCTTTACATATGGGCATTAGGGTTTCCGGGTCTTCCGACTCCTGATCCGTATTTACCTCCAGTTCTAGAATGGAGTTACACTCTTACCGATCCTGCTAATATCACTATGTACCTTGGGATACATGGGTTTGTTGACCTATCATTAAAAATAAAACAATTTCTTCCAATACTTTTCGCAATAATTTGCTCAATCTCATTATTCTCAATGTCCAAAATTAAATCGTTTTCTAATCGGGACATAATATATTATAGTTTACATTTTTCATTAGTATTCTATACGTTTCTTCCTCGTGGGTTATACAAATATTATTTTGTAGGAATTTTACCTTTATTAGCCCTTCTTATTGTAGGTAGAAAGACAACGATTCTTTATGAAATTCTAAATATCGTTGTACTCTGGATGCCTAGGTTTCTTACTCCTTGGATTACTTTATTCTTAATACCTGCGACGAGTTTTATTCGTAAAGATTACTCAGAGGATCCTATTGATATTCCTGATAATATTCCTGATGATGATTATTTATTATCCGAGTAAGATGTGTTAATACATGAATTCCTCTCAATCAACAATCCGTAACAAATTTGAGGATATTAGACTTAATCTCAATAAAAATATCGTTTCTTTTAATTCTATGAAAATATGGAAAAATTTATCTTCTTTACTTGTTTTTGAACAGGCTCAAATGATCGCTTTTTATTCTTCAAAAGAAAATAGCGGGGAAGTTGAGACAATTGAAATGATTTGTAACTCATTTTCTTTGAAGAAAAATGTCTTCATTCCCCTTATTAATAGGGGTTCTAACAGTTTAATTTTTCATAAGATAAATAATTTTGATTCTGATGTTAAATTAGGGTCTTATGGAATATTTGAACCTGAATCACATACTGGTATTATTGCTTCTCCAAATGATCTTGATTTAATTATAATTCCTGGAACTGTTTTTGATATCTCAGGTAATAGAATTGGAAGAGGTGGCGGATATTATGATAAGTTTCTTAATTCTCTTTCTAAATCTCCTATAAAAATCGGTCTTGCTCATGATTTTCAGATACAACCTACTATTCCTATTCAATCTTCTGATGTAAAAATGGATTTTATCATTACTGAAAAAAGAATCATATCATTTAAGAACTGATCAAATCTCATTATGGCGCATTATGTCATGTTGAAATGCTGAAAGTGGAACGTATTTATCTAATAATATGAGGAAACAACGTTTAAGTATCCTATCTCTATATGCTAAAACACTTATGCAAGCCTTTCAAGGCAGATCCGTCAAGAAATATATTTTAGGTTTAAAAACGGAGAGTACAACAAAGACCTATTTCAAGAAGATGATGATGAGGAAGGTAAGCTTTCTAGGAATTATTGGCGCTATATTGCTCATATTAGGTTTAACAGGACCTTGGTTTTCGCAGTTCAGAGGAGGAAATAGCGCAGATCTTGTAATGCGAGTTAGTTTACTCAATCCATTACACATCTCTTATTATGCCGATGGAAAAGTTATAGCGGATATATGGTTTTATTCATTAGGAACCTCTATATCTGCTGGGGGTTTTGTTTTAGCTGCCATTTTGTCCGCATTCAGTTTTGGGCGTTGGCGAATTAGTTTGGCTGGACTCTTAGTTTGGATTGTTTCTCTTGAGATCTTCTTTCTAAGCTTTGGATCAGGGCTTGGACTGGGGTTTAGTACGGACATAAATTGGGGACTTCATCTAACTCTTGCTTGTGGGGTCATCTTCTTTGTTTTAGTTCTAGTGAATAGATTCAACGACTAACATGGAAAATCAATTCATCTCAAAATTGATCAAATTTCATTATAGCAAATTATATCATGCGGGAGGTGGGATTCGAACCCACGAACGGCTAGCCGAGCAGATCTTGAGTTTTGACTTAATTCTGCCCCCTTTAATCGCCTATTCCATAGCTTTGACCTGGCTCGGGAACTCCCGCATATTATTTCTTTTAATAGAGCGATATAAGTTATAATGAATCTTCTATGGTGCTGTTAATAATGTAACTGACATTAATATCGCAATCATTGTTACAAAAATTATCAAATATATTCTAGACATCTTTTTGTTTCGAGATTGGGTATTCTTTTCTTTTGTTCTGCATTCATTTGAACATGTTTCTTTTTCTGGCGGTATAGCTTTTCCGCATATTCTGCAATGTAAATGTGGTGGTATTATTCCTTTACGCATATTTAGATTACCTCTATTTTTGTTCCTATCTCTTTATCATTTAAGGCTTTTTCAATACGATCTTCTGAGCATTTTATCACTATTGTAGGAATCTTTGATCGTTTAATGATCTTTAAAGCTGTTAAATCCATTAAATTATAAGTTCCTGCATCCATCTCTTGACTCATAATTATTTTGAATAACTTTTCAATGTTAATTCTTTTAAATAATTCCGCTTTTTTATTCTTCTCGGGATCTTCAGAATAAATACCTTCTACATCTGTTGCATTGATGAATAATCTAGCTTGTATTCTTTCGCTGATTAATGCTGCTACTGCATTTGTACTATGCCCTGGGTGTAATCCTCCTGTAACTACATGTAATCCTGTTGAAACAGCTTCAACAATTTCATCTAAATCTGTTGGAATATTTTGATATGTAGATTCACCTAATTTTGGCAACATCATTTTAGCATTTAGCCTTGACACTTCAATTCCAACTTCATCTAGAAAAGCTTCATTTGCTCCTAATTTTCTGGCCTGTTTGATGTATTGTTTTGCAGTAATTCCTCCTCCTGCAACTAATATTAATTGAAATCCTTCTTTCTCTTGCTCTACAAAAAATTCACATAGTTTATCCAATTCATTTCCTTTATTTGTTAAATTGAAAATACTTCCACTGATCTTTATCACAATGAGTGTTTTATTGTTTTTATTTTTCATTCTTCTAATATTGAACTTACATTTGTTTTATTAATAAATGCAATTATTTGTTGCCTATTCATCTCTTCATTTTCTAATAATTCTTTGTTAAAGTTTAGTGGTAATAATTACTAAATATCTTTATTTATTAGCTCACTTATTTAATTTCATATTGTCTTCATTTTCCCATTTATTTTCTGCGTTTTTTATTATTGGGTTGATTTTATTGCCGATTTTTTCAGTTCCTTTCGCTTATGCAACACCTGGATCAGATGCTGCTGGATCTTTAATTATCTCGGATGGTTCTTATAATTATAATATTGATGGAAATAGTGACCACTATTTTAAATTCAAAGCTGAACGTGGAGATACAATCTCTGGTAGATTAATTGTACGCTCTTCTAATATTGATTTAACTTTCTTAGATTCTTCTCAAAATTCATTAATGACTTCATCAGATCCAACTGAAAAAATGTCTGAAGAAATAGTTTATTTGATTAATTTCTCCGGCTTTTATTATCTTAAAGTATCTAATCAGATGGATAAATTAGGATCTTATACCTTGATATTTTCTTCACCTGCTCCTGGCAAAAACTTTGAAAACTCTTTAGAAATTCTTGATTCGACCTACGTTTATACTATTCATTCTTCTCAAAGTCATTATTATCATATTAATGTTCTTAAGGGAATGACTATTGCCGCAAGTACTTCTAATGGAAATTTTGGTAATACTGATCTTTATCTTTATGATGGTGATAAACAATTAATCTCTATTTCTAATATTCAAGGTAATGCTAAGGACTCTATTCAATATTCAGCAAATGTAGAAGGTACTTATTTCCTGAAAGTTGTAAATAAGGTTCCTAACTCGCAAACGTATTCTTTAACTGTTAGTTTTTCCCGGTTCGCTATAACTTCTTCAGGTTGGGGTACTGTTGATTCTCCTCGAGAAGTTTCATCTGGAACTTATAATTCTCCATTTAATGTTTCTTTTCGGCAAGATACTGGATATACTTTATCTGGTCTGAAAGCCACTTTATTTTTATCTTCTCCATTCAGCTCTGAAACTGGTTCAAATTATTCAGTTGCATTTCTTAATAAAACAATATCGCCTGGAAACATATCTACTTTTAATTTCAAACTAAATGTTGATCATAGCGGTAAAGTAGGAATTTATACTGTCCCAATAATGATTGAATACCTAAAAGTTTCTGATGATGTTCATGTGTATCAGAATCCAATAAATAGCACTGTTAATTTGGAAATTACTGCTCAAAATTCTTTGCGAGTTGACCTAAATACTAATAATCTTAAACCTGGCGTGAATAATTATATTGATATCACCGCTACCAATGATGGGCTTATTCCTGCAAATTCTATTCAAATTACTCTTGATATTCCTCGTCCTTTAGTATCTTCTGAAAATGATTCCAATTGGTCTATCCCTTCACTTGCTCCTAATTCAAGTATCTCTAAGAAAATTTCTATATTTGTCCCATCTTTATCTGTTAATACTACTCATTCAGTTCTGACTAAAATTGTATACAAACCTTCTGAAACTTCTCTAAAAACAATTGAGAGTAATCTTACTCTTACGGTTTCACCTGTACTTCTTGATGTCACTCTTGGAGAAAATAAACTAATTGCAGATTCTGATAACGTTATTTCAATCAAAATAAAAAATAATAGCCAATTATCCATATCAAACATTGATCTTGATCTTGACATTCCTTCTCCATTAGTATTAATTGGGACTGATAATCACTGGTTTATAGATAAAATAGATTCTGATGAATTCATTGAAATAAACCCTCGTATTTATGTCCCTGAGTCCTCTAAATCTCTTACTTATTCTTTTCAATTGAATTTTAAATATGAAAATATTGGGAATGTTAACAGTTCTCAAACTAGTAAACTAAACGTATACGTGTCTGAATCTACTTCAAATACGCTTGTGAACTTTGGGATTAAATCATCAACTCCTACAATAATTTCTACCCACATTACTCCTGTTCAACTATCTCTATTTAATTCTGGTAATTTTACTGCTGAAGATATTACAGTTAATGTGTCATTACCTCCTGAAATAACTCTTATTGGTCTTGATAATGTGTGGTATTTCTCTGAAATTAAATCCGATGAGAATGTTATTTTCGAATTACCACTTTTATCACCTATTCATGCTATTGGAAGTGGTTATCCTGCTACTTTTAATATTACTTATTATGATTCTGAAGGGAATGAAAAAAATGAAGCTCTAATCTTAGGTTTTTCTGTTCGAGGTTATGTCAATCTTGAAATTAGTGACTTGTTAATTAATCCTGACCCTTCAATTATCGGTAAAACGTCTTCAATTTCTGGAATTATTCTTAATAGCGGTATAGTTCCAGCTAAAAGCGTCAAAATTAATATTGTTGATGATGGCCCATTCTCGTCATCAAATACTGGTGTTCTTATTTCAGATATTCAGGAAGATGGTCAAGTTAGCTTTAGCCTTGAATTTGATGTTGATGATTATGATCCTGATTCATATCCTCTTACTCTTCAAATAGATTATACGGATGATATTGGTGATCCTCAATCTAGTTCAGTAAAAATACGAACAGATATTATCAAACCATCAATAATACAACAAGTTGAAACTGATGATAGTGGGCCTCTATCTATAGTTTATTCTAATTCCACCCTTTTCGCAGTTATTTTTACTTTATTGTTTACTTTTATTGTAATTAAATTATCTAATCGTAGAAATAGAAAAAAAACATTGATTAATAGTGACTCATCTTGAATGATCTTAATTCTGTATCTGCATCCAAAGTAAAAACTAAAATAAAGAATTCAAAACCAATAGTCGAAATATCTGGTCTTAAAAAAACTTACATGATGGGTCAAATACTTGTATCTGCTATTGATGGGATTGATCTTAAAATAAATCCTGGCGAATTAGCTCTTATAGTTGGCCGTTCTGGTTCTGGTAAATCTACTTTACTGAATATGCTTGGTGCATTAGATCAGCCTACTGCTGGAACCGTATTAATTGATGGTGTTGATATTGGAGCTCTTAACAGCTCGGAAATGGCTTATCTTCGCTCATTAAAAATTGGTTTTGTTTTCCAGTTCTTTGGTCTTTCTGGTCATCTTACCGCTATTGAAAACGTAGAATTACCAATGATTCCTCTTAGCGTTAGTTCATCTGAAAGAAGAGAACGATCAACTAAATTATTAAACCTAGTCGACCTTGAATCTAGGATTCATCATAAACCTTCAGAATTAAGTGGCGGGCAACAACAGCGTGTTGCTATTGCTAGATCATTAGTTAATAATCCTAAGATTGTATTAATGGATGAACCCACTGGTAACTTGGACTCTAAAACTTCTAGCCAAATTGTTGATTTTATTGTTAATCTCAATAAGAAAAATAATCAAACTTTTATTTTAGTCACTCACAGTGTTGAACTCTTTGAAGAATATGCTGACCATGTGATAAAATTGGCTGACGGTAAAATTGAGGAAGAGTTTCGTAAATAACAAGTGAATTCTATTGTTTATAGCTATCTTTCAACAATCATTAAAATCTTTGAAGAGTAGAAAAGTTAGAACGATTCTTACTATTGGAATGGTTGTAATTGGTTTAATGCTTGTTACCGGGCTTAATGGATTCTTGGCTGGATTTGAAGCTCTTTTAATTAAACAATTAGGCACTATTGGAGCTGATACTATTACAGTTACTCCTGCCTCTAACACATCTTTTGAACTCAATGATGTGTCTATCCGACAATTACAGGCTATACCTGGTGTTACTACAACTATCCCATTCTTACAACGAACTGCTACCATTCAATCTGGAAGTGACATCCGAAATGTTACGGTTCTAGGTATTGATAGTTCGCTTATCAGCATTATTTATCCTACTGTTAAAGTAAAAGAAGGTGATTTAATTTCATCAAATGATACTACTGGATTTATTTTCGGAGATAGATTGTCTAACCCGAAAGATCTCGATTATTCCTTCGCAACTATTAATAGTTCTGTTAAGCTTACTTCTGGAAGTAAAGACGGCTCTTCTACTCGTGGAACATTTGTTGTAAAGGGTGATTTTGATTACGTAGGAGCTCCAAACATTGATAATACTGCTTTTCTTTCGCTCAAAGCTGCTCAAAACCATTTTAACACTGGCTCTGAGTATTCTGGTGTTTATTTAATTTCTGATCCTTCTCGTGTGGAAGAAGTAGAAGAATCTGTTTCAGAATTATTTGGTAAAGATGTGATTGTTTTCTCTCCTAAAGCTGTTGCTGAAGCTGTTAACGAAATATTTTCTTCTATAGAAATATTCTATGGATTTATTACTGGAATATCTCTTTTAGTCGCAACTATTGGTATTGTTATTACTCTATATACTTCTGTCACTGAGAGAATAAGAGAAATTGGTGTAATGAAATCAATCGGTTATACTAATGGCATGATTCTTTATTTATTTCTCACCGAAGCTATTATAATTGGTATTATAGGTGGTACTATTGGAATATTAGGTGGAATTGGTATTGCTTATGCTATCCCAATATTGATTAATTCTTGGTCTTCAGGTTCCTCTAATTCAGATCGAAGATTTGAAGATTCAGGAGATCGTGGTCCTGGTGGTGGTGGTGGTCCTGGTGACGGTGAGTTCTTCACTGAACTTGTACCTGTTTTTGAACCTTCTACAATAATCGGTTTTTGGCTTTTCGCTGTAGCTCTAAGCATGATTGCTGGTGTCTTTCCTGCATGGAAAGCTTCAAAACTTAACCCAATAGAAGCTTTAAGAAGTGAATAATTATTCTTCTTCAGGCATTTCTTTTATTAGACCATTATTCATCAATAATTCTGTTGAATCACGTGATCTTTTAATTATAGTATATGCATTCTGATATATCTCTTCTTCACTCATAACTTTCCTAGCTATTTTCTCTTCTATAGCTTTTAATCCAACTGCTGTAGCTTCTTTTGGAAATATCTCCCAATTTTCCATAGATGGCATTATTCTGTTTTCATCTATTCCTTTTTCTTCAGCAATCTCCGTTATTGCTATTGCAGCTGCAATACACATGTTATCTGTTATTGAGGTTGCTCTAACGTCTAATGCCCCTCTAAATATTCCTGGAAATACTAATGAATTATTAACTTGATTAGGGAAATCTGATCTCCCTGTAGCTACTACTTTAACTCCAGCTTCTTTTGCATCCCATGGCCAAATCTCAGGTACAGGATTTGCACATGCAAACATTATTGCATTATCTGCCATGTCACTTGCCCACTCTTTTTTTATTACTCCTGGTCCTGAAGTTGATAAAGCTATACATACATCTACATCTTTTAATGCCACACTAATCCCTCCTTGTTTTTCTTCTTTGTTTGTCTCCATGCAAATTTTATATTTATAGAAATCTTTTTTCAAGTCTTCACGATGGGGGTGTAAAATTCCTTTTGAATCAACAAAAATAATTTTCTTTTTATCTGCTCCTACTTGCTCTAAAAGATTAGCTGTAGATGTTCCAGCAGCTCCACTTCCTATAATTGCTATTGTTACTTCTTTGAGATCTTTATTCACAACTTTTAATGCGTTGATTAATGCCGCAAGAATTACTGTTGCAGTTCCTTGCTGATCATCATGCCATACTGGTATGTTGATTTCTCCTTTTAATTTATCTAAAATTGTAAAACATTTCGGTTTTTCTATATCTTCTAAATTTATCCCGCCAAATGATGTTGATATCCATTTACATGCAGAGATTATTTCATCTTCATTCTTTGTTGATAAAACTATTGGAAATGCATCTACTCCTCCTAAGTATTTGTATAATTGAGCTTTGCCTTCCATTACAGGAAGACCAGATTCTGGTCCAATATCTCCTAATCCTAGTACTCTACTACAATCACTTATTACTGCAATTGAATTTCCACGGTTAGTATATTCAAATGAAAGATCTTTATCCTTTTTAATTTCTAAACATGGTGAAGCTACTCCTGGAGTATACCATAAAGCAAAATCACTATAATTCTTAATAGGGGTTTTAATCGACGTTTCTATCTTACCTTTGTAAAATTTATGTAATTTTGTGGAAATCTCTCCCGGTTTTTTCGCTAAATCTATTTGTTCATTAGTTCCCATTTTTTTCCCCTTTTTTCTATAAAGTTATCTATTGCGGTCCTATTTCTATATTATCTATTATTCGTGCTAATTCAAAATCGTAATTACTTATTCCTTCTACATCATGAGTTACCAATTCAATTTTAACTTTATTATACACATTGAACCATTCTGGATGATGATTTAATTTCTCAACTTCTAATGCAACTCTAGTCATAAATCCAAATGCCTCATTAAAACTCTCAAATTCAATTGTTTTTGATATTTTTCCATTTATAACTTTCCATCCTCTTATTTTATTTATTTCTACTTCTATTTCTTTATCAGATAACTTAACATATTCTTCTGTCTCCATCATGTTTTCGATATATCTTTATCAATCTTTTATTTGTTTCTAGATTAATTTCTTATATTATTACTGCGCCTAAGTCTTTTTATTTAATTAATTATGTTTCTTATCATGTGCCTTTTGTTAATAAATCGTTGAAAAACACTGACCCTAATGATTGGAAAAAACTTTCTATTTTGATTAATTCTTCTAGTGTTCTTCTTCAAAAATCTCTCTCTTCATATCCCTCAGAAAAAAGTAAACGCCTTTATTGTTTATGGAAAGATAACAATTCTAAAATACTGACTTTATCTAAAAAATTGAATGCTGAACATAAAATTGTTCATCCTGCCCCTGAATTAATTTCTAAACTTGAAAATCAATAAATTATTATTAGGGGTTAATATTATTTTATCCTCCTATACTGTGCATTGGTCTAATGTGATTCAGTTCTGAAGATTCATTAATCATTGTTTCAACTCCTGGTACTTTTTTCCAAAGGACTTGTTTAATAATCCTAATTAGCTCCTCGTCTTTTTTATCTGCTCTTATTTGTTTTTTTATATCATATTCATTTAAACTAAACAAACATGGGACAATTTTCCCATCAGCAGTTAATCTAACTCTATCACAATCACCACAAAATGGCTCTGTCATTGATGATATTGTCGCAATACTTCCTAAATTACCATCTATAAATTCGTAGTTATTTGCAGTACTCCCTTCTTTTCTTATTTGCTGTTTTAATTTGTATTTCTTTTCTATAATATTGAGTATTTCTTTACTTGTCACCATTATTTCTGTATCCCATATTTTTCTACCGTCAAACGGCATGTATTCTATGAATCTTATTGTTATTCCTAATTCTCTAGCAAATTCAACAAAATCTAAAATCTCATCGTCATTACATCCTCTTGTTATAACTACATTGACTTTTATTTCTCCTAACTTATTATTTACCACACATTCAATTCCTGATAAAATTTTGTCGAAAACGTCTTGGCCTGTTATTTGACTAAATCTTGAAGCTTTAAGACTATGAAGGCTTATTGTTATTGTATCTAATCCAGCTTTCTTTAATAAATTACCTTTTTCTTCAAGGAAATACCCATTGGTAGTCATACCTATTCTTTCTATTCCGCTTATATTCGAAATTTTAGTAACTAATTCTTCTAGACCTTTGCGCATTAATGGTTCTCCTCCACTAAGTCTTATTTCTTTGATTCCATTGTTAGCTAAAATAGTGGTTATTCTACATATTTCTTCAAAAGTGAGAATTTCTGGTTTTGGAATCCATTTAGGCTCTGTTGGCATGCAAAAATCACATTTGAAATTACATTGATCGGTAACTGAAATTCTTAACTTTCTAAACACTCTATTCATTGAATCTTGAATAATTTGGTTATTCTCTTTTAGGTGATCTTCCATAATTGTCACGTTATACTATATTTGTTTCACACTTTGAATTACTTAAAATATCTTCTTTTTCGGAAGATTTATTTATTGCTCCGCTAGTTATCATCCTAACTATTGCTTAAGCAATTGATTTAGTTGCTGGTGTTTTATATGTCAAAATTAGAAAATAATAGAAATTTACATGGGACTACTACTGTAGGATTACTATATGATGACGGTGTTATTTTATCTTCAGATACTAGGGCAATTGCCGGCGGATATTTTATTGCGCATCAAAATGTCAAAAAAATACTAAAAATTGATGATCATATTGGAATGACTATAGCTGGTGGGGTAGCTGACGCTCAAAATGTGTCTGATATGATTAAGTATCATGCTAATAATTATCGACTTTCAAATGGTTCTCCTATTCCTATAAAATCTGCTGCTAACCTAATTTCTAATATATTCTTTTCATCTAGACTTTATCCTTTATTCTGTGACATACTTGTAGGAGGATACGATAAATCTGGCCCTCAAATATTTAATATAGATCTATTTGGATCTGTATCTCAAGCTAAATTTGTATCTACTGGTTCTGGTTCTCCTGTTGCTTATGGTATTCTTGAAAATAGTTATAAGCCTGGAATATCTTTGGTCGATGGTCAAAAAATTGCTTTTAATGCTATAAATGCGGCTATTTCAAGAAATGCAGGAACTGGAAATGGATGTGATATTGTGTACATAAACAGTGAAGGTTTCTTTGAATTAAGTGAATCTGAAAAACAAAAGATTTCAGGGAAGATATCTGGAAGCGCATGATTTGGAGCCTATTCGTGAACAAGATCTAAAAACTTCTTTAGTGAATGTCTTATTACATAAGATTCCTGCTGAAGCGGGAATTACTAGAATTGAATATGAAGGTCCACGTATAGCCCTTTATACTAAAAATCCCGGTTTTTTTGAACTTAATGATCAAATTGTCCCTGATCTTGTTAATAGCATGAAAAAACGAATAATTGTTCGAACTGAACCTTCAATTTTAAAAGATGAAGAAGATGCTAGACCTATTATTAATGATTTGATTCCCTCTGAATTAGGTCTGAAAAACTTATTCTTTGATGGAACTCTTTCTGAAGTAACAGCTGCCCTTGAACATCCTCATCTTATTGATAAACTACCTGATTTTAAACCAGTTGACATTCTGGAAAAAACTGGTTGGCGAATTATACTTAGAAAATCTTCTCATATATCGTCCTCCAGCCTAAATACAATTTATCAAACTTACAAGTCTAGTGAAGATGAACGACGTAAATTCTTGTCTGAAGCTGGCGAAAAAATCTTTCGATCTAAAGTTTCTTTAGCTCCTGAAATCACTATTCATACTTTAGGCTCTTTTAAAGAAGTTGGAAGATCATCTATGTTGATAACTACTCCTGAAAGTAAAATACTTCTTGATTGTGGTATACATCCTGGAGGTAAATCTTCTCAAGATTCTTATCCTAGACTTGATTGGGCTAATATTTCATTAGATGAATTAGATGCTGTAGTAATAAGTCATGCTCATATGGATCATCAAGCATTTCTTCCTGCACTTATCAAATATGGATATGATGGTCCAATCTATTGCTCTGAACCTACTCTCCCTCTTATGACTTTACTTCAAACAGATTTTATTAAGGTCGCTTCTGTAGAAGGTAGACAACAGATTTATGATAATCGTGATATTCGTAATGAAATTAAGCAAACGATAGTTTTACCTTATGGTATCGTCACTGATATTTCTCCCGATATCAAACTTGTTCTTAATAATTCTGGTCACATATTGGGTTCTTCTACTGTTCATCTTCATATAGGTGATGGATATCATAACATAGTTTATACTGGTGATTATAAGAATGAACGCACTATGCTTCTTGACAGTACTACATGGAGTTATCCTCGAGTTGAAACTTTAATCACTGAGAGTACTTACGGTGCTAAGGAAGATATAATGCCGAATAGGTTTGAAGTCGAAAAGAATTTTGTTAACATGATTAATTCCACCTTAACTTCTGGTGGTAAGGTTCTGATTCCTGTTCCAGCAGTAGGAAGGGCACAAGAGATGATGCTTGTTATTGACCGTTATATGAAATCTGGGCAACTTTTAGAATCTCCTGTTTTTATTGAAGGAATGATATCTGAAGCTACTGCGATACATGTATCTTATCCTGAATATTTATCCCGAGAATTAAGATCACGAATATTGAGTGAAGGGGAAGATCCTTTCCTTTCTGATTATTTCACTATAGTTGATCATCCTAGTTCTAGAGATGAGGCTCTTATTGATGGCCCTGCAATAATAATGGCTACTTCTGGAATGCTTGAAGGTGGTCCTGTATTAGAATATTTCCGTCAAATAGCTCCCTCTGAAAAAAATAGGATGATTTTTGTTTCTTATCAAATACCAGGTACTTTAGGTAGACGTGTTCTCGATGGAGCCTCACAAGTAAGTATCTCTGAAGATGGAGGTCGAGTTAAAATACTTGATGTTAACTGCGAAGTTAATAGAATTGAAGGTTTCAGTGGTCATAGTGATTATGATCAAATAATGAGGTTCATCGGTAAACTTAGACCTAAGCTTAAGCAAGTTTTAGTTAACCATGGAGAGCGACGAAAAACTGAAAATCTAGCAAATTCTATTTCTAGAATGTTCAGAATTCCTGCATATAGTCCTAATGTTCAGGAATCTCTTCGATTACTTTAACACTTCTAGACTTCTATTTTATACTCCGCTCTTTTTTCCTTCTTCCCATGCTTTGTCACCTACATAATGATTGTTTTTTATAGCCATCCCTTTTTTCGATATTTCTAATTCTGAAGATGAAAAAGCAGCAATTCCTAAGGCTATATACTTCTTGTATTTTTCTTCTTGTATAGCTACAATATCTCCTTTTTTAAATTCATCTTTAAATATTTTAATTCCTGGGCGCATTACATCTGCTCCATTGCAAACATATTTTATGGCTCCTAGATCTACTTCTATTTTTGGAAAATTCTCTAATGTTTCTTTCTGATCTAAAAATGGAAATACTCCCTCATTTGTTTTAATTGCTTTAACCCTTTCTAAAATAAGAATCTGAGTATCTTCATCGCATTCTATTGATTTTATTCCTTTTGCTTTACCTAATTCTATGTTTTTTGGCCATGATTTTCTTATGATCGTGATAACTTCTTCGCCTTCTCTTTTAGATAATGTTCGCGCCTTCATTATTCAGAACAATTTAATTGAAATGCAGTATAATATTTATTTCTTGATTTAAATGCTTAATTTAAATATTGGTTTATGTTTGACTATATTTGAGGTAGTGTCTATACAATGACTGTTGATGTCTCTGAAAAAATTCTCGGAGAAAATATTAATAATTCTGTTTTAATTAAACTTAAAGAAGATAAAGTTATTAGAGGTTTACTTAAAGGATTTGATCAGCACATGAATTTAATTTTATCTGATTCTGAAGAAATTCTAGATGAAGGCAATGTTGATTTAGGCGTTATTGTTGTTCGTGGTGATAATGTTGTGATGATTTCACCTTCTGTAACAAAATAGTGATTTGAAATGAGAGGTACTCCTTCTTTTGGTTTACGTGGTAGAGGTAAAACTCACATTCAATGTCGAAGATGTGGTTCACATTCTTATCATTTAACTAAAAAATCATGCGCTTCATGTGGATTCGGTGAATCTTCAAAACTTAGAAAATACTCATGGATGCATCGTAAATCTAGATTATGATTATCAGTTGATTATCACAATCCCCTGTCTTTTTATCTCTTATTTTTTATTATGATCTGTGATTCTGATGGAACTAGTTAGTCTTTTAGCTGGTATTGCATTAGGTGCTAGTGTTATCTCAATCTTTATTATTCTAAGATCTACTCTTAATAATGAACGCTCTCTTACTACTTCCTCTTCAAATATATCTTCCACTGTTAAATATGATGAACTGGATTCTGCTAAGAAACGGCTTAAGACTTTACTCTTAGAGAAAGATTTACTGAGTTCATCTCTTACTCAGGTTTATCAAGCTGAAGCTGAAGGT
>CAZIZY010000025.1:0-21464 GCA_964544235.1 uncultured Nitrosopumilales archaeon
AATTTTCAGGGCTACAAGTATTTTAATTTTTTCATCAAGTAATTCTTTTAGCTGATTGCTAATATCTTGAACCTCAACAGGTAAAACAACAACTATTTTATTGATATCTATATCTTCAACATATGGTTTAACATCTATATCAGATTCACTCCTAGATTCAATTTTACTTGCAAACAGATTAGAAGCAATTTCTTCAATCCTTGATTTAGAACCACCAGGAGAAGCAGTAAGACCTAAAATTAACGGGTTTAGCGATTGCTTCATATAGAAATCAGCTAAAGCGGTATAAGAATAGTCTTTAATACAGCGATGAGCTTCATCGAA
The DNA here is from genome assembly GCA_964544235.1 of uncultured Nitrosopumilales archaeon. Lineage (GTDB taxonomy): Archaea > Thermoproteota > Nitrososphaeria > Nitrososphaerales > CAZIZY01 > CAZIZY01. The sequence continues at coordinate 325 of CAZIZY010000025.1, forward strand.
AACTGATAAAACAAAATTCTTAAGGTGAACCCGTTCAGATTTAACATCATTAAGAACAGTCTGAGGGGTTGCGGAGATTATTTGAGATGATTCCCAAAGCTTAGATCTTGAATCAGGTAATTCTTCACCAGTAAGAACGTCACAATGAATCCCATTATTAGTAAAAAAAGAAGCATGTTGGAATACAAGTGGTTTAGTAGGAGCAAGTAAAACTATTTTACCTTCAGGATGAATCTTAAGTCTATTTTCAGCCACAATTAAAGCTATAACTGTTTTGCCTAATCCAGTAGGTAAAGCAATAATAGAATTTTCAGAGCTAACAGAATTAGCTATATTTTTTTGATATTCCCTAGGTTGTAGATTATTACGCAAACCTATTAGAGTTAGAACAAAATTAGCTATTATAGTTAATGGATTTAAAAAAAATAGTGAAAAGAAGTAAATGCAATAATATTAACAGAAGTAAGTTAGTTTTTCTTTTTCCATAGTTTAGGATAGGTACCTTCTCTCATGATTACTCTAGAAGGAGAAGCTGCAATACCTTTTTCAGAAGAAGAAATATTTTCAGATGACAATTTAGCGTCGCCAATAGATACAAGTTCACCCTTTAGAGTATAGAAAGCTAATTTATCACCAGGAATAATATTATCAGAAATATATAATAATCCAGGAATTGCTAACTGAGCACCATGACAAACAGCATCAACTGCTGAATCTTTAATAACAATTCGTTTTAATAGAGAAGTTACACTTTCAACAGGTTTTATTAGTTCACGTAGAATCTTATCATCAGTAGATGTATCATAAAGATTCTTTGCGTAAGATAAATCATGCAATCGTGTTAATCCATGATCCTCAGATAAATGGCATACTTTAGTTCGTCTTAATTCAACCATAGTAGCTCCAGGCCCTAAGACTTCACCAATATCATAGATAAGTTTACGAATGTAAGTACCTGCATCACATAAAACTTTAATGACTAATAGTTTACCTTTTTGCTCCAATATATCGAGGTTATGAATAGTTCTTGTACGAGTAGCACGTTTTACAGAAGAGCGTTGTGGAGGACGCTGATATATCTCACATTTAAATTCAAGAAAAACACGTTTAATTTTTTCATCATCAACAGGTTCGTGAAGTCTAGCAATTGCAATGTATTCCTTTGGTTGAAGAAGTAAAACAGATAATGATTTTGTCGCAGCCCCAAGACCTATTGGAAGCAAGCCTGAAACTCCCGGATCTAATGTCCCACTATGACCAGCTTTATTTGCCCCTAAAAGACGTTTAACCCAAGATACAACTTCATGACTAGTGGGTCCTGCAGGTTTATCTAAAGGTACTAATCCGTAATGAAGATATTCCTCAATCGGACGATTTTCAGGAACATACCCATATGAATTATCAGTATCTTCATCATCAAGCTTGATTAAAGTATCAAGCATTGATTTAAAATCAAAGCTACTGATAATATTTGATGATGGTTGCGGCAATTTCGAAAATCTCTTCTTTACTTAGATTGTCAGTAGAAAGTTTATAATCAAATACACTAAAATCAGAATTGAGATCGATATCATACAATTGTTTGTATAAAGAGATATTACATTCATCTCTAATTTTAACTACTTTAACACTATCTGAAACAGACGTATTATCACGAACGGACATTCTATCAGCCCGAGTTTTTGTTGAAGCATTTATCCAAAAGTTTAATCCACCATCATAAATCCATGGGAGAACATATGATGAAATTACAACATTACCGGTTTTAGCTAATTCAATAAGTTTTTTATCTATTTTCTTATCAAACTCAAAATTATTTTCTCGTTGTTTAAGAAAATCTAATCCTTCAGAAGTATCCCACCAATCATCACCAACAGCATTAAATCCATTTTCAATAGCTATTTCCTTTAATGCTTCACCACCACCATAATATTTTAAGTCGAATCGATCTGCAATAATTTTAGCTAAAGTAGTTTTCCCAGAAGCAGACATCCCAGAGATTATAATAGTGACCATTCAATATTCAACAACATAATGATTAATCAGTAAGAGACACATTAAATAATCGAGTGATAACTCCGCTCAATGATAAAGACGCAATCATATACCACCACCAAAATCCTAATTGTGTACCTATTGGAAGAAATGGTAGATTTAAAGGAATAGGAGAAATTGCTACAACACTATCACCTACAACTCCACTTACAGCCCACCATACAATAATCAAAGGAATAAAAAATAAGAAAGTGACTCTAAAATTTTCAGCCATCATTTTCGCTTGAAGTTCACTTATAGTTTTTTTCTTTTTAGCCAATTTATCCTGTTTTTGTTTATCTTTACTAGAAATTGCTTCTTTCCATTGACTTTGAAATTCTTTAACTTCAGCTTGAATTCTCTTCGTTTTTTCTACATCAGTAAGAAAACGTCTTCCAGCAGAGAATAGTATGTTAACCCCAAGAGCCATAGTAGTAATTAATAAAGTAGAACCAGGAGGTTGGGAAAGACTCCAAACAACAAAAGAATCAAACAAATTTAATCACTCGCTATAGATTGGAATATAGTATTTGCTACATCTTTAGCTTTTCCATCAGAATTATTAATAATTAGTATAGGGACCCCAATTAAAATAGATATAGCAGACAACATGCTTCTAGATAATTCAAGATCCTGTTTAACATTATCTAAATCAGACGAAAAATCAGAACGATCTCTACTTTCATCAGTCATACGGCGATTAAGAATATCAGTTGGATCAGCTTGAATAAGAATAAGATGAGTTGGAGATAAATTATCAAGAACTGAAAGAGGTAACCCAGGCAATAACCCATGTTTAAAATTAATAAAAAGATGAGTATCGACAATTAAAATATCAATATCTCTTGAAGATATATTTTTAGCCGCATTTTCCTGTAGTTTTTGTTGAGTAGACAAATCAAGCTTACGTAAATCATCACGAGAAGTAATCCCAATTTTGTTAGCTTCTTCTAACATTACTGTTCCAAAAGCTATAGTGCCAATAGAGTTTTGCGAAGAATCATTATTGGTATTGTTATCTTGATCTTTTAGTAAATCAATAACATGATTGATAATGGTAGTCTTACCAACTCCAGGAATACCTACTATAACAGGCCTAATTTTTTGAGGTAAAATATTTCACCATAAATAAACTAAGAATAATCAAAAGTGATAATTATACAGAAGATTGAATTTTACCACCGTTTGATTCAATTTTCTTTTTAGCTAATTTACTTAATGAATCCACAATAACAGTAAATTTTCCTTTTAATTCACCAGATCCAAGAAGTTTGGTGTAACCCATATCTTGAAGATTTAAAGTGACGTTATCTCCTTTTTGATTTTGTTTACTAGCCAAAGTATCGAGTTGACCTACATTAATCCAGTAATTTTTAAGTTGTTTAGAACCAGGAGGAATAAACCCAATTTTCCTAAAATAATCAGGAGCATATTTAATAGTCCAAGACCATTTATGCTTCATTAAGCCTACATTGCCTTTACCACCTCTACGACCAGAAGCACGATGTTGACCTACTTGTCCCCATCCATGAGTTCGAGAAGCTCTTTGTTTTCTAATTTTTCTAGTATTGGTTGTCAAAGAAATTCACTTAATTTTCAAGCATTCGTTCAGTCAAAGTTAAAAGGTTAGAATATTGTCCCAATATACCACCCTGTCCAGATGATCTACGGGTAGATACTTTATAACCACCTTTAGGAGGAGATAATCTAAAGAACGGTTTCAATCCTTCTATATTCTTAAGAGCAGTTTCACCAGTAGATATTGATTTAGACATATCTTTAATTGATTTGAATCCCCAAGGCTTAAAATCTTCTGAGTTTATTTTTTTCCCACCAATTTTTTGCCCACGAGAAATTAGAATTTTTTCAACAGTAGCAGGATCAATTGAGGACCAAGAAATCCAGTCTTTAGCAGTTTGAAGCATTCCACGGTAAATAGGAGTATCAGGAATAATAGTAGCAGTATGCCTCTTAAAGAGTCTAAGTTGGAGTAAAGTAGTACGAACAGGAGTAGGAGTATTTATAGTTCCTCTGACTCGAACTACAAGCAAAGATCCTTTTTTATCATTAACTTTTTTGTTAGAAACAGCCGTCATTGTGACCGATCACCAAATCTATGCATTTTTTCTAACGAGTCATAAACAGCATTAGCTACAGAAGCAGGAGTACTAGTTGAACCATAAGTACGAGTCCAAACATCTTTAATTCCAGCTAAAGATAAAAGGGAACGAATATTTTTCCCAGCCACTAACCCTAATCCTTTGGGACCAGGTATTAATTCTACACGAACACTTCCACCACGCCCTACAGTTTTATATGGAATAGAATGAGAATCTCCACATTTACATTCCCAACTTCCACAACCTGATTTTACAGGGATAACATGAAGCATAGCGTCATCGACAGCTTTATCAATCGAATCTCGCATGTGACGAGCCTTTCCATTACCTATTCCAAACGCGCTTTCGCCATCACCCACAGCAACTATAGCACTAAACCGAGTTGATTCACCTGCATCAGTTTGTTTTTGAACAATTCTGACATTAACTACAATATTACGAATATTAGGAATCAATGCGTTAATTATTTCAGGCTCTTTTATCGTCCATGCGTTTGCAGTAATTTCACTAAGAGAAGTGATTTTTCCAGAAGAAACCAACATTCCCAATCTAGTTTTAGGAATCCAAACTTCCTCAGGTTTTTCTTTATGCGGATTTGAATTATGTCTAGGTCTACTCAATATTTTTCACGCTCTTTTTTGTAGTGGATTTAGATTTACCAGAAGATTTCTTAGGTTTAGCTTCAGAGAAATTTTTCACTATATTTTCTTTAACTTCTTTAAAATGCTTAGGATAATCAACCGGATCCAACTTAGTTTTAAGAAGATTAAAAGGCTGTTTTAAATCCTTTGAATCATTAGAAATAGAATCAGCATAAGAAGAGATATGTTCTCCATTAATTCTAGAAGATGGAGGAAATATTTCTTCATTAACATTAACATTTATTTTAGCATCAATTAGACCTTTAAGTAAACCAGCTAATCGAGATCCAGGTACAAATCTTTTAACTCCAACATATAATATAGCAGATTTTTCTTTTAAAAGATACCCCGATACTAATCCAGATAAATAAGAGGCGGGAAGGTTATTACCAGATCCTTTCCATCCATATGTAGACAGTTTTTTAGAGTGAAAAGAAGCAATAACAATATCACCAGTAATAGTAGGATTAATGAATTGAATTAAGACATATTTACTAGTGAACCTAGGAACAATCAAAATATTACGTGAAAGAAGTGCAGCTCTTCTTGATTTATAATTAGTTTTTCCCTCTCTACGTCTTCGTTGAATATTAGTATAGATTTGACGAGCCATTTAATTTAATCCTTCCTAGAAGCTAAGTCCCTTAAATGTTTAACATTTCTGATCATTCCACCTTTTATTTGCATATACAAAGTTCTTCTGGTTGAAGATGTAATTTCTCCTCTATCTTTCATAATTTTAAGATGTTTACGTTGAGATCTGACTTTAAGCATCCATGCCTCTTTTTTAGAGAGTCGAGCACCTTTTTTACCTTTTCTGGAGCCTGCATTCCTTTTATTAGATTTAACACGATGTCGTCCTCTAGAGATTCCTTTTTCAGGAATATGAAAAATAGAGCCTGAACTAATTAATCCACGGATAGAAGATTTAGTTATAGCTTCATCAACATTTTCTTCGTCACCTGGTCGAATTCTAACTCGATTAACGCCAACTTTCATCAGCTCAGCAGCCATTCGCTTTTTTGAACTTAAGTTCATTAACCAAACCTCCAGAAATTATACACGTCTTAACCCATTAGGATTAAGAACTTTTAATCCTTTACTTTTCGCTAATTTAATCAATATTTCTCTTTTTCGAGCTCCAAGAGAAGAAGATAATCGAGCAGCATCACGAGAAGGATCCAATAAATTTAATTCTTTTTCATTATGAACAAGAATATCATTGAAACCAGAAGGATGTAACCCTCTAACAAGTTTTGGGGTACGATAACCATCTTTAACTAACTTAGGCCAACCTCTGTGCTCTAGCCGCATTTTACTATCAGTTCCTCGAGGACGACGCCATGATTGTCCTAATCGCTTATATCTCCAAGATTCTTGTCTAAGAAATTTAGGTCTATTTTTAGTCAAAAGTTTTCTTAGGCTTAACATTTCAGCAATGTTAGAAGATTTAGATTTCTTAGTTTGTTTTGTCATTTTTTTCTCAACTATTTAGAATAAAGATAAACGCCATCAAGGAATACACGATGATCTTTTCTTTTAATTTTTGTAGATTGTTCAATATTAGCTGCGGTTTGACTAACATCCTCTTTAGAGATTCCAGACACTATTACATCATCTTTATCTGCAGAAACATTACATTGTCCACGAATATCAGCTACTCGAGGAGCCCGTTCACCTAAGAAATTTTCTATATGCACTTGATCACCATTAATTTTTACTGTTATTGGAAAATGTGAATAAACAATTTTTAACTTATAAGTATGTCCATTAATAACACCATCAATCATATTAGATATCAAAGATCTAAAGGTGTTAGCTATAGATACACTTTTTTTCCTTAACGAAAAAGGCTTTACAATTAGAGATTGGTTTTCAACACTTACAACTACAGGTATCTTTGAAAACTCTTTAGAACATTCTCCTTTAGGACCTTTAACAGATAATAAACTATCAAGAATATTAATTGTCACATTTTCAGGAATAGATAATTCAAATACTTGATTTTGAGAATCAGTAGACATAACCAATTAACCTCCCACCAATAGTCGCCATAGCTTCATTATGAGTCATTACACCATTTGGAGTAGTAACAATAATTATACCAGTATTTACAGCAGGAAGATATCTTTTCTCCCACTCAGGAAACTCGTCTTTTTTTACATTAAACCTAGGTGAAATAACACCACACTTATTTATTCTACCTAATAATTGAATACGGAATTTTCCTTGCCTACCATCATCAATAAATTCAAATTCACCAATGTAATTGTTCTTTTGTAGAACTTTAAGAACTTCCCCAACCAATTTGGATGAAGGAATAACAATGCATTCTTTTTTCCTCCTTAGTTCATTATTATAAATGGTGCTGAAAAGATTAGCTAAAACATTAAGGGCAGGCATTAAACAATCAACTCATTCGAATTTATTAAATCCTAAAGATTTAGCGGATTCTCTGAAACAACGTCTACATAGATTTAAGTTATATTTTTGAATCATAGCATTAAAAGTACCACACATTCTACATGTTCTAGAGCCTTTACCAAATTTCTTAATAGAGCGATTTCCTTCTTGCAAATTATTCAGACACCTCTATCCCTAGATTACGTAAGAAATCAATAGAGTCTTCAATGGTAGAACGTTGATTTTGGCCTATTTTTGAATTAGCCCGAGTTCTTCGAGATACACGGTACCCAGGTCGTTCAAATACAAGTGTGGCTTCCAGACCGAATATTCCAATATTAGGATCATATTTCATATCAGGAATATCAATATGTTGAGGGATTCCAAAAGTAATATTACCAGATTTATCAAAAGCAGATTTATTCAATTTGTTACCTTTAGCTACCATAAAACGAGTTAAAATACTAATTGCTTTTTCGCCTCTAACAGTAACCATTAATCCTATGGGTTCACCTTTATGAATTCCAAATTCACGAATAGTTCTCTTAGAAGAACGCCTACTAATTTTTTGATCAGTTATACTTTCAAGAACTTTTACCGCTTTCTCTAATGTGTCACCTGATCGGCCAACACCCATATTCATAACTAATTTACTTAAGAATATTCGTCTCATTGAAACTTTTGGAGTAGAAGCCTTAGACTTAACAGAAGCCTTAGATTTTGAAACGCTGATAGTTGACAATTTAAACCACTCATTAATTTAATTTTATTGGAATTTCATCATTGCTGCCTATAGCAAATAATAATCGCGTAGGTAAAATATAATCAGCATCATCAAATTTAACATGAGCTGAACTAGAACGTGTAAATGTACCTGGATTAATTTCAAGTATAGAGCCAATAAGTCCAGGATGAGCTCCCCCAGTAGTAATCACATTAGAGCCTTTTAAGAAAGGAATAACTTTAACAATCTTCTGAGAAGGAATTTCAATTAGAAGACTATCACCATTAGATGCGTTAGATTCATTTACTACAATAGAACGGCCATCATGATGTGAATATTGAGTTTTACCCCCATTAACAGTAATTTTCGAAGTTATTTTACATAATTTCAAAGATTTTTCATTGTCAGGCATTGAAATAGGAGACAATACAGAATTAGTGCGAGGCAATAATCTATAATATTCATTAATTTTAGGGAATCCAATTACATCCATAAGACCAACGGGGAATCTTTCATTTTTCCTTATAACACCATCAACATAAACTTGACCACCGTTAAGTATTGATCTAGCTTCTCTAGAATTGTTAGTTAATTTAAGAATGTCACGAATTAGAACTACTAAAGAATAAGATGCAGATGATTTATGAGGACCAGGCATAGGTTTAGAAATAAATTTATCGCTTTTTACACTAATAGTCCAGAAATTAGGAGCCATTGAACGTTTTAATGATTTAGAGCCAGCTTTTCTTGTCAAATTTTATCACTAATCTAATTTTCCTGTATTCTTTTTTTACGAAGTGGATCCCCAAGATCTAAACTAGTTATAGATACATTTGACGAATGAATCTGAACAGGACTAGTTCCACCAGCTATTTTTTCTCGAGTCACACCTTCAATTGTTACTTTTCCAGAATTTAAAAATACTTCTGTCACTTTACCTTCAACCCCCTTATATTCGCCTCTCATAATTTTGACTGAATCGCCCTTTCTAACTCTAGCAGAATTAATCCCATGTTTAGATTTTAAATCAGAAAATAATGAAGCGCGCAAACTAGAAGACATACGGTGTATAGGCCGTGTAAAAAGAAGTTTTCGCATTTTAGTAGGTTTTGATGACAAATACAACACTTCTCAAATTAAACTATGATTGAAGCTAGATTGGCTATTCGAGGCCATCTTTCAGCAGCTTCAGAAGCAACAGGTCCTTTTAATGCAGTTCCTTTCAGATCACCCTCAGGAGTTATTATAACAGCAGCATTATCTTCAAATGATATTCGTTGACCACTAAGTCGTTTAACAGGATACTTTTGTCTGATGATAACAGCAGGTAAAGGCTGTCGTCTCAAGTCAGGTTTTCCTTTTTGAACAACAACTAAAACATGATCTCCAACAGAAGCTGCAGGAAGTCGCCTTAAACGAGTTCGATATTTCATAACTTGTATTACTCGAAGTGTTCGAGCTCCAGTGTTATCAGCACAAGTATAACAGCATTAAGTGGAATAGCTCTAGTAATAGAGGGTTTAAAATCTGCAGCTCCTTTAGCCGATACAGCTCTTGATTTTGATGACATTTTAATTCACTCCCTTACCTACAACTACAAAAGAAACAGTTTTAGACAGCTGTCTACATTCTGCAATAGTGACTTCATCGTTTTCTTTCACAGAAATACAAGGAGGAAGATGAGCATTAACTCGAATTTTTCCTCTTTGATAACGGTTATATCTAGAAACATAAATTAAATTTGGGCGCTCTACAACAATTAATTTATCAGACTTAGAGCTAGCTACTTTTCCTCTTATTAGTCGTCCTCTAATTTTCAACGAACCACAATAAGGACAATTAATATCAGTACAAGAAGTTTCAGGAGGTTTAATGTCTAATCCAATATTTTTCATTTATTATACCTCATTTTTAATGTTCGATCTTCAGGTCGATTAGTAAGTAAAGCACCATTTAATGATAAAGAACCAGAACCAGGTAAATGAACTTTTAATTCTACAATAGATTTAGGTAAAGAAAATAAATTGCCAGATAAAGATTTTACACGAAGAAGATTTTTAGTTTCATCAACTATAATTCCAGATCTTCCAATCAATGTTTTATCAGTAGATTCACTAACAGTTAAGAATAGTCCAGTTAATTCATGAAACATTATATTTTCAGGCAAATAAGAAATCATTGTTCATCACTCTCAAAGTTATTAATCACAGTGTTCACTCGAGCTATATTACGTTTTACAGTTCTAATTTTACCGGAATCTTTAGCTATAGTTCCTCTAGCTGCAGAAGTTCTAAGCTTAGAAAGCTCAGATTGCAGCTCATTTAGCCTATTAGTTAGATCCTGTTCCTTCATTGATTTTAGATCCTTTGTCCTCAACTGAGGCATTAATAGGCACCTCCTCTATTTTTTTTTCTGAACTATCAGCAGTTTCTGAATTATCAGCAGTTTCTGAAACGCCTTCAGAGACATTATCAGAGTCTGAAGGTTCAGATTGAATTATATTAGGCTTATCATCTTTATTCTCAGGAAATATTACTTCAGGACGAATTGAATTTTTAATGGCGATTTTAATCCTTATTCCATAAAGTCCCATTTTTAATTGAACATGAGTTATAGCTTGATTAACTACTCGTTCAGCTGTTTCCCCACTTTTAGGGACAACACCAGCAACATGCTTTTCATGATTAGAACGATCACTTCTTAGTTTCCCAGATATTACTATTTCAGCCCCTAAAGCTCCAGCATTCATTATATCTTTAAGAGTCCATATAGCAGCCCTTCTAAATGCAATACCACGAGTTACAGAAGCAGCTATTTTATTACACATAAGTCTAGGATTAAGTTCAGGCTTCTCAATTTCTAGAACAGATATTTGAGTGTTTTGAAGTGTGTATTTCTCATCTAAGTTACTAGTTAAAGTTTTTATTCCAAGCCCACGTCTACCAATAATCATACCAGGTTTATTACTAAAAATAGTTATTTTAAGGCCTACAGGAGTATTTTGAATATCAGACCCGCCATAACCAGCATCATTAAGTTCAGTAGAAAGAAAACGCTCAACTTCAGCAATTTGCATATAATTTTTCATTACAGATCTAATCGAAGACATTTTTAATCACTTTTTCTCCGAAGCTACCAATTCAAGATGGACCAAAGTATTGTTACTAGGAGAAGAACGGCCAAAAGCACGAGGAATAAAACCCCTCATAATCCTACCTTTATGTGCAGAAGCATGAACAAGTATCAATTTCTCAGTATCAAATCCCTTGAATTCAGCGTTAGATTCTAAATTAGTAATAACTTCCAATACTTTTTTAGCTGTTTTTACAGGGTATTTGCCAGTGTGAAAATCACCAAGTCCAGAACGATGCGCTCCTTCTTTTTTATGTCGACGAAAAGCTACAGCTCTATTGAGTTCAGATACATCTTCAAGAAAAGTTTTAGCTTTTTGAAGTTTCATTCCTTTAATTGAATGACAAACTTCACGAGCAGCCTTATGACTAACTTTAATTTCTCTAGCACTACTTCGTACGTGTACTACAGGGTCATAAGATTGATAGCTATATCCAAAATCTGGCATTTTAAACACTACAAGGAAAGAAATCAGTCAGTTTAACGATAAATACTTTACGCAATTTATATTGGAATTTCAACATAATACATCATTTAAGTGGAACATATAAACTTGAACGTGAAGAACCAATTCCAGGAGTTCCATGTTGGACTCGTTTATTTGTAGGAGAGTACTCACCAAGATAATGACCTATTAATTCAGGTTGAATAAGAACTGGAACAAATTCTTTGCCATTATAAACATGTATAGTTAAATCAATCATAACTGGAAGAATAATCATATCACGAATATGTGTTTTAATTGGATCAGTAGAATTAGATTCTTTAGATTTACGGATATCTTCTAAAAGCTTTTTCTTCTCTTCACTTAGACCTCTAAGAAGAGAACGTTTTTGTCGAGAAGGAAAAATATTCATGAGATCTTCCAAAGACATCAGTTTAAGTTCTTCAACAGTATGACCTCTATAAGTAAATTCTTTTAATGCCATAATTTATGAAACAAATCTCCTACTTAATTTCTTTCTTCCAGTCTTTCGAGCAGCAATAAGACCAACTTTCCTTCCTGGAGGAGCATTCCTAGAAGTAGAAGTGGATTTATGAGGGCCTTGATGTCTTCCTCCTCCAAATGGATGATGTACAGAACCCATAGCTACACCTCGTACGCTAGGATATCTTTTAGCTTTAGCTTTCATCATATGATGATGTCGACCCGCTTTAAGTATAGGTCGTTCTAATCTACCTCCACCTGAAATTTTTCCAATTGAAGCACGACAAGAATCATTAACAAGTATTTGTTTTTTAGAGGGAAGCCTAATCACAGAATCTTTATCTCTATGAGCGAACAGAATAGCTGACCCACCAGAAGCTCTAACCAATTTACCACCATCACCATAGATTAACTCAATGTTACATATAGCTTGCCCTTCAGGGATGTGTTTTAGAGGTAAAACGTTACCGTTTTTAATTTCAGCAGAAGGACCAATTTCAATCATTGAACCAGATTGAAGACCCGATACAGCAGGAATATAAGATATTTGTCCACTATTAAGCCTAATTTTAGTTAAAGGAGAGCTTCTTCCTCGATCATGAACAAAGTCTTCAATTACACCGTTAACAGTATCACCTGAAGTAATAGAAGGATAACGAGCATCAGCCACTTTACCCTTTTCTGCAGCACGATACTGAATTCCACCTTTACCTCGTCTTTGAGTTAAGATTCTTTTACCCATTTAATTACACTAATCCCAATTTAGAAGCTAAATCTGATGCTGAAGAATCAGCACCGAGCTTAATATATGCTTTTTTTCCAGAGATAGTTCTAACTGTATTAACAGATTCAACGTCAACTTCATAAAGAATAAGGATTGCCTCAGCTATTGACTTTTTAGATGAATTATCATCAACTATGAAAACAAGCTTATTTTCTTTTTCAATAAGTTCAAATGTTTTTTCCGTAACATACGGATTTAAAATAATTTTTAAAGCTTGCTTAACTTCCAATCTTTTCACCAAGTTTCAATAGGGGTTCAGGGAGAGTTAATAATGAAGATTCAGACCATACGACTAATCGTCCAGGATGAGCTCCAGGAGCAATATGTTCGACAGACAAATCGCTTGCTTTAACACAATCAACTCCAGGAAATGAACCAATAGCTTTTCCTAATTTATCAGTATTAGACAGTATAAAGAGAGGACCGCGAGGAACTCTAGTAACTCGACCTCTAAGCCTAGAAGTTCCAGATCTTTTTTTAGTTCCATTATTCACTCTAACTAAATCAGAATTAAGGCCAAGATTATCAAATACTTCTCGTAAATCTTTAGCTTTAGATATCGTTTCAATTTCATCAGATAGAATTAATGGGATTTGTTTGATAGATTCTATTTTATGACCTCTTTTTTCAACTATACCACGATCAGAAGAAGCAGCGATAGCAGAAGCAAGTGCCAAACGTCGTTCTTTTCGATTTATATGTTTATAGATTATTTTTTCAGCCTTTGGAGGATGAGCGGAACGTCCACCAACAACACTAGCTACACCTGCAGCTACTGAAGCTCTACGAAATTGTGAGCCTTTTACTCTAGGAATTCTAGAAGCCCCCCTACCTACACCTAAAGATTCAGCAGATGTCTTTTCACCAGCAGTAGGATCAGTACCTTGAGGTTGAAGATGATGACTGCTGACAGCTATAAATGCGCGATGAATAAGGTCAGGCCTGTATGGTGAATTAAAAATAGGAGGAAGAGTTACTTTAGACAGTTTTTTACCTTTGAGATTATAAGTTTCTATATCCATAAAGATCAACTAGATTTCGGATTAACACTCATTTGAAGAATTTCAGGTTCGTTTATTTTAGAATTATTGAATCGGACAGCGCTTCGGAACCTTACAAATCTTTTAGGGGTTCCAGGTATTGAGCCTTTAATTATGACATAATTCCCTTGAACTATTCCATAATTAGTGAATCCTCCTGAAGGAGTTATAGGAGAATTGGAAGAATCGTCAATTTTCAATATTCGTTTGTTATATTCTACTCGTTTATGAAATCCCATTTGACCTGCTCGAGGGATAGTATACATTACAGCTGAGGGTTTCCATGGACCAATTACAGCGACTTCTCGAACAGTTTTTCGAGATTTAGCTTGTTTTCGTCTTATACCGAAACGTTTTACAGGACCTTGAACTCCTTTCCCTTTTGTAATTCCAACAACATCAACATACATACCAGATTTAAAAATATCAGAAAAAGAGATATCCTGACCTAATTTAGAGTAAACATAATCAATTTGTTCAATGATAGAACCACCACCAACGGGTGTTTCGAAGACTAATGGTTTCTTTTGAGCTAAACCTGCGTCTTTAGGAACAGTAGCACATAATGCAGATACACGAGAAATATCAGTATTTTCTTTCAGAGCAGATAAGATTTGTTCAGGATTACTTGATTTAGGAAAAGTGCCTAATTCTTCAGGTAAATTAGAAGAATATATTTCATTAATTACCTTAAAATAAGTGCCAACTTTAGAATATGCTCGAACAGCAAGAATCTTTAGAGGAGGAGTTTCAACGACAGTAGCTGAATTAAATAATGGTTTTCCGAAATTAGGAATTCGTTCTCTATCATCAGTAGTTAAAACATGAATTGAACTTGCTTTAAAACCTCCATGACCAAGCAATTGGGGGGAAGATTCGTTAGATTCGCCCCAGTATCTAAATCTAGGGACTCCTCTAGTATAACGTCCTCGAGGACGATATGCAAGAGAGCCTCTTCGAGGGCTACTATTCTTTCTATGACCCAAAATTTCTTCTACTTCTAAAGTTTCAACAAGTGAACAAGTATTTTAAGTCTTCGAAGAATAACCAGTAATATACCCAAATAACAAGGTTATTAGCCTCTAATGAAGGATAAAATTAAGGATAGACAAGCTAAATTGAATAGCTTCTTCAGTCCTAATTGTTTCAGTATTTTGATTTGGGATAAAATTAATCAATAAATGGTTATCAGAGAACATAGAAAAATCATTAACATTAAATAATTCAAGAAGACCTTTACGAGGAGAACCATAAATAAGAAGAATTCGTTCAGAACTTTGAAATTTTTCCTCTAGAGTAGAATAAACATCATTAAAAGGAGTTCCTCGTCTAGAAGTGGATAAAATAAGATCTGAATTAGTTTTAGTTAAAAGATCATTAATTGAAGGTAATTCAATTACATTATAGCCCCAATAATAATCGATTTCATCATCATTAACAATTTTTGCCTTAAGATGGGGAGATACAGAAATGAATTTGACATTAACTACAGCACCTTTTTTAGATGCCCCTTCAGTTTCAACAGGCAATTTAAGTCCACAATCAACTAGTAGAACATCACGATCAGATAATACAACGCCCTGTCTAAAATCACCAACACTGAGTTGTGAAGAATTAATCTTTGATTTATGATGGGGGGCCTTTAATGGAGGAAGTAATCCAGCATACTGAAGTGAAGATGATTTAGGATAAACACTACGCCGCAAATATTGGGGGAGATTAATATATTCCAATATAGTTCGGATTATCGGAGTATCATCATAATTAGAACAACGATAAACATAAACAGTATCAACTCCAAAAATTGCGCAACTTCGAGCAATTAAACCAAGTTTTAGTGTTTTATCTCTTAGATTCGAGCTGTCTTCAAGAATATTAGAAGGAATAGCGATTGAAATTTTCGGATTATGTCCACTCATCATTAATCATCTACAATGTATAGTTTAATTAGTCCATAGATATATCATTACACAAGAAAATGGAAAAAGATAAAGAAATAGAGATGTTAAAGGCAAAGAAATTATTAGCTCTGAGAAAAAGAGTTGAAAAGCAGAAAGAAATTGATGAAAATAAAAATGAGCAAAAGAATGATAGAGAATTATTAATGAGCAGATTAGTGAATAGAGCTGATGAAGTTTTTAAAATTGCAGAAACGAATTACCCGAGAGAAACTGTAATTATAACTAATAGAATAATGGAACTGGTAAGAAGTGGAGCAATTAAGGGTAACATAGATGGCGGAGAATTACTACAAATATTTAGAAGGCTAGGATTACGAATAAGGCTTGATAGCTCAATAAAAATAGCTAAAGATGGGAAAGTAGTATCATTAACAGACAAAATTAAAGGAAAGAAATGAATTAAGATTTAGCTGATTTTCTAGTTTTTCTTTTTTTACGAGGAGTTATAGTTTTCTTTTTTTTAGGAGTTATAGTTTTCTTTTTTTTACTTTCTTTTTTTCTTTTTTTTTACTTTCCTCTAAGCCATTTTCTTTATCTTTAGAGGGTGAATCAGAATCACCAGAAGCTAGATCCTTTTTATCTCTAGTTGCAACAACACCATGTTCCAACAAGAATGAATGAGAAAGAAGACGATCACTTTCAGAAGACTGTTCATAAAGATTATTCATCTCAGTAAGCATATCTAAGTCTTCATGTTTAGCTCTAGCAGCTAGAACAAGGAACCTAATAGTCCAAGCATCATCAGATTCAATATGAGTAAGAGTAATACATTTAGAAGCATCACCACTAGTATACCCAGATAAAGCAGCTTTAATCTCTGCATCCATATCTTGATCCCAAACTCCTTTTGGAGTTGAAATGGTAACCCAAATATAATCAGTTTTATACTTAGAAGTAACTGCAATTGTACTAGGAATTTGGAATGAACGGATTACACCGACAAGATACTCTCTAAATCTTTGTTTATCAATAATATCCTTGAGAATATTTTCTCGGCTTAATTGCTCTTCTTCCTCGCCGAGTATTTTTTGCATTATTCGAAGTTTTTCTGGTTCAGTTATTTCAGCAACTCGATCATAATAACCTCGATCTTCAGTAGTTTCATTAAGAGTAGAATAATATTGAGAATCTAGATCAATCATATTTCTTAAGAGTTTACGATAATCAGAAGTAGTTTCAACAAGTTTAATTAAATGAGAATAATCTTGAGAACGAGATTCAATTAACTGTTTTTCTTCATTAAGTTCATCGATAATTAGTTTAAGAGAATCAATTTTAGCTGATAAATCAGATACTTGAGCGGAGAGGCGCTTTCTTTTTCCAGGATTAAATACTTTTAGAAGGAGCTTTCCAGAAGTACGTTTAGCTTTCTTTTGCTCAAGCTGTAAATCATCAGAATTAGATTGAAGAGTATCTTGTTCAGATGTTAACGTACTAATTTCATCAGAAAGAAGTTCACGTAACTTTCTAGTTTCAGTTAAAAGAATATCAACAGAGCTTATTTCATTCTTTGAATTTACAAAAATACTTGTAAGAAATTCAAACATCAGTTTTAGCTCTAAATCAACTATTCGTTGAATTTTTTCAGAAGATTTTTCTATAAAATCATTCTTTTCGTGTTTAGATAAGTCTACTTGTAGTTTTTCAGCGAGAGTAGTAGTAATAGTATATTTTGTAAGTAATGATAAATAAGAATCAATTAAACGCATTAATTCAATAAGATCATTAAAAGCAATTCTCTCTCTAAACGTAAAACTTTGCATTCCAGCTACATTCGCATTCATATCATCAACTAATTTCCATATCTCATCATGGAAAGTCTGATAATTTTGAGATAGATTACTACTTAAATCAACTATTTGAGCGATATATTTAACAAATAGAGCTTCAGCAGAACCTTCAGGACTATCAACACCGATAGAACTAACAGGAGTAGTGACTTCTTTAACCTGTTCTTTTACAAGAGATTCACAACCAGTTACTTGCATTTTTATATTTAGATCAACTAAATTATCACCATACATGTAAGTATGGAGATCATCTTCAAACTTTGATTCATCATATAACTCTCTATCTTTAAGATAATTACGATAGAGACCAACTAAATCATCATAACAGGAATCAATTAAATTTACTAATCCACCACTTTTCTTTTCGATAGAGCCGTTTAACAATTCCATTTTAGTTTGACGTAAATCTCTAAGAGAATTAGCTTTTTCGAGATATAATTTTGCAAGTTTAATTTGCTCATTTATAGGATAAGTAACACGAAGAGTAGTCAATAAGTTAACCCATTGACCCGCATAATCAGAAGTAGTAGTGGCGTTATCCAGCATATCAGAAATATCAAATTTGAAGCTATTCATCAAGATATCTACTACTGCATCATCAAACAGTTTTTGAGCCTCAATCAGATTTCCACTACGTCTAAAAGGTGGACTAAGAGGCATTAACATCAAAGATGTGAAAGGATTTTGATAAGCAGCACCATATTTATCACAAATATTTTTGTTTACTTTAGCATCAAGAAGTAATCCTAATTCATTAAGAGCAGACAAAGCAGAAGGTCCTTTAGCACGTTGATCATCACCTGCACATGGCAATACGCCTAACCCGATAATAGGGAATCCAGAACCAAGTTTCATCCTTAAATGTCGAGCGAAATCAACAACCATTCCACTGCCAGAACCGCCCCCGACACCAAATATAGTGATTATTATAGGTTGTAAAGTCGAAGAAGCGACACTATCTTTGAAAGATTCAGTGTAAATATCAATAAGTCTCAAATGATAATAATTAAGACCATATATTGCCTTAGACAAAGCACGTCTACGACCAACACCACCCGCTAATGGAGGAATTTCTGTAGAAGAAGATACCCATGGCTTATAATTAGCAGGCCGTTTAGAGCCTTCAGTTTTAAGATATTGAGGAAGTTTTTCAATAAAATCAAACATAGCCTCAGGAGTAGGGAATTTAACTGAGCGGGCATTAAATTGTAATTTTTCAGATGGAATAGATTTAGATTGTAATTTTTCAGATAAAGATTCATGAGTTTTCTGCAGCCTCATAATATCATGATCTGCAATATCTAAAGCAAGAACAGAAAGTTTGACACCACGCTTAGACAAGAAATCAGTAATTGAATCATTAGACAGAAAGGTATCAACAATACTTACACCAGCACCACCAAGACCTACAAGGTGCAATGAATAATCTTTTTGAGTTTGAGACATCTATAATCACCTTATTAATAGAATTAATTAAAGTTATAAAAGTAATGAAATAAATCTTTTTATTAAATTTCTATTAGATTAGACATTAATTTAAGTAATTGTGAAAAAAATTTTGAAAATTTCATTAGGAGTAAATACTGGAGAATCAATAGAAACAATGTTAAACGCAGTAAGAACTGCTGAAGAATATAATTTTAGCAGTGTATGGATATCTGATGCAAATAAATCAAAGTGTCCATTTAGTATTGCAGAAATAATAGCTAAGAACACAACTAAAATAAAAATTGGAGTGGGTCTAATAAGTCCATATATCCATAAAAATCGAGAAATAAACCAAAAGATCAAGAATCTTTCAAAAAGATTTGGTGAACGATTTGAGTTATGCATAGGCCCAGGAGATTTGAACAGATTAAGAGAAAATAACGTTAAGATCCCTAAAGGTGAAGAATTATCAAATGATTTAATTAAAACAATGAAATGGTTAAAGAAAGAATTCAAGAATGATGGGGTTAAATGTGAGATTTGGATTGGGGCGCAGGGTCCAATTTTATTAGCATCAGCCCATAATTACGATGGAGTATTAATCAATCAATCTGATATAGAGATGATAAAGTGGTCGTTAGAAAATATTAATGAAACGAATAAAATAAAGGGCAAAATTGGAGTAATAAGCTCGTCAATGATAAAAGAGAGAGCAAATAAAGAAAATAAAAAAATAATAAAGGAAGCTGCTTTAAGAATAGCTTTAGGAACAATAAACAAAGTACTAATAAAAACAGAAGTTTATGATGAAATGGTTTTTTTAAAGCAAGAAAATAAAGATAGAGATTTTAAAGAAGTAATGAAATTATCATCGGATGAAGTAACTAAACAATTTTCGATTTCTACAAACATAGAAGGGATAAAAGATCATTTAGCTAAATTAAAAAGAATAGGAGTAACTCATTTTACTTTTGGGTACCCTCAATTATTGCATAATGAATCAATAAAACTAATTGGAGATAACGCATAAAAGAAAAGAGAGTAATTAATTTTTTATCCTAGATAATTTATTTCGTCCAAGAACACTCCAATATTCAATTTCAGTTCCATCATTAATTTTAGACATCATCTCATCTTCAGGTTTTTTAGCCTCAAAGATTTCATAAGATTCAAGATCCATAATTTGAATAGAATCACTGGAGATAGAGAGAACTTGCCCATTTTTCTTTTCGATTAAAGGAACTTCAACAGTAGCAGATACAGGTGAAACTATGCTTCTTTTCACATCATCAAATAAACCAACTCCAACAACTCTAGCCTTAGCAGATCCATGTTTTCCAGGTTTAGATTTATCGTACTGAACGATCTTACATGGCTCACCGTCTATCAATATATATGAACCAGTTTTCACACTTCCCAAATCGACAGGCTTACTCATTTTAGAACAAATATTAGGAGAATTAAAAGCGTATAACTGTATCGTTTAGAACCAATAAATACAAATAATTAGAAGAAGCAATTTAAGATAAATTGTAATGAAAAAAGAATTCAATAACATAGCGATTGTAGTTAAACCTAATTTAACTAATTCAAAAGAATTTGCAGAAGAAATAAAGAATAAATTAAAAAAAATTAAATTAGAATCTAAAATAATCAATATAAAAAAACTAGATGATGAACTAAAACCGGGGATTTTTGATTTAATAATAGCAATAGGCGGAGATGGAACGATTTTAGCAATTTCACGCAATATAGATAACAGAACTCCTATTCTAGGAATATTAATAGGAGGAAGAGGAATATTATCAGAAGTAATAAAAGAAGAAATTAGTCAAGCATTCGAATTATTAAAGAAAAAAGAGTATAAACTAGAAGAACATATTAGAATAAAAATTTCTACGGAAAACAATGAATTTCCTCCAGCTTTAAATGAAGCTTATATTGTACGAGAAGGATATAATGTTACGCCGACATACAATATTACAACTAAAGACGGATTAAAGCTTAATCAAAGAATGGACGGGATAATGATATCTACACCGACAGGTTCTACAGGACATTCATATACGTTAGGATCACCAGTAATAGCGGAAGATCTAGAAGCTATGGTTATTACTCAAGTTTGCCCAATATCACTATTACGCCCAATAGTTTT
>CAZIZY010000026.1:0-4361 GCA_964544235.1 uncultured Nitrosopumilales archaeon
ATTCAAAGTCTACTCCTCCTGGAGGTATTACTGCTGAGATTTGTGATATTGGATCGGGATTGAGTGTGTCTGATTATGACGGCATCGATCTAAAAGGAAAAATTGCTTTAGCTACAGGTAATAGTCCTGAAGATACCCTTCGAACTTATGAATTAGCTGTCGAGAAATTTGGTGCAATAGGTTTAATTTCTGATTGTCTTATCGGACCTATTCCTGGATATAGAACTAGAGAAATTACTCCTGACTTTGTATCTTTAAACCGTCTTTCACGGAAACATAATGATAGTTGGGCTATAATGATATCTGGTCGTAAAGGCGCTCGATTACGTGAGCTTTTAGCTAATGGTCCTGTTAAAATTCATGTTGAACTTGAGGCTAAAACTTTCGATGGCCAAGGTGAAACCCTTATAGCTGCAATTAAAGGCAGTGAATTACCTGATGAAGAGGCTATTGTTATAGGTCATGTCACTAATCCAAGACCAAATGCTAATTGTGCTTCTGGTCCTGCATTAATGATTGAACTTGCGCGAACTTACTCCTCTTTAATATCTGAAGGGAAAATTCCTCGTCCAAAAAGAACAATACGATTTCTATTTGTTCCTGAAGGGACTGGAAGTAAAGCATATGCTACTGATCACAAGGATACATTAGACAAAATTGTTGGGGCTGTTTGTTTATGTGGTGTTGGTCAAATTCAAGACTTATGCAAATCTCTTTTAACACTTTCTCGAACTACTGATTCAGTTCCATCGTACCTTAATGATGTAGCCTACTCTTTTCTTGAAAATGGAGTTAAGATCGCAACCCCTCCTTTAAGATATAGAGAAATTCCGTATAGTCCATTTAGTGATAATTCTACCCTTAATCTTGTAGGTGTTCCGACAGTACTTATTGCTTCTGAACCTAACATCTTTTTCCATACTCAATATCTAACATGGGAAACTACTTCTGCAGAAGTATTCAATGTAAGTGGAGTCGTTGTAGGAGGCACTACTCTATTAGCTGCTAATGCTGATTTAAAATCTTCAGTTCAAATAGTTAACCTTACATCAACTAGAAGTGAAGAAAGACTTCTTAAAAAGGGCCAATCTTTCCATGAACACTTACTTTCATCTTCAAAGAAATCTGAATCTCAATTAACCGAATTTATAACAAAATCTAAGGATGAGATTGATTATCTTGTTGAACGTGATTCTATCGCATTAGATTCTTGTAAAACTCTTTATAAAAAATCTTAGTTAGAGCCTTTTATTAATAATGCTAAACAACAACTTGTTTCTACAAGTAGGAAAGTTAAGGAAAACCTTGATAATCTTGTTTCAAGTTATGGAGTATTGGTGTGATAATTATGTCTGATACGTCTAGAATATTCCCTAAAAAAATTGAAGGTGCAAATCCTCCAAGTAGAGTCTATGATGGTGCTCGAAAAGATTTGGGGTTCTCTTATGAAGAATTAAATGTGATAATTAATTTGAATAATCCTCCTCTTAGATTTGGACAGATGCGTCCTCTAGTTCATGAGATATATAATTTTTCTGATGGTTCTAATAGCGTGGATGACATTGCTAGAAAATTAGGATTTGAATTTGGATTAAAGATTGATTCTATATTTGTGTTAAAATTCATAGAACAACTTGAAAAACTTCAAATTGTAAATTGCAATCGTAACTGATTATTATTATTGAGGTTTTATTAATTGTCAAATAATTGGGAAAATAAATATGTTGAAGTCAATGGTATTAAAACCCATTATATTGAAGCTGGACAAGGAGATCCATTAATTCTAATTCATGGTGGTGGTGCAACTTCTTGTGCTCAAGTAAATTATGGGGATGTTATTCCTTATTTAAGTAAGCATTTCCGAGTAATTGCTCCAGACGTTGTCGGATTTGGCCTTACTCCTGGAAGGGGTCCACAAGATTATTCTGCAAAAGCACATGGTGATCATTTAATTGGGTTAATTGAAACCTTAGATCTTACTAATTTTCATATTGGAGGTAATTCTCATGGAGGTTGGTTATGCCAATATGTTGCACATGAACGACCAAATCTTATCAATTGTTTAATTATAATTAATAGTCTAAATGGAACCTATGGTATCCCTCCTGAGCCTGAAGGATTAAAATATGTTTATGGCCCTCAAGGACATAGTCACCCTATACCTAGTCTTGAAACTGTAAAAGCTTCGCTTTCTAAATTATATTATAATCAAGAATTAGTTACTGATTCTCGAGTTAAAATGGTTTATGATGTTGCTCAAAGAAATCATGAATTTGCAAGAGAACGGGTTAAAGCATTACATATGACTGTTGATTCTACAAACGAAGATTTGAGTTATAAGGGAAAACATATCTCTGAATATGCACATGAGTTTAAGATGCCTGTAATATTGCCTTGGGGTCGTGATGATACTTCTATGAGGCCTGAAGGTGGTTATTATTGTGAATATGGTTGGAAATTCTATAGTAAACTTCAAGATGCAGAAATGCATGTTTTTCCTCGAGCTAAACATCATGTAATGGCGGATCAAAGTAAAAGATGGAGTGAAGTAGTAACTAGCTTCTTAAAATCTAATTCTAATTCTCTCTGATCTAGTTATTCTTTTCATATTATATTGGACATTCTTATTAACTAGATTAATAATATCAATAGTGTTATTTTGACATTAAATGATGTTTTCAAAAATATAGAGCAAAATCAACCTAGTCATCTTAATAGATTACAGGAATTCTTAAAACAGCCTAGTGTGGCTCCTGAAAGTATTGGACTGAAAGAATGTTCTGATTTACTCCAAAAATACCTTAATGAGATCGGATTTACTGATGTTACTCCTATAGATGTTGGAGCTGTAAATGGCGAGGCTCCTGAAATCTTTGGAAAAATTGAGTCAGGTGCTAATCGTACCATGGTCATTTATAATATGTATGATACTGGACCTGCTGGTAATGAAGCTGATTGGAATAATCCTCCATTTGGAGCTGAAATTATTGACATTTCTGGACAAGGTAAAGCTGTAGTTGCTAGAGGAGCTGATGTTAGAAAGGGTCCTTTAATTGCTTTCTTAAATGCTGTTGAGTCTATTATACGTACTGACGGTGCTCTTCCTGTTAATCTTAGATTCGTTGCTGAAGGTGAAGAAGTTCTTGGTAGTCCAAATTTCCCATCATTTGTTAAAGATAATAATGAACTTTTTAAGGGTGCAGATTCTGTTTTTTGGCCTATGGCTGCTATAAGTAAAGATGGTAACACTGAGATAAAGCTTGGAGCAAAAGGAATGTTAGGTTTTGAACTTGAATGTAGCTCTAAATCTTGGGGACGAGGCCCTATGGGTAGTCCTTCTCATAGTGCTGATAAAGCTATAATTGATAGTCCTATGTTTCGTATAGTTCAAGCTATTTCTTCTATGACTGATATTTCTGGAAATGTTGCTCAAATAAAGGGGTTCTATGATAACGTTCAGCCTCCAACTGATGAGGAACTTCAAATAATTGATGAATTGCTAAAAACTTATGATGTTGGTACACTAAAGAAGTCTCTAAATGTTGACTGTTTTATAGATGATTTATCTGGAAAAGACGCATTAATTAAATATCTATTTAGCCCTGTCTTTCAATTAGGAAGTATAATTGGCGCTAAAACTTCTGTTCTTCCATCTATTCCTCTTAGTGCTTCCGCAATAATTCATTGTAGGGTTATTCCTAATATGACTACTGGTGAAGTATTTGACAAAGTTAGATTACATTTAGATTCTAAAGGTTTTAATGATATTTCAGTAAAGCCATTATACCAAGTTCCTTGGATGAAAACTAGTTCACAAGATCCTGCTGTTCAGTCTTTAATTAAAACTTATGATTCTGTTGGTGTAACTCCACAAATTTGGCCTAAACAGCCTAGAACTCCTCCACCAGCTGTATTTGGTTTACCATATGTTGATGGTGGCTTTGGTAAAGGTGGTAATCGTGGCGCGCCTAATGAATATCTGATTGTTGATGGTACTGATGGAACTCCTGGATTAGTTGAATTCGAGAAATTCTTTGCTAGTTATTTGTATAATTATGCATCTCAATGATGATGTGATTAAATAATTAAAATAAATGTTTATAGCAAACTCTACATCTAGATTTATTCCTATAAGGCAGTAGTTTTTTAACCACATTACACCTTAATGCAACTTTATTAAGTTCTGCGTCTGTTTCGAATTTTCCAAAATATTTTTGGAAATCAGCATTAGAATAATCTTTAAAAAAGTCTTCATTTAATGGCCATTCTGATTCGCTAGTGCCTGCTGTTTGAGTTGCACTTGAAGTTATAGAAGCCCCATCAAGAGATAAAAATTTATTGTTGGATTCTCTAAAATCTCC
>CAZIZY010000027.1:0-7141 GCA_964544235.1 uncultured Nitrosopumilales archaeon
ATAAAGACTCTATTGACGAAGAAGAAATGCGCAATATAGAAACTAAAATAGATAATTGAAGTATAACTGACAAAACATCGGGATGAAGAATAGAAGGAAGTAAAGAAGGAACTTGATTAAAGATATAATTAGAAGAATATAGAATAGAATATCCAAGTATTATGACAAGTAAAGGCCCTTTAATAAATAACAGCAATATTCGTCGTAAATTAACATGAGATATTATTTTAGAAAGAAGCTTATCTGAGAAAAAGAAAAGAGTAATTGAGATAATTATAGAAACAATTAAAGAAACAACAGGAGGAATAATATCAATAGTAGTCATGAATCAAATATATATGAAGATTGAACTATTTATGTTGATTTAAATAAAGATAATTAAGAATTTAGGAAAAAAAGTTATATGTAAAAGAAATTACAAGAATGTTCCTAGTAAGTGATCGAAAATGTGGGGGGCATATATAACTGGAACATATCCGAGGTCATCAGAATTAATTGAAGCTACACGAATGTATTCTGATGATTTACAAGAAATTTATAACGAAGATAAAAAGAAGGCGATAGAATTGCAGCAAAAAATGGGATTAAGCTATATATCAGCACCAAAACAAGATTGGGATGATATGTTTAGACCATTTTGTATAAATGGAATAAAAGTAGGAAGTTTAGATAGAATATACGAAACTAATACATTTTATAAAACTCCAATAATCAATAAGAAAATTAAGAGCAATAAAGGAGAAATACTAAAAAGTTTAACGACGGACCTATTTTCTAAAAAGAAACCTTGGAAAGTTGATTTACCAGATCCATATACTTTTGCAACATCAGCAAATAATAATTTCTACAAAGATCGAAGAGACTTAATATTAGATATAGCTGAAATGATGTCTAAAGAAATATCAAGAATAGTAGATGCAGGTTGTAGATTAATTCAGCTAATAGGTCCATCTATTCCATTATCAAAAGATAATAATGAACTTAATGATGCATTTGAAGGTATTAAACGAATAACTAAAGGATTATCTGCAAAAACATATCTTTACATAAATCATAATGACGCGTCAAATATTTTTAGTGAACTCCAAGATTGTAAAGTAGACGGTATAGGAATAGATTTTACAGTTACAAAACCAACTAAATTAAAGAAATTAAAAGGAATAAATGGAATAACATGTGGACTTCTAGATGTACATAATACAAGAATGGAGAAACCTAAAGAAATAGCTAAATTAGTAAAAACAATAACTAAAGAAATACAGCCAAAAGAAACATATCTTACGTCAACTGGAGATTTAGAAGGATTACCGCTTGAATTTGCTAATAAAAAAGTCGAGATAATGGGAGATACACTTAAGATTCTAAAAGAAGAGAGGAACAAATAATGAAATTATTAACTCAAGAAATTGGATCAATACGCAAACCATCATGGCTTTTAAAAACATTAAGAGATCCTAATTCTTCAAATGAAATAAAAGAACAGGCTAGAGATGATTTAGCATATATTAATATTAGAGGTTTTGAAGACGCAGGATTAGACATAGTATATGATGGAGAAGCAAGGAGGGCAGAAATGTACGAATACCCAATTAGTAGAATTAAAGGTTTTGAGTTTTGCGGGAAAATTCGCTCATGGGATAATAAATATTTCCGCAAGGCGAGATGTATAAACAAAATAGAATATACAGGGCAATATCACTCACAAGAAATGAAACATGTTCAAGAAATAGTTAAAGCTGATTATAAGGTACCTATTACAGGACCATATACTCTTGCAGATTGGTCATACAACGAGAAATATGACAGTAGAGAAGAGTTTATTTTTACAATAGCGAAATCAGTAATTCGTCCTTTAATAAAAGACATGATTGAAGAAGGAGCTAAGAATATACAAATTGACGAACCAGCAGCTACAACTCATCCTTCAGAAATGAAATTATTTACAGACGCAATAAATTATTCCGTAGAAGGATTAAATGCTAATTTTAACATCCATATATGTTATAGTGGAAACAATTACCGCGAACTATTCCCAGAATGTCTAGATCTTAAAATAAACCAATTTACGTTAGAATTTGCTAACATGGATACCTTATCATTAGGATTAGATGAGTCATCTCGAAAAGGATATGCACCTTTAAAATATTTTAAAGAATTTGGAGACAAAAGACAAATTGGTTTAGGAGTAATAGATGTTCATAATGATGAAATTGAAGATCCTAAATTAGTAAGAGACCGAATAATATATTCAAATAAAATTCTAAAAGGGGAAAATGAGATTATTGTTAATCCTGATTGCGGACTTAGAACTAGAACTCGTGAAACATCATTTGCTAAATTAAGAAACATGGTTCAAGGAACTAAACTAGCAACTCAAATATTAAATAAATAAGGCACATAGTATTTTTTTAAAAATGAGTAAAATAATTCGAGATCCTATTTGCGGGATGACGATAACTAGCGAGCAAATGAAAGATAATGAATTAAAATTAAGCAAATATGGTATGAATTTTATTTTTTGTAATATTTCTTGCAAAAAAATATTCTTATCGCAAAAATGGTATCAAACAAGTATATTCTCAAATATTTTTCCTTTCATTTTAGGAACAATATTAATTCTAAGTGGAATATTATCAATAATAACAAATTTAATGCTAACGTACATGGGAATATTTTTCGTTATTTTTTCATTAGCAAAATTATTAGACTTAAGTGGATTCATAAAAGCATTTTCAGAATATGATATCATAGCGAAAAGAAGCCGTATGTATTCACAAATATATCCAGGAATTGAATTATTATTAGGGCTGCTATACATATTTAATTCATCATTAAATTCAACATTAGTTTTTTCAATTTCACTAGTTACAATGATAATAATGATAATAGGAATAATTAGCGTCTCAAAGAGTATTGCATCCAAGAATCAGATTAAATGCGCATGTTTAGGAACTAAAATTAATTTTCCATTAACAAAAATAACTCTAATAGAGTATATTATAATGTCATTAATGTCAAGTAAAATAGTTATAGCGTATTTTTAAATAATTTTAAAGAATGACTCAAAAAAGTAATGATGCTTAAATTATTGTATTACAAAAGGTTATTGTATTGAATAAAAAAGAAACACATAATCATATTGAGCAAAATATCCCTCAACATATAGAGACTATTCAAGAATTTATAAAACAGCCAAGCATATCTCAAACTGGAGAAGGAATCAAAGAAGCATCAGAAATGGTGCAAAAATATCTAAGCAAACTTGGATTTGAAGGAATTGAAGAAGTAACAATGGGATCAGAACATCATCCGATTGTATGGGGAAAACTTGATGTTGGAGCTAAAAAAACAATGCTCGTGTATACTATGTACGATATCATGCCTGTTGAAGGACAAAATTGGAGTGTACCACCATTTGAAGGAACAATTGTAGAACGAGAACCTTTTCCTAAAGTATTGATAGGACGAGGAGCAACTAATTCAAAAGGCCCAATGATGGCGTTAATTAACACAATAGATTCAATAATAAAAGTGAATAAAGAACCGCCAATAAATATAATATTCATATCTGAAGGTGAAGAAGAAAGACTGAGTGTAGCCCTAAATAAATTCATAAAAAGGGAGCATAAAAAATTGAGAGCTGACGCGCTATTTTTCCCAGGTAGAGAAATTACTCTAGACGGTTTATCACAAATAAGAACAGGTTCAGAAGGAATATTATACGTCGTATTAGAAACTAGTGGAGCCAGATGGGGTAGAGGACCAACTGAATTTGATATACATGGAAGAATGAAAATGCATATCGATAGTCCAGCTTGGAGACACATAGAAATGCTTTCAACATTAATCAGTAATAATGGAAATAAGATAGAGATTGAAGGGTGGTATGATAATATAATACCGCCAACAAAAGAAGATTTAGTATTAATAGATAAAATGCTTGAACATTATGAACTCGAAACTGAAAAAAAACAGAATAAAGTAAAAGTATTCATGAATGATGAAGAAGGACAACAAGTATTGGTTAACAAATTCTTTAACAGTATTATGAATTTAGATGGAATATATGGAGGATTAACTAGCCCAGGTGCAGGAACACAGTTACCACATAAAGTAACATCTAAACATAGTATACGTTTAGTGCCAGAACAAGAACCTGAAGAGATATTAATCAAAATCAAAAAACATCTTGAAATTAATGGATATAATGATGTTAACGTTCAAGCTATCGGAGGATATACATGGAGTAAATCAGATTTTAATTCAGAATTAGCTAAATCTGTAATTAAAACATATGAAGAATTTGACGCAAAATATATTTTACATCCATCTAGCGGAGCATTACCACTCTCACATTTTTCAAGAGAACCACTTAATTTACCATGTGTAGTAGGAGGATTAGGACATGGAGGAAGAGCACATTCTCCTGACGAATATTTAGTTATTGAAGGATTTAAAGCTAAAGATGGAATGATTCATGGATTATCGGGTCTTGAGAAATCTTACGCGAGCATAATATACAATTTTGCACAAATATAATTAATAATAATAGATTAATTGATAAATAAAGAATTAACTTCGTTGATCTATAGGAACATAATTGAGATCGATAGGACCAACATATTCAGCAATAGGACGCATTAATCTATTATTTTCAACTTGCTCAAGATAATGAGCACACCATCCTACAACTCTAGAAGAAGCAAAGATCGCAGTATATAATTCAACAGGTAATCCTAAAGTATAAAGAACAGGGGAAGCATAGAAATCACAATTAGCAGGTAATTGTTTAGTTTTCCACATATGATCATCAACAATAGTGCATAATTCACTTAAAGAAGTGTCATTATTTTTTAATGCTAATTTATCTAAATTCTTTTTATGTAAAACAGTTCGAGGATCTACTTTTTGATATATTCGATGACCAAATCCAGGTATTTTTTCTTTATTAGCCAACCGATCATCAATCCATTTAATTGCATTAGACTTATCTCCAATTTCAATAAGCATTTCAATAGCAGTTTCAATTGCACCTCCGTGTAATGGACCTTTGAGAGCAGCTAAAGCAGCTATAGATGCAGAATAAATATCAGTAAGAGTAGAAGCTACAACTCTAGTAGTAAAAGTAGACGCATTAAAATCATGATCTGCATAAAGAATCATATTCAGATCATAAGCTTGTTCTTCAAGTAAATCAGGTTCAAAACCACGCATCATATATAATGCATTAGATGAATGATCTAAGTCATCTTTAGGATTAATAGGAGATTGATTTTGTGAAAGCCTATAACCATTAGCAAGAATAACTGGAAAAGCCCCAATAAGATTAATTGATTTACTTAGAAGTTCTTCTTTAGAAAGAGTATCAGAAGTTAAATCTAATGAGCTGTAAAGTGATATTGCAGTTTTAATCCAATCTACCGGTTTAGCAGATTTAACAACATATGGTAACGATTCATTAAATTGATCAGGAAGAATTCGAGCTTGTTTTAATTTATCAGAGAAAACTTGTAATTCTTCTTTTGTAGGAAGATTTCCATATAAAATAAGGTAAGAGACTTCCTCAAAAGTAGTCTTTTCAGCAAAAGTATCAATATCATAACCTCTGTATATTAATTTACCCTCCGGTTTAGTTAATGAAATAAGAGTTTCATCAACTAGAACTCCATCAAGACCTTTAGGAACTTTAATTTGATCAGACTTCAATCATATACCCCATTTATAGCTATATTCAAGGAATCCATTATTATTCAATATTTACAAACTCCCGATAGTTAATGATTTCGTAAATTTCAGAGCGTTTCATTATTTTATCAACTAAATTAACTTGGGTTCCTTTAAGTTTAAGCTCACGTAAACTAGAATCAGCTGCTTTAAGCATTGAGCGAAGTACAGTTACTGGAAACAATATTATTGAATAGCCCATATTTTCAAATTGTTCAACAGAAAGATATGGTGATTTGCCAAATTCAGTCATATTAGCCAATAAAGGCGCATCAATTTTTTTTGCAAATTCAACAAATTCCGATTCAGATTCAAGGGCTTCAGGAAAAATTACATCAGCGCCAGATTCTAAATATAATTTTGCTCGCAATATAGAATCATCAAAACCATTAACACTCCTAGCATCAGTTCGAGCAATAATAACAAAATCATCATCAACCCTTGATTTTGAAGCCATAATAATTTTTTCAGCCATTTCTTCAGGAGACACTAACTGTTTACCATCAAGGTGGCCACATTTTTTAGGTAAAACTTGATCTTCTAATTGAACACCGGCAACACCTATTTGTTCAAAAGATTTAACAGTTCGAGAAACATTTACCACATCACCGAATCCCGTATCAACATCTACAATTAATGGAAGAGACACATTATTAATAATTGAAGACGAAAGATCAAGTACTTCTGACATTGTGATTAGACCTACATCAGGCAACCCTAAATTAGTAGAAGTTGCCGCACCAGAAATATATAAAGAATCAAAACCTATCTGTTGAGCAATCATAGCTACAATTGGCGAAGAAACGCCAGGAACTATTAAAGAGTGATCATTATTGATAAGGCTTCGTAATTTTGCCCCGGGAGATTTAATCTTTGAAGAACTCAATAGAACAATATCACTAACCAGAAACATCTAATAAAGAAAGAAATCCAGAAATATCAGATTCAGTATCAAAAGACGTAAGGCGATTAAGAATAGATTCTATTTGATGATCACTAAGAATATGAGAAGTTGAATTTTTAAACTTAAGAGAAATATCTTTGAGAGAATATGGTTGTTTAAAATGACCTGGAGGAACTGCACATTCAGATTTAATAATGGTTCCATCATTTAAATGAACAATTATACCGTTTAATATTTCTCCAGGATATCGATCAGTATAAGTTTGATTTTCATTGACATTAATTTTTTTAATTAAATTCGTTATTTTTGAATCAGTAAATTTATTTTGAGAAAATTGTTCAGGGCCAATAACACCATCAACTAAAACAGCTGAAATAATATAAGGAAGACTATGATCAGCTGTTTCACGAGTTTTTGGAACCCATTTTTCTTTTTCTCCACCAATTATTTGATATGACACTTTAAATGTTTCAAGAGTTATGGAATCAATATCATCAATATTTTGAATTTGAT
>CAZIZY010000028.1:0-28274 GCA_964544235.1 uncultured Nitrosopumilales archaeon
TGTAAAAATGAATTTAAATCGAAAAATTATAATGACTTTTGATTATCTTTTTGGGAAAGGAATTTCTTCATCGTTACCGATAAATGAATTAGAGTTAGTTATTTCAAGAAAAACTGGAAGATTAAAAGCAATTTATTATCAAAATAATCTTATTTCTACATTTAGAACAGACGGAAGCGTTGCATTGACGGTATTTGGAGCTAATATTTTAATGAAAAAAAAGAAATTTAAATCATCTTGTATAATTATCGATAATGAAGTAAAGAATTTCATAGGTAATGGTAAATCAGTATTTGCTAAACATGTAAAAAAATGTGGAAATAACATAAAACCTGGATCGGAAGCAGTAATAACAGATGAAGAAGGAGAAATAATTGCTGTTGGTAAATCTTTATTATCACCATTAATGATGTCTAAATTTAAAAGTGGAGTAGCAGTAAAAGTTAGGGAATCAGTGAATAAATAATGAGTATTCATCCTTTATCTATTGAACTTTTAGATGACGTTTTAAAAATACATTGGAGTGATAATAAAAAAACTAATTACAAATATCAATTCTTACGAGAAAGTTGTCCTTGTGCTTCTTGTGTAGGAGAACCTGGAATTTTTAATACAAGTATTGGAATATTAAATGTTCCACGAGAACAAGTAAACAAACCACCTATTCCAGAAAGTATTAGACCTAAAAATTTGAATAGAGTTGGAAATTATGCGATAACAATTTCTTGGAGTGATGGTCATAGTTCAGGAATTTATAGTTATGATTATTTAAGAAAACTAGCTACTTTAAATTAATCCCATTTTTTAAAATATTGTAAAAAAGTGTAAACAATTACAGTTGAACCTACAATCATATCCATCAGAACCATAAAAAGACCAACATATGTTTGTTGTTCAATTGGATATGTAATATAATAATGGTTTGAATTATTAAAAAGTAAGATTGTTCCTCCAATTAACATAAATTTACCAATAATTATAGTAAAAATAGATTTTTCTAGAAGTGAAGTAACTTTATCCATTAAAAATATTAAAATTCCAACAGTAATATATGAAATATGCATTTTTATATGAAAAGAGTCATCATGCCAAGCAAAAGTAAAAACTTCAGGAATGTGCCAATATATCAATATAATTAATATTAAAACAGCAGTAACTATACCATGTGAATTAATTTTAAAGTTTAATGCTATTAATTTACTGTAAATTTTTGTTAATTTTGTTCGAAATGAGTTTTTTTTCTTGGAAATAACTGAATTTAATATTAATTCTTCAAAACCAAAGCACATTAGTAATCCAGATGAAATATAAATCAAATGCTCAGGAAGCATGTGATACATTAAATTCTCTGATTCTAATTTTTCAGAGTATGGAGTAATCATTAAAATTATTAAAGTAATTGATATTAAAATTAAGATTAAGCCTTTTAGTAAATTTTGATATCTCAGATTTTTTATGTGCAATAAATTATTAACCCTCTAATAGCGTAAGTGGGGCCGGCCGGATTTGAACCGGCGACCTCTTGCTATCTTTTGAGAGATCTCAACCCAAAGCAAGTAGCCTAAACCAGACTAGCCGACGGCCCCTTATGTGTTTATTAGTTTTTGTTCCTAATTTAAAGTTAATAATTAAGTTACATTAGAACTTTTATTTGATTGTTTAAAGTATTTTTTAATTCTATTAATTCCATCTATATCATTAATAATTTCAATAACAGGATCTGGAACTAATTCCTTCCAGTTTTGATCATTATAGATGCGATCTCTTACCTCAGTTGCAGAATATTTCCATCTACTTAATAAATTAATTTGTTTAGATATTTTTCCTAGATTTTTAGTTAGTTCTATTGTTAATGGATCATTAGAAAATAAAACATCATAATCAGGAAATAATGAATTTAGTTGATTAATCCATTCCGAATGGGAATTTGAGTCAGGTAAAGGTATTATTGAAAACTTAGAATTAGGTATTTTTTCATTTTCTAAAGTTTTTTGAATCATTTTCATTCTTTCTTCAAAAGTAAAAGGATTACGAATTTGGTGACTTAACTGAGAACTACCAATTGCTATTGTTATGAGAGTGTTATTACTTATAATTTCTTTAACTGCAAATAAATGTCCATTATGAAAAGGCTGAAATCTTCCTATAAAAATAGAGGCATTATTCAATTAAATAATATTTTCATGTTTACATTATATAATATATAATGTTAATTATTCTATTAAGAATGGGATTTCATTAGAATGATTACTATTGATGGCTCCTATGGAGAAGGAGGAGGACAAATTTTAAGGAGTGCTATATCACTTTCAGCAATTACAAAAAAACCTGTTGAAATAATTAATATAAGAAAAGGAAGAAATAATAATGGGCTTCGTCCTCAACATTTCTCAAGTATAAAAGCTGCTTCTTCAATTTGTAACGCCGAAGTATCTAATTTTGAAATAGGTTCAACAAAAATTATTTTCTCACCTAATCAAATAACAACCAATCAGATAGAGATAGACATAGGAACGGCTGGAAGTATAACTTTACTCCTTCAAACCATAATACCCATAGTTGCATTCAATAATAATTCTTTTAAAATTAAAATTATTGGAGGGACTGATGTTAAATGGAGTCCAACTATTGATTATTTTAGATATATTATAGTAAAAGCATTTAACGTAATTGGAATAAATGTGGAAATTGAGGTAATTAAAAGAGGTTATTATCCTAAAGGAGGAGGAATTATAGAAGCTATTGTTAAAGCATCTAAATTGAAACCTTTTGTAATTAATAAAAATATTAATGATAAATCAGTAGAAATCAAGAGCGTAGTTTCAAATCTTCCTAAATCTATAGCAAATAAACAAGCCAATTCAGCTAGTCAAATTTTAAAATCAAAAGGGTATAAAATAAATTCAATGATTAGTGAAGAATCTGAAAGTAATTCTCCAGGTTCATCAATTATAATCTATTCATCTAATAATAAAAATAATCAATTTGTTGGTTATGATAAAATAGGAGAAAGAGGGAAGTCTTCTGAAATAATAGGAAAGGAAGCTGCAATTGGTTTTATTAACGAAAATATTTCTCAAACTCCTGTTGATTCTCATTTAGGTGATATGTTAATTCCAATATTATCATTAATTCCTTATCAATCATCATATATGATTTCTAAAATTACAAGCCATATTGAAACTAATTTATTTATTTCTAAATTAATTACTGGATGTAATTTTTCAGTTAAGAAACATGATAATGGTTCTGCACTAATTAATATAAAAGGGGAAACCTCTTATAGCGATAATTTATCAATAGTTTAGAGGAATATGTTTAATCAAGCTTTTATGCCTGGAGCAACAGTAGTTGGAATATCATATAATGATGGAGTAATTCTTGCATCAGAAAAAAGAGTTTCATACGGTCATTTTATAGTTAGCCATCAAGGAAAAAAAGTTTTTCAAATAAATGATAATGTTGGCGCAGCATGCGCAGGAATGATTGCTGATATGCAAGTTTTAATGAAAGAAATGAAAATATATGCTAATCTTAGAGAGCTAGAAGTAAAAAAACCACTTTCTCCAAATTCAGTAGCAAAATTAATGGGAGTTCTAATGCATGAAAAGAGGTTTTTCCCTTATTTAACTCAAGTTATAGTTGGTGGAACTGAAAAAAATGGTAAATCATCAATATATGTTTTAGATCCAGTGGGATCAGTAATTCCTGATGATTATGCTACAATAGGAACTGGTGCTGAAATAGCAATAGGAATAATAGAACAAGAATATTCTTCAACTATGAATGAAGAAACAGCTAAAATTCTAGCTATAAAATCAATTCATGCTGCTTTGCAAAGAGATTCTGCTAGTGGAGACGGAATTGATGTTTTAATAATAAATAAAGACGGTTGTAATGAAGAAACAAATAATTAAATTGTTTAAATAAAATTTATTTATTTATAATAATATAATTTTGGAAAAAAATTCTATTATTAATGAGGAATGTGTTTTTTGTAATATAGTTTTACGTAAAAGTAAAGCCGCAATAATTCATGAGAATGATAAAGTTATTTGTTTAATGGATAAATATCCAATAAGTGAAGGTCATTTCTTAGTAATTTCTAAAAATCATTATGATAATATATTTGAAATGCCGTTAACGAAAGTTGAAGATTTATTTAAATTTGCAATTAAAATAGGTAAAACAGCTAAAATTGTTTTAAATGCTAAAGGAATCAATATTGGTCAAAATAATGGTAAAGTTGCAAATCAAATTGTACCACATGTTCACGTTCATGTAATACCTAGATATGATAAAATTTCCAGTAAAAATAATTGGCCTTCAAGAAAATTAGTTAAATTTGAAGAATTGTCTAAAATGTCTAATTTAATCAAAAGTAAATTAGTTTTTTAATCTTTTTTATTAAAAAGATAGATGATTTCCTACTTCAGAAGCATTATAAGAACTTCTAACGAGAGGTCCTGAAGCTACAAATTTAAATCCTAATTCTTTAGCCTTCAATGAATATTCTTTAAATTGATTAGGATGAACATATTCTTTAACTTCTAATATATTTCCTGGAGGCTTTATGTATTGTCCAAGAGTAATAATATCACAATTTACTTCTCTTAAATCAATCATAGTTTCATAAACTTCTTTTACTGTTTCACCAACACCGACTATTAACCCTGATTTAGTGAAAATTTCAGGATTACGGGTTTTTACTCTTTTTAAAAGTTCAAGAGATCGTCTATAATCAGATTTAGGTTTCATAAATTTGTGTAAACGTTTTACTGATTCAATATTATGATTAAAGACATTAGGTTTAGCATCAACGACGGAATCAATAGCATCATTATGTCCTTGAAAATCAGGAGTAAGGACTTCAATAATCGTATTCGGTGATTTTTTTCTAATAGATTTTATAACTTCAACAAAATGTGAAGAACCTTGATCAGGAAGATCATCTCTATCTACAGAAGTGATCACTGCATGTTTCAAATTTAATTCTGTTATTGCTTTAGCAAGTTTTTCTGGTTCATTAGGATCTGGAGGTTCAGGTATTCCTTTACCTACAGCACAAAAAGGACAATTTCTTGTACAAATATCACCAAGTATCATAAAAGTTGCAGTTTTTCTTCCAAAACATTCTCCAATATTTGGACATAGTGCTTCTTCACAAACGGTATGTAAATCATGTTTTCTTAGAATTTCTTTAACTCCATTTATTGGTCCAACTGCAGGAATTTTAGTTTTTAACCAAGAAGGATAATTCTTTCTTTTTTCTTTAATTTGTATCATTATTTATTACCAATTATAATCATTTAAATTCATATAAAGAATTGCTGAAATCGTTTTTGAATCAGTAATCTCATTATTTTTTATCATATTCAATATTTCATCAAAATTAAATGTTTTAACTTCAATAAATTCATCTAAATCTAGAGATTGTTCACCTTTTTCAAGATCAGATGCTAAAAATATTGTTAGAAGTTCATCACTATATCCTGGAGCTAAAAATGTTTGAAAAAGTTTCTTAATTTTATTAGCTTTAAATCCAGTTTCTTCTTTTAGTTCTCTATAAGCACAATCTACTAATGATTCATTTTTATTAATTAATCCAGCTGGTATTTCAAAAAGTTCTTTTTTTATTGCATATCTAAATTGTTTAACTAATATTATTTTCTTATTTTTAAGTAAAGGAACTACAGCTACGGATCCCTTGTGAGAAATCAAATCAAAATATGTCCTTTTTTTATCTAAAATAATTTGGTTTCTTTTAACATCAAATATTTTTCCTCTATGTATTACATTTACATTTATAGTTTCAGGTATTGGTTTTTTCAACTTGTCATTACCCATTTATTTACTAAATATATTCTAATTGAGAATTAAAAACATAATTAAATAGCATCAAAATAATAATGTTACATTAATAAATGAAATATAATGTTACTAAAGTAGTAGCAGAGATTCTTTCAAAGGGTTTTCATATAAATCCAGAAGTTACTCAGTTGCTTAGTGAATTTAATAATGAAGAAGAATTAAAAATTTCTCTTAATAAAATAATAGAAAAAAAATTAAAACTACCCGATAACAATAAGATTATTTTAAAAGATGACATAATTGAGTATCTTCCAAAGAATATTGAAATAAATAAAAATGAAATAGATATTGAACTTAAAACTGAATATGAGATTATTTTTGATCCTACAGATGAAATAGAAAAGAAAAATAAATTAAATTTTTATAAATTATTTCAAAGTAGATATAAAAAACTTTTAAAAATTTCTAGTAATAGACCTGGAATCAATATAGAGAATATAGAGAATGTTAATACAAATAATAATTCAAAACATTATGTTTCTGGCTTAATTATGGATAAAAGTGTTAAACCTAAATCAGTTTATTTTACAATAGATGATTTAACTGGAACCGTTCCTCTCGTAGCACTAAATGATAATACTAGAATAATAGCTAACGAGGTTATTAGTGATCAATTTGTAATAGCTAAAATCCAACCTGGTTCAAAAGGCTCGTTCATTGCAGAAGAATTATATCATCCAGATATACCTGATCGCTCTTCTAACTTTTCAGATAAAAAGGTATATGCAATGCTGCTTTCTGATTTGCATCTAGGAAGTAAGACATTCCTTAATAATGCAATGTCTAGAATAATAAATTGGTTAAATGATAGCAAAAATGATTATGTTGCTTCAAGAATTAAATATATAATAATAGCTGGTGATGGAATAGACGGTATTGGTGTGTATCCAGGTCAAGAAAACGATTTGAATATTCTAAGTGTTAATGAACAATATTTACAATTAGCTGATTTTTTGAAGCAAATTCCAAATAATATAGAAATATTTCTAGGTCCTGGAAATCATGATGCTGTAAGGCAAGCTTTACCTCAACCTAAAATATCAAAAAAGTTTGCTAATCCATTATATGAAATGGATAATGTTAACATGATAGGTAA
This sequence comes from uncultured Nitrosopumilales archaeon, assembly GCA_964544235.1. Lineage (GTDB taxonomy): Archaea > Thermoproteota > Nitrososphaeria > Nitrososphaerales > CAZIZY01 > CAZIZY01. The sequence goes on from CAZIZY010000028.1 coordinate 6,968, forward strand.
TCCATGTTTAATAGAAATTCATGGAGTAAAAATTTTAGTTTATCATGGTCGTAGTCTAGATGATATAATAGCTACTATTCCAGGATTAAGTGTTTCTAGACCAGCTTTAGCTATGAAAGCATTACTTAAAGTTAGACATTTAGCTCCAATCTATGGTAGAAGAACAAAACTATCTCCAGAAAACGAAGATTTTCTTACTATAGATACTGTTCCTGATATTTTTCACGCTGGTCATTTACATGTTTTAGATTCAGAAAGGTATAGAGGTACACTTCTTATTAATTCAGGTACTTTACAATCCCAAACTGATTTTCAAGCTAAAATGGGAATTGTTCCTAATCCAGGGATTGTTCCTATTGTTGATTTATCTACATTAGAATTATTATCAAAAGACTTTAAGGAAGAGAATTAGTTATTTCTCCCAATATAGGATCTTTAGAAAATGTTTCTTTTATTAAAGAAGTTTGTATTGAAACAGTTATTTTTTTAGTTCTTCCATATCTACCTTGACTAATAGTTTTAGCTGATATTAATCCTAATAAATCTAATTCGTTAATTAAAGTACTAATTCTCCTTTGAGTTAAAGTTTCCATTCCACATTTATTTGTTAATGTTGAATATTCATTATATATTTCTCCAGTAGATCTGTTATTTGAAGTAAATAATATTGATAAAAGTACTAATTTAGCGTGTATTGGTAATGATGTAAGAGAATCATTAACACGATCTTGTTCTATTCTTTTCAAAGCTGTACGGACATGGTTTTCTTCTATTTTCAATGAGTTTTCTCTTTCAGCAATTTCTCCAGAAATTCTTAAAAGATCTACAGCTCTTCTAGCATCACCATGTTCAGCTCCAGCTAAACCTGCACAAAGGCTTATTGCTCCTGTACTAACGGAATCTGGGTATAAAGCAATAGATGTTCGTTCTTCAAGTATTGATTTTAATTCAGTTGAAGAATAAGGTGTAAAAACAACTTCTTCTTCACTTAAACTACTTATTACTCTTGGATCAAGAAGTTCTTTAAATCTCAAATCATTAGAAATTCCTACCATTGAAAGTGATCCGGTTGATAATCTTTCTCCAACTCGTGTAAATTCATAAAGAATTTTATCTCCATGTTGTTTAACCAAAAAATCAATTTCATCAAGTATTAATATTGAAAACAATTTTTTATCTCTAATTTCTTCTATTATTCTTGAAGAAGCTTCAGCTATTGATAGTCCGGTAAAAGGTATGTTTACTTTAAGTTCTCTTCCCAGTTCATATAATAATCTATATTCAGTTCCAGTTATTCTAGCATTTATATAACATAACTTAATTTCATAAGAAGTTTTATCACTAGCATTTCTAAGAGCATTTATCACATTTTTTGCAGTTGCAGTTTTACCAGTTCCAGTTTGACCATATAAAATCAAATTAGACGGTTTTGCTCCTCTTAAAATAGGAGACAATGATTCAGCAATTAGATTTATTTGATTTTCTCTAAAAAGTAATTTGTTAGGGACATAATCAAAACTTAGAGCTTCTCTCTTAAGGAAAAGTTTAGATCCTGATATTGCTTTTTCAAATATTTCATTTAAAGCTGGTTTGTTATTATTATTCATCCCGACCCCTCTGCTTCCTATGGAGCTCTAATTGTAATAGAGATTGTTGTTGATATTATCAAACTGTAGCTCGAACTTGTAACGAGATATAATAATAATTATAACTATATTTAATATAATTGACTAAAGTATCAAAAAATTTTTTTTAATAAAAAATTTTGGTAAAAAATTAATCCATAAGAAACAAAGGGGTAAGGCAGATAAATTAATAAAATTAAATATCTTTTATTAATTATATTTTATAACATATCTTAATTCACAACAATTCACACAAATTAGAGCATTAATTGACCCCTTTATTTCCACTGGAGATATAATATGAAGTATTTTCTTTCAGGTCTTTCACATGGAATTAATAGTTAAATAGATTTTAACTTGCTTATATTCACAAATCGGCAATTATGTGAATAATTCTTCTTTATTATTATTGACAATTTTGTTCACATGTTAATACCTTTCAAGATTTAGATAAGCAGACAATAAAATTTGTTATATTAATGCCACACAAGAAATTAAAAATTCAATTAGAAGATGAAGACGGTAGTAAATATTCTATATCTATAGACGGTAATATATCTAAAGAAAAAATAATTAAAATGGTTAATGTTCTCGATGAAAAAAATGTTAACAATTTAAATACAGAAAATAATTATGAAAGAACACCAAATAATAGCATTTTTGGAAATATATTAGACTTAATTGATAAAAAATTTACTATGGGATCATTCACTTCTTTAGATATTCTTGAATCTTATGAAGATACATATAATGATCTTCTTCCTTTGAGCACAATTTCTACTTATCTTTCTAGAATTTCTTCTAAAGGTATCTTATCTAGACAAAAATTAGGCTCTACTTGGAATTATAAGAAAGTTAAGAATTTAAGTAGATTTATTCAACATTAAATTCATTTCCTTTTTTCCAATATCTGTAACTAGATATTTATAAGGCCTTGAATTTAGATCTCTTTTCAAAAATCCTAAATCACATAAATCTTTTAACAAGCGTGATGTATGTTCTCTAGATTTTCCAATTCTTATTTTTACGTCTGATGCTATCATTCCTTCTTCTTCGTCAATTAATTTAATTATATCAACATTAGTTCTATTTTTATTATCAGTTTGTGATTTTTGATTTAATTGTGATGATATATTTTTGTGTGATGATACATCTTTTATCACAGAATTATTATTTAAAATTGTTTCCAACAATTCAGTTCTAACATTAATATTAGCTAATTTTTTTTCTTGTTCATCTATTCTTCTTCCTAATTCCCAACTTACTGAAGAAAGCATATCATTGTAAAGATCAACATTAACACTAGCTGGATTGTTTCTATTTCTCAAAAACTTTCCAATCATATATGTGATTATATCACATCACGTATATTAATGTTTTATATAATCACAGTTGCTCAGTTAATTTATTAACTATTTCATCAACTATATCTAAAATATTATCCGATGATTCTTTTGATATATTTTCATTATCAGTTTGTGAAATAATATTCGAAGTTTCAATAATCAAATTTAGAGAATCATCAGTTAATAACCCTAAATATTGTAACAAAATAATTGTATAAATTGATGATTTTATGTTAAATTTTGCTTGTTCATAACTTCTTAAAAAAGCTCCAATCTTTATTGTTTTTTTATCTCTTAATTGAATACGATTATTAAGAGTGATATTCCTTTTTTTACCTTCTATATTTGATAATAATGTATCTAATTGAGTTTTTGTTATTGACGTTTTGTGAGAAAGATCATTTATTATATAATTTACTTTACAAATATCATCTAACATTTTTTATACAAATTTGTATATAATACTATTTAACATTTAATTTTATAAAAAATAAAGAAAACAGTTAATTTTTTTAAATAAATAAATATTTTTTTTAAAAAAATTTAATAATTATAAGAAATATAGCATGAAAACATTTATCCGTCTTTAGTTTATTAACGTTGATGTAATTGGGTAAAAGAACTAGACGTGTATTACGAACAGTAAGAAGAACAATCCCTAAAATATTTAATTGTCCAAAATGTGGATCAGTTTCTATTAGGGTAATAATGAAACCTGATAATAAAGCATTAATTACTTGCGGACATTGTCAAATTGCAAATGAATATAATGTTACTCCTAAATCTGAACCTATAGACATTTATAACAAATTTATTGATACATATGATTACGAGGATTAAATAATTTTCAATTATAGAGTAGATTAATTTGAAAATTATCGGATCCGTTGAAGAAAAAATAAATGGTTATATTGAAAAACAAGGAACTATATGTGCTGGATTAATTGATTCTGAAAATTCTAGCCAAGAAGAAATTCAAAGAGTAGCAAAAACGGCTGAAAAATGTGGTGTAAAACTAATTCTTGTAGGAGGATCAACTATTTTTGATCAAAATGAATTAAATGAAGCAGTTAAAACAATTAAAAAAAACGTAAAAATTCCTGTAGTGTTATTTCCAGGTAATAATAATGGAGTTGTTCCTAGTGCTGACGCTATATTATTTTCATCACTATTGAATTCACAAAATCCCTATTTTATTACTGGAGCACAAGCAATATCATCATTATCTGTAAAAAATTACAACTTAGAAGCTATACCTATGGGATATATATCTGTTGGAGAAGGTGGAACAATGGGTTTTATAGGACAATCTAGAGGAATACCAGCATCAAAACCTAAACTTGCAGCTATGTACGCTTTGGCTGCACAATATTTAGGAATGAGATATATCTATCTCGAAGCTGGTTCTGGAGTGATATCACATATATCTCCTGAGTTTGTTAAGGTTGTTAAATCAGTATATAATGGAAAGTTAATAGTTGGTGGAGGAATTAAAAATAAGAAAGTGGCTAAGTCATTGGCATTAGCTGGAGCAGATATAATAGTTATAGGAACATTACTTGAGCAAGATAATTTTCAAAACGAGTTATCACCTTTAATTAAAGATATAACTAACGTTAAAAAATGAGATTATAGTGTGATGTGATATATTGTGATAAATAACATCTCACAGTCTTTTGATCTAGTAAAAGAAAACATAGTTTATCCAGACAAATATTTACCTTACGTAAAAGGATTTTTAGATGATATTGATAAATTACATAAAAAAGCTGTAGCAGCTAGAACTTTAGGATATGATCCTACTTTAGATGTTGAATCAGGACTTGCTTTTGATCTTGCTGATAGAGTTGAAGGATTACTAGGTTTACCAATAGCAAAAAGATTAAGAGAACTTCTAAAAGAGAATAGGACTGAATTTGCAGCGTTAGAAATAGCAAAAGAAGTTGCTTTGGGTAGATTTAGTTTTCAAGATAAAGAAACCTTACTTAATTTAGGTATTAGAGCAGGACTTGCAGTTATTACTGATGGTGTTACTGTAGCTCCTCTCCAGGGAGTTTCTTCAGTATCAATAAGAACTAATGATGATGGAACTACATATGCTTCAATAAGTTTTGCTGGTCCTATACGTAGTGCTGGTGGAACAGAGGCAGCTTTTACGTTAGTTATTGCTGATAGACTTAGAATAGCTCTTGGACTTGATAGATATCAACCTACTGATGATGAAGTTGGAAGATATATTGAAGAACTTCGATTATATGAAAGGGAAGTTTCTAATTTTCAATATAGAATATCAGATGAAGATATAAAATTAGTTATTAAAAATTTAGCAGTAGAAATTAATGGTGTTGATACTGATCCAGTAGAAGTAGTTTCTTATAGGGGACTTAAACGAGTTTCTACTGATAGAGTAAGAGGAGGTGCTTTACGTGTTCTTAATGATGGTGTTATAGGAAGATCTAGAAAACTTTGGAATTTAATTACTGATTTATCTATACCAAATTGGGAATGGTTAAACCAAGTTAATTCTTATCAAAAATCAGTTAAAGATAAAACTGATAAATCTCAATTTAATGAGATAATTGCAGGCAGACCTGTATTATGTTTTCCTGAAAGAGCCGGAGGGTTAAGATTAAGATATGGCCGTGGAATAAATACAGGACTTTCTACTGTCGGTATTCATCCAGCTACTTCTGCTATATTAGATTGGCCAGTAGTTCCAGGAACACAAATTAAATTAGATATTCCAGGTAAAGGTGCTACGGTTGCTTGGGTTGATAATATAGAGTCACCAATAGTAAGATTATACAATGGATCAGTAATTAGAGTTAATAGTATATCCCATGCTAATGAAATAAAATCTGAAATTCAAAGTGTTTTACATATGGGGGATATTTTAATAAATTTTGGTGATTTTCTCGAAAATAATGTTGAATTACGACCATCTGGTTATGTTGAAGAATGGTGGATACAAGAGGTAATCTCTTCAATTCAGGATAAAAAATTAAATTTTGATGATATGTCAAAAATATTAAAAGTGAATTTTACTGATACCAATCAACTTTTAGCAAAAGTTTTTGAAATTGATTTTACTGCTGAAGAAGCATGGAATATTAGTGAAAAATTAAATGTTCCTCTTCATCCCAAACATCTTTTATTTTGGGATTATGTTACTCCCAAAGAAGTTGAAATTTTACATAATCATTTGTATAAAAAATATGATAGTAATACTAAATTAATTAGTTGTAAAAATGATAGTTTAATTAAAAAAATATTAGAAAAAATATGTGCAGAACATAAAGTCGATAACGAATTGATAATTTTAGAAAATGATATCGCTTATACTATTTTCAGAACTTTATGCTTAGATAAGACTATTAGTGAATTTTCTGGATACAATAATATTATTGAATATTTAACTTCTATTTGTGGTATTAACATTAAACAAAAGAATTCTACTAGGATAGGAGTTAGAGTAGGAAGACCAGAAAAATCTATGATGCGTTTAATGCGCCCTTCAGTTCATTCTTTGTTTCCTATTGGAGAAAATGGTGGAATTACCAGAGATATCTATAAAGCTTCTGAAGATAAATTTGTTAGAGTAGAAATCCAAAATTCCAGGTGTAGTAATTGTGACTCTGTAATGATTCAACATAACTGTCAAATTTGTGGATCAGAACGATTAATCGAAAAAAAATGTCCTAATTGTGGACGACCAATTGAAAATATTCACTGTTCTGATTGTAAAACTATTGGGGTACAATATTCTACTGTTACTTTTCCATTAAAAGAATCATTTCGAAGAGCATTTTCTACGTTACAAATTAAAGCAAAACCGCCTTACAAAGGTGTAAAATATCTCATGAATCCAACAAAAGTTCCAGAAATATTAGAAAAAGGAATACTTCGTAAGGAATATGATCTTTCTGTATACAAAGATGGTACTATAAGATTTGATGTGACTAATGCACCATTAACACATTTTACTCCTTCACAAATAAACACTTCAATCTCTAAATTGCATAAATTAGGTTATACTCATGATAAAGATGGAAAACCACTAGTTTCAGAAGATCAGACACTAGAATTATTTGTTCAGGATGTAATATTACCTGAAGAATCATCAACTTGTTTAGTTAATGGAACAAAATATATTGATGATTTATTACAAAAATTATACAAACTTGAAGGAGAATATTTCCTTTCATCGAAAGATGATTTAATTGGTCAACTTATAATGGGTTTAGCTCCTCATACATCTGTAGGTATTGTTGGTAGAATAATTGGATTTACACCATCGAAAGTGTGTTTGGCTCATCCTTATTGGCATTCTTCAAAAAGACGTGATTGTGATGGTGATGAAGATGCAATAATTCTTTTACTTGACGTATTTCTTAATTTTTCTAAAGAATTCCTTCCAGCTCAGATTGGAGGATTTATGGATGCGCCATTAATGACACAAATTCTAGTTATCCCAAAAGAAGTTCAGCGTCAAGCACAAAATATAGATTATATTAAATATTATCATAAGACATTTTACGAAAATACTCAAGAAAGCCCTTTACCACAAACAATTTCTCAAATGATGGATATAGCTAAAGACAGACTTGGGAAAAAAGAACAATTTTCAGAGTTTAATTTTACTCATGATACTTCTATCCTTTATACAAAACATGTAAAGAGTAATTATACTACATTAAAGACCACTAATGAAAAAATTGATAAACAAATAGAATTAGCTACTAAGATTAATGCTGTTGAACCATCAGAGGTTGTTATGGCAGTATTGAATACTCATCTTATTCCAGATATAATTGGAAATCTATCTGCATTTACTTCACAAAATTTTAAATGTAAAAAATGCAATTTCAAATACCGTAGAATTCCACTAAAAGAAGTTTGTCTAAAATGTGGAGGTGATCTAAGACAAACAGTAACTAGAGGATCTGTTGAAAAATATCTTAGTTTGGCGAGTAATCTTGTTAATGGATATGAAGTTGATGATTATTTGAAGAATAAACTTGATATTTTAAAAGAAGAATTGAATAGTGTTTTTAATGAAAAAGTAACTGAAATACAAGTCGATTTAAATAAATTTATTCCTAAACGCTAAATTTTTTAATTTTATAAATTCTCATATAGAGAAAATTCCTTACATAATTCAGATACATCATTTCTAATATTCTTGATAACCTGATTATTCTTTATTTCTTTCCTGAAATTACCTATTACCTCTTTTCTTTCTTCTTTATTATTGGGAAGTTCATAATGACTTACTGATTTAATGATTTCAGATATCCATTTAGCTATATACTCCATCTCATTTTCTTTCATTCCTCTTGTTGTTAGGGTAGATGTACCCAATCTAATTCCTGATGGATAAAAAGCAGAAGATGATTCATTTGGAATAGTATTCTTATTAACAGTAATTCCAGCTTCATCTAAAGCGTCCTGTACAAATAATCCTTTACCTTTTCCAAAAGGAGTAAGATCAATTAAAACCATATGATTTTCTGATGTATTTCCTACACATTTAATTCCATTTTTAATTAGTGATTTTACTAAAGCTTTTGAATTTTGAACTATTTGCTCACAATATACTTTAAATTCTGGTTGTAATGACTCATAAAGTGCTGAAGCAATTGCAGCAGTTGTATTATCATGAGGTCCTCCTTGAAGTCCTGGAAATATTGTTTTATCTATTTTTTTAGGTAATTCTAAATCCTTCTTGATTCCTTTTTTAGTTATCATTATCATAGCACCTCTTGGTCCACGTAGAGTTTTATGCGTAGTTGATGTAACTATATGAGCATAAAGTGATGGAGATTCATGAACTCCAGTTGCTACTAAACCTGATATATGTGATATATCAGCAACTAAAAAAGCTCCTATATCATCAGCTATCTTTGAAAATTCCCTAAAAGGAAATTTATACACATAAGCAGTGGATCCTATCCATATTAATTTAGGTTTATTTTCTTCGGCTAATTCTTTTACTTCACTTAGATCAATTTTTCCATCCTTGTTAACATGATATTGTATACTGTTCCAAAATTGACCAGTCATGCTTGCTTTCCATCCATGTGTTAGATGTCCACCATCAGGTAAACTTTGTCCCATTATAGTATCTCCAATTTTACATATAGCACATAATACAGCAAAATTAGCTATTGATCCCGAATATGGCTGAACATTAACATGTTCTACATCAAAAACTTTTTTAGCTCTTTTTATAGCTAAATTCTCTATTTCATCAATAAATTCATTTCCACCGTAGTATCTTTTCCCTGAATATCCCTCTGAATATTTATTAGTTAACACAGTTCCCATTGTTTCTAATATAGATTCACTTACATAATTTTCAGAAGGAATCATTTCAAGACCAAACTTTTGGCGATCTAATTCCTTCGAAATTAATTTTTTAATCTCTTTATCTTGGATATTCAATTTAAGTTCTTAAATTCATCAATTCGTTATTGTTTTTTCTATTATCTTTTCGTAATGATCTTTTGGTGCAGCACCAACAATAGTTTCAATTATTTCACTTTTATCAAATATAATTAACGTAGGAATTGCCATTACTTTATATTTTGAAGCTACTTCTGAATTATTATCAACATTAATTTTCATAAATTTAATCTTCTCACCGTACTTTTCTGATAATTCTTCAAATATGGGTGATATTGCTTTACATGGACCACACCATTCTGCCCAGAAATCAACTATACAGGGATATTTGATGACAATACTTTTTCATTAAAGTCATTTGAGTTAATATTTTCAATAGCCATATAATGTATATTATATTTGTGTTAATAAATTTATTAATCTATATTAGAAATATTCACAATCATATAATCTTCTGCTACCTTAACATTAGAATGTTCTTCAAGAGCTTCTTTAAGGAGAATATCTGATTTTACGTATCTAGTACTAATATGATTTAAAATTAATTGTTCTACAGAAGCTTCTTTTGCTAATTTAGCTGCTTCTCTAGCAGTAGAATGTAATGTTTCAATCGCTTTATCTTGTAATTCATCTGAAAAAGTAGAATCAAAGACTAATACATTACAATCTTTGAAAAATTTAACTAGTTTGTTTGTTGGTCTAGTGTCACCAGATATTCCAATCTTTATGCCTTTTCTTGTAGGCCCTAAAATTTCTTCAGATTTAATTTTTTTATTTTTTATTACTATTGTTTTACCATTCTGAATTCTAGACCATAATTCTCCTTTTGGTATTCCTAATTCTAATGCTTTTTCAGGATAAAATATTCCTGGCCTTTCATTTTCTTTTAAAACGTATGATAAACTCTTTCTTGAATGACTTGCATAACAAGAAATTATTTTATAATCCACCCCTTCATAGATTATTCCCTCTTCAATTTCATTAATATCTAAATTAAATGTCAATTTAAAATTTAGAGCTTCCATATTTACAGAAATAAATTTCTTTATACCAATTGGACCATATATCTGTAGTGAATCTGTTCTATCCATCATAGCCATTGTTTGAAGAAGCCCTAAAAGCCCCAAGCAATGGTCTCCATGAAGATGAGATATAAAGATCTTCATACTTCTTTTAAAACCTATTTTTGATTCAATAATTGCTCTTTGAACTCCTTCTCCTGCATCAAAAAGTAATAAATCTCTTCCTCTTTGAACAGCAATTGATACTTGTCCCCTCTTTTTAGTTGGTATTGAAGCTGATGTTCCAAGAAAAGTTATTTTTAAAGCCAATAGTAAAACCATAATTATTTTTTAATAACATATTTTTAAGAAATTGAAGAAAAATATGAAGATATTATTGAAGTAATATCTATTTTAGATACACTTGTTGGTATGGTATTTGTTCCTATTATTTCATCTACTTCTGAATTTCTTAAATTATCTATAGCATTATTAACTAATAATGGATGAGTACAAGAAGCATATACATTATTAACTCCATTTTTTTTCAGTTCGATAGTTGCTTGTGAAATACTTGTACCAGTACTAATCATATCATCTATGAAGATAATATCATTACCATCTATTTTTTTAGAAATAGAATCAATAGTAACTTTACCAGTTTTTCTATCTCTTGATTTCTTCATTATTATGTGATCAATATCAAGATATTTAGCAAATTCTTTTACTCTATTCGATGATCCGAAATCTGGTGAAACAGCAAAAGTATTATTAATTTTAATTTTATCTTTGAAATATTGAGCAATTATCGATACTGCTGATAAATTTACTGTAGGAAAATTAAAATAATCTAAACTTTTCTCATTATGAATATCAATAGTAATCATTTTCTTGATATTTACCATCTCTAACATTTTACTCAGAACCGCTAAGCTTACTGTTTCTCCGTCTAAGAACATCTTATCTTGCCTTGAATAAGCTAAATAGGGAATAACAGCATAAACATTAGCTCCATTTTTATTTAAATTATGAGCCATGAAAATTAATTGAAGTATATGCCTATCAGTTGGTGGATAAGTTGATTGAAGAAGTATTACATTTTTATTATTAACATTACCTTGAATAGTTATTTTGCTTTCACCATCATGAAATAATTTCGTTTCAATATCTAGTATATTTGTCCCTAATTCATTACCTAATCTATTTGCTAATTCTTTACTTGCATTTCCTGGCGCTATTATCCATTTTTTCATTTAATTTCCCTTAGTTTTAATTTAATTATATAATATTAGAACAAGCTTTTAAGTAAAGAGTTTTTGATATATTAAACATGTCACAAAGACTTTGTCCTGAATGTGAGGGTGATTTATTTTATGATGCACCAATGAAACTTTTTGTTTGTAAAAAATGTGGACTATATGCCGATAGAGATACACTTTCTGATATAAAATATGCAAAGAAAGATGCATTAGATGATACATCACAAAAAAATAGAGAACAAAGTGAATATTTAGAATGGTGGCTTACTTCTAAAAAAGATAAATCACAAAATTAAATACCTAATTTTTCACGTAAATTTTTTTCGTATATTCCGTTCTAAATCCTTTTTTTAAATAAAATTCCTCTAATTTATCACTTTTTAGTGTTTGTAAACATAAAAACTCAATTTTATTTTTTTTACAATCATTGACAATTTTTTTAATAATTAATGATGCAATACCTTCATTTCTTGCTTCAGGAACAGTTCCCAAAAAATATAAACCAGATATTTTATTATTATAAATTACTGCAGTACCAGTTATTTTGTTATCATTAAAATTACCTAAAAATATTGTGTCACTTCTCAAAAAAAGAGTTTCTATTTTATTCTTCATTTCTATTTTCCAGGAATTTTCAATCTCAAAACATTCAACACATGCATTACACCATCTATCTATTTCATTAAATTTTATTTTCCTTACATTATTTGATATATCATATTCCTTTACACTTAATTTATAATTCATCACTATTAATTCATCATATAACTTATACCCATTATCTATAACACACTCTTCAATTTCCTTGGAATCATCAAATTGACTTATTTGAACAGCTGCTCTGATATTTAATTTCTTAAAAAATTTCTCAAAATTGTTTATAATGCCTAAATTAGAATTTCCATTTAACTTAATTTGATTTGCATTATTAAAAAGTGGGTCATCTTTAAAAACTGGATTATAAACTATAGTCAAATTCTTATCATAATGAATATTTCCCCAAAGTGAAAAAAACTCTCTTTCATTTGATTCTAACTCATTTCTCATATAGTTATTTTAGATTCTTGATGGAATAAAATCTTTTTCGAATGTTAAATATATATGTTTAAAAATAATCTTCAAAATATTTTATATTAAATTATTATTAGCATCCTATCATATATTATTAGTATGTCACATCCTGATACGATTTTACCTCAAATTTATTCTCACATAGACTCTAATATTGAGAAGCATATTGAAAGAATTAAAGAAATTTGTCGAATTCCTGGAATTGCAGCTAATAACCCTGAAGGGATACAAAAAACTACTGAATTAATTCAAAAATGGTTTGAAGATTTGGGATGTATAGAAACAGAAGTAGTTAAAATTGAAGGTCCTCCAGTTGTGTATGGATATTATGATTCTGGATCTAAAAATACACTTAATGTATACATGATGTATGATGTAAAACAAGTAACTGGTGAAAATTGGACTATGATAAAAGATCCATTTGATCCACAATTAATGACTATGTCACCCTTTAAACAAGTTTTAGTGGGAAGGGGAACAATTAATTCAAAAGGTCCTATGACTGCTTTTCTTAATTCATTATTTTCAATTAAAGAAATAGGAGAAGAATTACCTGTTAATTTAAAGTTTATAGCTGAAGGAGAAGAAGAACTTGGCAGTGAGCATCTTATGCAATTTATTAAAAAATATGAGCATAAATTAAAATCTGCAGATGCATGCTTTTCAGCTTCTGGTTTAGCTGCTAGTCAGAATATAGATGGGGTACCTATAGTTCATCTTGGTCGTAAAGGTACAATTGAACTTGAATTAGAATGTTCAGGTGAATATTGGAATAGAGGTCCAACAAAAAGAGGAATTCATAGTAGTCTATATGCTATAGTTGAAAGTCCAATTTGGAGATTAATTCAAGCATTATCCACGATGGTGGATAAAAATGATCCCAGTAAAGTTATAATAAAAGGATTTTATGATAATGTTGCGCCACCAACTTCACGTGATTTAGAATTAATTGATGAGCTTGCAAAAACTTTTGACGAAAATTCTATTAAAAAAGCGAATGATGTTAAACATTTTGTCCACGATCTTCATGGAAAAGATCTTTTGATTAAAGCATTTTACACAACTACTCTTAATGTTCAAGGAATATACGGTGGATATACTGGTCCAAAAGGTAAAACCGTTCTTCCACATAATGTGAAAGTTAAATTAGAATCTAGATTAATTCCCAATCAAAATAGAAATGAAACTGTTACAAATATAAGAACTCATTTAGACAAACATGGATATCAAGATATTAAAATTGTAGATGGTAGATGGACAAATAGTAATGATTGGTCTCGTACAGATCCTGATTCAGGGCTTGTTAAAGTTGTAACTGAATCATATGAAAAATGGGGATTCAAGCCAGAAATATGGCCTTATTCTCTTGGATCAGCTCCATTTTATATTTGGACTAAATATTTGAAGATGCCTATTCTTTCAGCAGGACTTGGATATGGTGGAAGGGCACATGCTCCTGATGAATATTATGTAATAGAAAATGATAGTAAGCAAAGTAAAGTTGCTGGTCTTGCAGATGCAGAAAAATTTTACGCTTATATGCTTTATCAGATGAAAAATAGAACTTTAAGATAATTAACTTCTAGTTCTTTAATGGAATGAAATCTTTTTCGAAGATTAAACCTAATGACCAGCACATTGTAAAAAAGACTTGTTTGATCTCGTTATTTAATAATTTATTATTACTATTATTTACCCATCCAGAAAATTCTTTTAATTTGTTTAAAGCATTTGGTGTATCCATATCATCAGCTAAATATTCGTAAAAACATCTCTTGAAATCACTCCAATCATTCCCCTTTTCTTTTTTTATTGAATTATATCCTGAATTATTAATTGAATTTAGTTTTTTCACCGCATTTTTTATAATCCTAAGTGTTTTTTTTATTTCATTTATTTCTTCAGTATTAAAATTCATATCTTTTCTATATTTATATGAACAAAAATATAATTTTATTACATTACTTTCATATTGTTTCAATAGATCACTCACTTTTATTGAGTTTTTAAGAGATTTAGACATTTTTTTACCGTTTATCTTTAAAAGACCTGTATGTATCCAATATTTTACAAACGGATTTTTACCTGTAAAACCTTCTGCTTGAGCAATTTCAGCTTCATGGTGAGGAAATATTAGTTCTTTCGCGCCTCCATGAATGTCATATCTTTCACCTAGTAATTTAATAGATATAGCAGTATCTTCAATGTGCCATCCAGGCTTTCCGTTTCCAAATTTAGTATTCCATACTGGCTCATTTTCTTCTGAAGGTACCCACAATGGAAAATCACTTTGACTTCTTTTGTCAGGATCAATTTCTAACCTTCTTAATTTAATTTCAGCCGAAGTTTGTTTAGAAAGCTTTCCATAATCTGAAAATTTTAAAGTGTCGTAAAAAACTTTACCTGATGATTTATATGCAAATTTATTAGCGATTAAACCATTTATTTGATTAATCGCTTCATCTACATAATCTGAAGCTTTTGCAAATGTTATTTTTGAATTTATATTTAATAAATCAATGTCACGTAAAAACTCTTTAGTATATTTCTCTGATATTACATTATATTTCACTTTATCATTTTTTGCTTTTTCGAATATTTTTGGGTCTAAATCAGTTAAATTAATTACAAAATTAACCTTATAATTATTAATTTCAAAAAATTTTGATAATAAATCATAAAATATGAATACTCTGGCATGACCTAAATGCATTGAATCATATACTGTAGGTCCACATACAAACATCTTTAATTTCTTTTTTTCTGTAGACTCAAATTTAACTTTCCTTCTTTTCATTGTATTATATAATTTAATTGTCATTGTTGATCATCTAGAGTAATAATATTTGATAACGATTAACACATTTAAAATTATTTTCCCTTTTCAATATAATTGATAAAATTATAATACTTATTATTAATATTCAATAACTTAATGGTATATCGAGAAACAAAAATTAAGAATACAAAACATTTGTTAGAAATTTTAGATTCTCTTGATCCAGACGAAGGAATTAGAATATTAGGAAATATGCCTGAATTTAAAAAAGGAGGTTTTATCTTTATTAATAAACCTTCCAGCTATTTTGTAGTAAATTTCTGTGATCGAGTATATGATAAACAATATATGATGAATTTACCTGGAGGAAAAGATGTATTCATTAATTATTATTCACCTGAAGAAATCTTAGTAAATTTAAAAATTAAATTCGCAACACCATTTACAGCGTCATTATATTAAAATAAAAAATTTTTAACAGTATTTTTATTATTAGTTAATCTTTATTGCCACTTTCTCCAATTAAAGGGACAAATCTACATCCACATAATATTTCAATTGAGAAACTTCCATCATTTTTTTTAGTTATTTTCTGTAAATCTTGTTCATTTTTGTTGCCTACTGGAATTAAAAGAATCCCATTTATCTTTAGTTGAATCTTGAGATATTTGGGAACGTATGGTGCAGCCGCAGTAACTATAATACGATCATAGATACACTTTTCACTTTTTTCTGGATATCCTAAACTACCATCAGAAATAACTACTTTAACATCGTTATACCCTTCACGTTTCAAATTATTCGAAGCAAATTTACCCAAACTATCTATTCTTTCAACAGTAATTACTTGACTATCTTCTTTATTTTTAGATTGCGATCTCATTATTTCAGACATTAAAGCAGCATTATAACCACTACCTGAACCTATTTCAAGTACTTTCATTCCATTACATAAATTCAAATTTTCTAACATAATAGCTATCATATGTGGTGCTGATATAGTCTGTCTTGTAGTTCCTAATTGTAATGGCGTATCACTATAAGCTTCATTTTTATCTTTATTATCAATGAATTCTTCTCTTTTAACTTTTAAAAACGCAGTTTCTACTTCTTTCGAATAAATAACTCTATTTTTGGAAAGATTGTTAACTAATTCCTCTCTTTTTTTTAACAACTGATTATGTTCTATTGAAACCATTTATCTAATCTATCCGTTTTAGAATTTTCTACCGAATTTACTTTTTCTAATGATTTTTTTACCCTATCAATAGAAAAATCACGCTCGTTACAGAGAAATGAAATTAATCCATCCTGATTTATTGGATTCCACTTTAAATTAGTTGGATTTATAACTTGAGGATTTAAGAACTCTTTTCTTATAGATTCATAATCAATATCAGATAATTCTTTTTGTATCTGTGGAATATTTTCAATTTTACTATATTTTTGAATGAATTTAATTGCCGTAGCTGGACCTATTCCTTTAAATCCATCAGGATTAAAATCTGTTCCTAATAATATTCCTATATCTATTAGTTGCTCTCTTGTTATTTTACAATTATTTAATACATTATTGAGATTAATTTCTTCTGGTTCTACATTAACATAAACTGGTTTCCCTGGAAGTTTACGTTTTCCCGAAGTAGTAACATTTCTTAAAAGTCTTTGAGCCCCAAATAATAATGAATCATAATCTTGACTTCCAGTATCAGTAGCTTTCCCTATTATTGTTAAATAAGAAGCTGTAGCTTCTCCTTCAGATGGAGCTTGTATCCATGCGATTCCTAACAAATCTAATAGTTTTTTAGCATCATTTATCATATCTTCTTTAATTATTGACGTTGCTTGAGCATATTTTCTAGCTTCATCATTTTTACCTTGAGATAAAGATTGTTCATACATTATTGTTGCTTTTTTCTTTATAGCTCTTCTTCTTTCAATTTCCTTTGATTTTAGCGCTGATGGCTTCCCATCTATTACGTAAATTAGTTTTATTCCTAATGACATTAAATTAATATTTCTATAGAATAAACCACTAAGATGACTTGTTACATTCCCATTTCTATCTGTAAAAAGCTCGCCAGAATAGTTTCTTATGCTTGATAAAAACTGATAAAGTACATTATAGGCATCTATCGCTACAACTCTTCCTGAGAGATCATTTAGACTAATTTTTTTTGGATTAGTAAGCCCTCTTAAATCTACTCCCATGATTATAAAATATTGATATTATATTCATATTTAAAATAATTAGAATCTATTCATTTTTTTCAGATTTAGTATTATTTACTTCTATTCTTCTACTATCTTTTCCAATCCATCTTACAAATATTAATCCTAGTATCTCAAGGTTAAGAAGAACTTTATTTAAATTAATCATTGATACATTCCAACCTTCTTTATTTAATTCCTTGATTAAATCTAAGTCAGTAATTTGGGTTTTTTGACTTATTTTTTCATAAACTACGTTTTTTAATGGAATTCTCAAAAATATACCTTCATTATTTTTATATTAAGGTAATTTAGTTGATAGTCTACTTGCTGATATTACTGTCACATTAACTACTTCTTCAATAGCACCTATGTTTTCTTCTACATTATCAACTATTCCTTCTTCGTCAGGAGTTTGAATAGTAAGTATTAATGCTTCTAACCCAAATGCTACAGGCTCAATTTCTTGTTTTTTTATTTCACTATTATTCGGAATAACTTTCTCTATTTTTTTAGTTATTTCGTTTAGATCTCTTCCTACTTCATCAGGCATTATTTTAACACGTATCATCATCATTTTCTTTTACCTAAGGTCCTTGGAAATTACATTTAACACATTCATATTCACGACAAAACCTTCTACATTTATCGCATCGCCATATTGTGACTTCACTACATTCAGGACAATTAAATTTCACCGATTTTTCATTTGGAGTTATTGCTCTATTACAGGAAGTGCATACTGGAAGCGTTTGATTAGTTGACATATCTATATACCTCTATAATTGAGTCAAATATACTTTATAAATTTAAATTAATTGGTTTATTTTATTTCCTTCTTAGTATTTTTGTCATACGTCTCATTTCTGATCCAGCTACAGTTCCAAGCAGATCAACAGTATCTTTTGAAACAAAAATCTTCTTTAAAACTGAAGAATGAAAATCAAATTCACCTTCATTAGAGATATCATTATCAATTCCTTTTTTTAAAATTAAAGAAAAAACCTTATCGATTGCTTTGTTATCAAGTCTTTCAAATAAATTTCTAGATATTCGTGTTAATTCAAAATCTTTTTGAAACATATCTTTCCATTGTTTTTCATAGTTATGAAGAATTTTGCTATTTTTATTATCTTTCAAATATTGAACCGCAGTTTTTCCCGCAATTAATCCTCCCATTCCTCCACTATATATTCCTCCTGCAGTAGTAGGTTTTGTTTGACCAGCAGCGTCACCTACTAACATTATTTCGTTATTCACAAATTTTTCTAGTGGACCACCAACATAAATTGATGAAGCCATTTTTCTAACTGGTTTTAGTTTCATTTTTTCTAAGTGTTTATCTAATACTGAAAATCCATTGATGATATTTCCACCACATCCAAGTTTGGCTAATCCATCTCCTGCGGGTATTAACCAAACAAAGAATCCAGGAGTAACTTCTTGATTGAAAAATAATTCAACTGTGTCCTCTGAAATATCTTTTCCTGAAACGATATATTTAGCAGCTTGTAATAATCCACTTTTCCTTTTCGAAGCTAAATACGAAATTCCTGTACCATCAATAAAAACTTTACATTTATAATTTCCATTTTTTGATTTTACCTCTATTCCTGTTTCAGATTCTTTATAAGATAAAATTCTATTACCTAATTCAATAACTCCATCATTTAAAGTGACATCTTTAGCTATAGAAACATCAAATTCTGAACGATCAACTACAATAATGTCCTTTTTTGATGCGTCTATATGGATATCTGTTCCATTCGGTGAATGTAATATAGCTTTTTTAATTTTAGCTTGAATAGTTCTATTAGATGGATTTATTCCAAGCTCTTTAAGTCCTTGAACACTTACTAATCCATCACATTTTTCAGGTAAACCAACTTCTTGATCTTCTTCTAATACCTTCACAGATAATCCATTACCCGAAGCTGATTTTGCGGCCATTAAACCTGATAGGCCTGCACCTGCAATTATGATATCATTATTGTTTTGCACTCCTTTATCATAGTAATAGTTAATCGTATCTTTTCTAAGTATTATGATGTGCACGACTACAAACAGATTATAATTGTAAGAACAGATCTAAAAATGGGGAAAGGTAAGACCGCTGCTCAAGTAGCTCATGCCGCTATTTTAGCATGTAATGAAACTAGAATAGCTAATAGTAATTGGTTAAAAGAATGGGAATTGTCTGGTTCTCCTAAAATTATATTAAAAATTAATGATCTTGATGAGTTGTTACTTCTAAAAACTAAAATAGAAAAAATTAAACTTCCAGTTGTTTATGTTCAAGATAAAGGATTAACCCAATTAGAACCAGGAACTATAACATGTATTGGTATTGGTCCTGCACCCTCTAATTTACTTGAACCTATTACTGGAGGCCTGTCTTTACTCTGAAAGTTAGTGAAACTGATCAAAAAACTGGAGTATTACTCTATTCAAGCAATAAAAATGGAATAAACGGTAATTTAAGAGTCGAATTAGAGGATTTTCAAGTTAATGAGATAATTAAACCTGAATCATTTGTACCTGATTCGAACCATGATTATCAATATCCAATTTATTTACTTAAAAAATGGAATATTGATACTATACATGCTAAAAATGAATTAGAAAAGTTTCTTAAAACAAAAATTCATTATTTAGGTCTGAAAGATTCTAAGGCTATTACAACTCAATATGTATCTCCAACTAAAAAAATAAAAAATCCCCCTAAATTAATTAATTTTAAAAAAAACTGCTCTAAACTTGTGGGTTATTCTAAAAACCCTTTAACTCGAAAAGCTTTGTTAGGAAATCAATTTGATATAAAAATTAAGAATGTAAAAGTTTCAGAACCAAATTTAATTTGTGTCATGGAAGAAGTAGATGATCTTTCTTCTCGAAAACAACTGCCCAATTTTTTTGGTAATCAAAGATTTGGTTCAGATCGACCTGTAAATCATTTAGCTGGGAAGGCTTTAATTCAAGGTAAATTTAAAGAGGTAATTAAGATAATTCTTAGCAATTTTTCAGTTAATGATGATATTGATGAATATAAGGTTCTCATTAAAGAGTTGCCAATAGGAAATGATATTGAATATATCCTTCTTAAGAATCTTATAGAACATCCAAAAAATTATGTTCGTGCAATAAAAAATCTACCTTTATATTTTCAGCGTTTCTTGGTTTCTTCTTATCAATCTTATATTTTTAATAAAACATTATCATTATCTATTCTTAATGATGAATTTATTGATCAAATTTACGATAACGATTTTTTTTCTTACTATTCAAAAGAAGGAATATCACTTGAAGTTAATAGATTTAGCCGTTTAATTCCTCAGCGACTAAACCAACAAATTCTAATGATTCCAATTGTTGGATATAGCTTTAGGAACAAAAATGATCGATTTAGCTCTTTAATTGATGATCTTCTTAAGGACGATGATATTTCAACAAAAGATTTCTATTCACGTGAAATTCCTGCAATTTCCACTGAAGGAACTTTTAGACCTGCTCCTTTACTAGTAAATTCTTTTCAATGGAAAGTTCTTGACAAAAATGTAATTAATGTTAAGTTTAATTTAAATCGAGGTTCATATGCTACTGTTTTTCTTAG
>CAZIZY010000029.1:0-7106 GCA_964544235.1 uncultured Nitrosopumilales archaeon
TCAATAAGAACAATAGGTAAGAATAACTCATCTCTGAAAAGCCGATGACTATGTGGAAGACCTTTAGCTATAATAGGAGTCACGAAATTACAATCAGATATATCACTTGAAATTGATTGAGGACCAATAACAAAATCGACACCATCTCTTTTAATTTCGTCAACAACATCGTAATAAGTTTGGACAGCACTAGAATTAATAACAGGCCCCATAAATACGTCTTTATTTCTTGGATCACCAGTAACAACTTTACTTGCTCTTTCTTGAAGTTTTTCAACTAGTTGAGACAGAATGCTTTCTTTTACATATATTCGTGAAGTAGCACTACATTTTTGTCCAGTATAACCAAATGATGCACGAGTTATTCCTTCAACAGCCTTAGATAAATCAGCTTTTTCACTTACAATGGTAGGGTTTTTACTGCCCATTTCACAAAGGATAGGTTTAGAAAATGGTTGTTTAGTTAAAAAGGCATTACTGAGCTGCACTCCAATCTCTTTAGAGCCCGTAAATCCAATACCTGCAACTTCAGGATTAGCAGATATAGCCGCTTCCATACTGCTACCAGGACCTGTAACAAAATTAATAACACCAGGAGGAACACCAGCTTCCCGTAGCGCATGATAGAATCCAAGGGTAGCTAATGGAGCTTCACTAGTTGGTTTAATTACAACAGTATTACCAGTCATTAAAGCTGTTTGAGTCATTCCAGATGCAAGCATCAATGGAAAATTAAACGGAGAAATTACAACCCAGGCACCATATGGTCTTAATGTACTTTGAGTATTTTCACCAGGAGCACCAGGAGCCATTTTATGTGTAAACCCTTCATTTTTCTCAATTTGAGCAATATTATAATTTATAGCTTCAATGGCTTCACTAACTTCAGCATTACATTCAGAACGATTTTTGCCAACCTCTACACAAGCAGTTGCGGCCAGTGAGTAAATATTATCAGCGAGAACATCAGCAACTTTGGCGATAATTTTAACTCTTTCGCGCCAGTCACGAGCTTCCCAACTTGGAAAAGCTTCATGAGCCATATTTATGGCATCTTTCATATGATCAGCGGTTCCTTTTTGGAAATAACCTAATGTAATATTGGAATCAATAGGACTTTTAGTGGCAAATTCATCATCTGCCATTACTTCACGGTCGCCAATATACATAGGGTAATGTTTTCCATAGTTTAATTCATTATCTTTCAATGCCTTTTCAAAAGGCGCATGAATAGCATCACTAGCTGTTAAAGTAGCATAAGTTATTTTTTCAGCGGACATTTTTAGACATCAATAACTAAATACATATAGTTTTATAAAGTATACGAAAACAAAATCGTTATTATTCTCAAAGTCATAAAAATAATGAATGATTAGATTTTCAAAAAACACATTAAAAGAAATTCTTTCAGAGATAGGTATGAATGAAATAAATGATGAAAGGATATCATCGATCTACGACAACTATATTTATACAAAGAACTCTATCGAAGAATGTTCTAAAATAATAAATGGTGAATTACCACCAGAATTAATTCTTAGACCTAGATTATGGGAATAGAATGAAAAAAGAACATATTATTCAATCAACTATTAGCAATATTTCTGAAGATATAGAAACAGAAACAATATCGCCCGTAGAAATAATGGAAGTAATGCTAGAAAGAATAAGCGAATTAGACCCAAAAATTAATTCATACATAACCATAAATGAAAAAAATTCGCTTAAAGAAGCAAAAGAAGCAAAAAGAATGATTTCTGAAGGAAAACGTAAAAGTAGAATTCATGGAATACCTATAGCGGTCAAAGATCTGATCGATACAAAAGAAATTTACACAACATACGGTTCAAAGATTTTTAGAACAAATATACCATCCCATGACGCAACAGTAATTACCAAACTCAAAGAAAAAGGAGCGATAATAATTGGGAAAACAAATCTTCATGAATTAGCATACGGGTTTACTAATGAGAATCCTCATTATGGAACAAGTAAGAATCCATGGTCAATTAAGAGAATAGCGGGTGGTTCAAGTGGAGGATCAGCTGCAGCAGTATCAGCTTCACTTTGTTTTGGGGCATTAGGAACAGATACTGGAGGATCAATTAGGGTACCTTCTTCATTTTGCGGAGTAGTAGGATTAAAGCCCACATATGGTCGAGTTAGCAGAAATGGAGTGAATACTTTAAGTTGGTCATTAGACCACGTAGGTCCAATAACAAAGACAGTGATGGATTCAGCTATATTATTAGAAGCTATAAGTGGACACGACGCAAAAGATCAAACAACATCAAGAAGGCAAACAGAAGATTATGTTTCAAATATTTCAGCAGATCTTTCAGGAATAAAAATGGGATATATTTCAGAAATAATCAACAATGAATATATTGATATTTCAGTAAAACGGAAATTCGAAGATGCGATAAAAGTATTCGAAAAAATAGGGATGGTTGTAGAAGAAATATCAATGCCATGGATTAAACATGGTCGAACAGTTGGAGGAACAATAATTCAATCGGAAGCTTCTTTTCACTTATGGCCACTAGTTGAAAATCAATTAGAGTCAATCGGAACAGATGTAAGACGAAAATTAGAGATGGGAAGAATAATAACAGCTTCAGACTATATGCAATCTCAGAAAATAAGAGGACTATTAATTGAAGACATTGATAGCCTTTTTAAAGAATATAAATTACTATTCTCGCCAACAACACCAATAATTGCGCCCGAAATAGGGACTTCAGAAATGTTTACAGAAACAGGATCTGGAATTGATATTAATGTGATATTAGGGACATTTACTACGCCGTTTAATATGATAGGTGTTCCAACAATATCAATACCATGTGGATTTAGTGAATCAAATATGCCTATTGGGATGCAGATTGCTGGAAACCGTTTTGAAGAGAGATTAGTTCTTAATGCAGCTTATGCATATGAGAATAATACACTACACCATTTGAAGACACCAGACATTACAGCTATGAATTCATAGTGATATTCATATAAGGACAATACACATTCATTAATACGTTATGAAATACGTAATAACAGGATGTGCTGGATTCATTGGATCTTCAATTTCAGAAGAATTAGTAAATGCAGGACAAAATGTTATAGGAATTGATAGTTTTACAGATTATTATTCACGAAATTTAAAAGAAAATAATATAAAGAATATTATTAATAAATCGAATTTTCAATTTAAAGAACTAGATTTAGTGATTGATGAATTATCACCATTATTTGAGAAAGTTGATTTTGTTATTCATTTAGCAGCTTACCCAGGAGTGAGATATAGTTGGGATAAAAATTTTGAAGCATATACTAGAAATAATATTTTAGCGACCCAGAGACTTCTTGAAACATTGAAGAAAACTAAAGTAAAGAGAATTGTATATTCATCATCCTCATCAATATATGGTGATTCAAAAGTAATACCGTTCAAAGAAGAGGAATCTAAACCATCCCCTCGAAGCCCTTATGGAGTAAGTAAATTAGCAGGAGAACACTTATTTCAAGCATATTATAGAACACTAGGATTACCCATAACTATACTACGATATTTTACAGTATATGGGCCTCGTCAAAGACCAGACATGGCATTTAATAGATTTATTGAATTAATTAGTAAGAATCAAGAAATAGAAATATTTGGTGATGGGCAACAAATTAGAAGTTTCACATACATTGAAGACGTAGTTAAAGCTACAATCAGATCTGCCCAAGCTGATTGCATAGGAGAAATTATTAATATTGGAAATAATGATACAATAAGCTTAAAAGATTCAATTAGAATTATTGAAGAATTAATTGAAAAAGAAGCTAGAATCAAATATCAGCCTAAAGCTCTAGGAGATGTTAAGGATACTGCAGCAGATCTTACAAAAGCAAATAAATTATTGGATTATGAAGCCAAAACAACAATCAAAGAAGGACTTAGAAAACAAATTGAAACCCAATTATGAAATTATATAAAACATTGAGTACTAAATTGAATTAAAAGGCGAGATTTTTGAAAATAACAATTATCGGATTAGGATATGTTGGCCTAACTACTGCAGCATGTTTATCAAAAGAGCATGAAGTAATTTGTGTAGATAAAGACGAAAAAAAGATTAAAGATATTCAATTAGGAAAAATGCCATTTTTTGAAGAAGGATTAAATGAATTGATTAGAATAGGGAACGATACAGGTAAATTAGAGTTTACTTGTGATTTACAAAACGCAATACAAAATAGTGAAATATCAATAATATGTGTTGGAACTCCAAGTTTAGAAGATGGGCAAATTGATCTTACACAAATTGACAACGTAATAATAGAGATAGGTAAAAGCATCAAAAAGAATAAAGGATATCATATTTTAACAATAAAAAGTACTGTAATCCCAGGAACATCTATTAATCGAATAATACCAATGTTAGAAAAGAATTCAGGATTACAATCAGGAAAACAATTCGGAGTATGTGTTTGCCCAGAATTTTTAAGAGAAGGACAAGCTGTTAAAGACTTTCTAGACTCATCAAACACAGGAGTAATTATAGGGGAATTAAATAAAAGATCAGGGAATAAATTAACTGAAGTATTTTCTAAATATTCTTCAAAATTAATTAGGACTGATTTAACTGCAGCAGAAATGATAAAATATGCAAGAAACGCTTATCTTGCAAAAGATATTTCATTTGCGAACATGATAGCTAATATGTGTGAAGAATCAGGAATAGACTATTTAGATGTTAAAGAAGGAATTCAGATAGATGATAGAATAGGGAAAAAAAGCTTTCTTGAAGCAGGATTAGGATATGGAGGTTCATGTTTTAAAAAAGATTTACTCGCATTAATTGAATATGGAAAAAACAAACAAACAAATATGAAACTTTTAGAAGAGACTGAAGCAATTAATGAAAAACAACATGAAAAATTTTTAGCGATAGTAAAAAGAGCATTAGGAGATTTAGAAAAAAAAGAGATAGCCGTATTAGGAGCATCTTTCAAACCGAATACAGATGATATAAGATACTCAAAAGCGATAAGAACTATCCAAGAATTAATAGAAATGGGAGTAAAAATAACACTTTATGATCCTAAAGCTATGAAAAATGCAAAAATAATTTTTGGAGATAAAATAAGTTATGCTTCAGATCCAATTAAGGCTATTTCAAAGAAAGATGCGGCTTTAATTTTAACTGAATGGAAAGAATTTGCAGATCCTGAAATATACAAATATTTAAAAAGAAAAATAATTATAGATGGTAGAAGAGGAATAAATCCAGAAATATTAGGATCTAAATTCAAATATTTCGGAATAGGATATCCAAATAGAAATTAAAATGGCGTAATATTTTGAAACAAAAAAAATCGAGTAAAATAAAGACTCTTATGAAAAATACTAATTTGAAACCAGTATTAATAGGGATCATAATTGCAGGAATATTAATATCAATAACAATTCCTCGACAAGTAAATGAGCCTATAATATCAGATAAACTTGAGATACAAGCAAGAGATAATTCAACCCAATTTGTAAAACCTCCAAAAGGATTAGAAACTATATTTGAATTCTACGGATATGACCAAATAAGTATAGGAAGTGAAATATTGAAAATAAACGCGCCTCAAGACATTAGTGAGCTTGAATTAAAATTTGAATCAAATAATACAATAAGTTTAGTTGCTCAAAGAATTTCCATGAATAATACATTAAACGTAATAGAAGTGATTAATGGAACTTCAGGGAAAATTATGATTGAACATGATCCCAAAGAAGTTAAAGGCTACATAATATTTGCAGGAGTATTAAATAAATCACCGGCGTCAGTATCAGTATCAATAAATATTAATTCAAATGAATCAATAATATCAAAATACCTTAAGTGGAATTAGAATAGCGAGAATGTTTAAGTTTAAATTCTAATTTGTCATTCGAATATATAATAATGAAGGATTTAAAGTAGTGAATGACAATTGCAAACAAGAACAAGCGAAAATGAAAAGAATATCGAACGCAATATAGCTGTAGCTATTCCAGCATATAATGAAGAAAGAAGTATAGCTAAAACAATAATTAATTCTCAGAAATACACAAAAACAGTAATTGTTTATGACGATGGATCAATGGATATGACTAGAGAGATAGCCAAAAGGTTAGGAGCTATCGTAATATTTAGTGATACTCATTTAGGAAAAGGTGAAGCTCTTAGAGCATGCTTTGAGAAAGCACGTGAACTAGAAGTGGACATATTAATAACTATTGACGCAGATGACCAGCATAATCCAGATGAAATACCCAGCATTACATTACCCATTATTGAAGGTAAAGCAGATGTTACGGTGGGATCACGATTTCTAGAGAAAGATGATTCAGTACCAAAATATCGAATAGTAGGCAACCGAATACTGAACATTATAACTAATAAAAGTAACAAAGGAGTAACGGATACTCAATCAGGATTCAGAGCATATAATAAAAAAGCATTAGATGTAATACGGCCAGGAGAAATGGGAATGGGTGTAGACTCAGAAATTTTAATGGATTTAAGTGAAAATGAGATAATAATTAAAGAGGTCCCAATTTCAGTGAAATATCATGAGAATGAGAAGACCTCAAGCCATAACCCGATTTATCATACTCTTGATGTAATTCTAAGTGTAATTAAATTAGTATCAATAAGACACCCATTGAAATTTTATTGTATACCAGGAGCATTATTATTTATCACTAGTTTAATACTAGGATGGAAAAGCTTTACATTATTTGAAGAAGGAATGGATTATTGGATAAATTTCGCTTTAATGGCAACAGTATCTTTACTGATAGGTGTTCAAGCTATATTTGTGGGAATTACATTATTTACAGTTAATACAATTATAAGAAAGAATTAATAGATAATTCTAAAGATAACAATATTCATTATTAAGATGAAGCTAAAAACCTCTTTTTACTTTATAGACACTTTGTTCTACAAGGTTCTTAAGAATATCACATAGATAAACCGATAAGTTTCCAGTTCCATCACAAGTGGGAGTAGTATGAGTAGTAGAGCCATCAGCACAGCCTAAACTAGAACAAGCTAATAAAACACGATGTTCCATTCCACCATCAT
>CAZIZY010000030.1:0-6063 GCA_964544235.1 uncultured Nitrosopumilales archaeon
CAACTGATTTAATTATGAGTGTTCCTGGTGCAAATACTGTATATCCTAGTGCTATATCTGCTATCATAGATCCTACTCCTCCTGCAAATCCTCCTATTAATGGCCCCATTAGTAAAGCAGTAATGTATATCATTATTTCACCTATATTGAAAAATCCTCCGGATGCTGCAATAAATACACTCATTGTCATTGTTGCTGCAGCTACCATTGCAGTAAAAACTCCAGCTAAAGCTATATCTTTAGTTTTTATATTCAATACATTCATTTTATTCTAATGAAATATATGCATATCTGGTGATTATTTTTAAATTTACTTATTTAAAATATGGCAACCATTTATAACGCTATAATTAAATATCTTCTAAGATGTCGTTAGATTCTATTAGCACAAAAGTAGGATTAGGCGCTACGTCTATTTATACTGCAAATATGGTTAATCTTTTTCTTTCTACAATATCTTTAGCTATTCTGACTAATTTTTTATCTACAACTGATATTGGGATTATAGCTGGAATTAGAATAATCACTTTTGGAATTGCGTCAATAATAGGATTATCTTTAGCCCAAACTGCAAGCCGTTTTGCTTCGAATTATATATCAATTGGTGATGAAAACAAAGCTCGCGGTTTTTCTAAACAATGTTTATTTATTGTAGTTCTTCTTTCGTTTGTTTTCTTCCTTATTCTCATAATCTTATCTGAGGATATTTCTTCTATTTTCTTTAATAATAAAATAGATTCATCATGGTTAGCTATCAGCGCATTAAATCTTGTATCGTTTTCTATTACTCAAGTCTTAATAGGGATAATGTGGGGCCAAAATAGAATGCCCGTTGCGAGCTCTTATCAAATTATAGCTTCTTTACTTCGAAATATTTTATCAATTTCTATGGTTATTTATGGGATGGGTGTTTTTGGTGCAATTATTGGATATCTTTTAGCTGATCTGCTGATTAATTTCTTACTGTTAAGAAATCTCTCAGGGTTTCTTAAAGGTGCTACAGATTACTCGTCTTCTGATGATTTATTTAAATTTGTAATTCCTTTATTTATTTCATCATTCATTATATTCTTTCAGTTAAATTTAGATAAAATATTTGTTCAGCTTAATTTGGGGCTTCCTTATTTGGGAGTTTATAATATTGCAGTTATTGCTACGTCTGTCGCTTCATTTATTCCTCAATCTATATCTTTTGCGCTTATTCCTGCTTTGTCTGGATTGCTTTCTAAAAATGACAGTGAGGGGTTCATTTCATTATCTAGATCATATACGCGATACATATCGATAATAGTGATTCCAGCTTCCTTCGGAATAGCTGCATTATCACCTTTTCTTCTTAAAATTTTTGGGGCTCAATATGTTATAGGTTCTTCTTCTTTAGCTATTGTTGCAATTTTTGTTGGATTATCATGTCCTATCGCAGTTTATACAGGACAACTTATTTCTAATGGAAATACTAAATTAATTATGACTTCAAATATCTTAGGGTTATTTACTTTAATAGCTATAACTCCTGTGCTTATTGCTAACTTTGAAATGTTTGGGGCTGCTTTAGGAAAATCCATAATGTCTGGAATAATCTTTTTGTCTTTGATTTTATTTGTTAAGATTAAAGGATTTTTTACTATTGACTATAGATCATATTTCGCGTCAATATTTTCCTCATTAATGTTATCAATATTACTTTATAGTGTTATCATAGTTACTTCATCGTACAATTTTCAATTTCTTTTAGTTTTATTTCTTATCCCTATACTGTTCACTCTTCATTTGATGATTCTGCGACTTAGTAATTCTTTAAATGAATCTGATTTCCAATTCTTTAAAGAACTTCTTCCAGAAAAATTACAACCTATTGTTATTTTTGCGTCAAAAATTGCGTTGAATTAATGCCTAATTAGATGGAATAGTAAACATTATTATACTACGAATATAATTTCCTTATTCATGTCTCATAATGAGAATGAGGAAGGACTTGATGGCAGCAAGCGCCATAAGTTAACTCGTAGAGAAGCTCTATCTACTGCAGGTAAAGCAGCTATTGGTGCTGGTGCACTTGTTGTTGCAGGTGGAGCAGGCTACATATTAACTCGTGGACCTGATTCAGAACCAGTTCCTGGTACTGTTACTGTCACCAAGAGAGAAACAGAAACAAAGACAGCTACTGAAACACAAGTTCAGACAAAGACTAGAACACGAACCCAGACAAACACACAAACATTAACACAAACAGTAAAACCTGCTGATCAAGTGTGGATTACATACGTTGATAATTCATCTACTGGTAATCCTGATCCAGCTTTAAGAACAGATGTGCCTGGAATTCGTATGTATCAGAATCTTTATGATAACTTAGTTCGTTACGATCTTGAATCTCCTGCAAATGTAGTACCACAAATTGCTACTGGTTGGGAAATTTCTAATGATGGTAAAACAATCAAGTTTCCTATTAGGAAGAATGTTAAATTCCATGATGGTTCCGATCTTGATGCTGAAGCTGTAAAATTCAGTATGGATCGAATTATGACCATGAACCGTGGAGCCGCATTTATGTGGAATGGTGTAATTAGCGCAGGTACTGGTAGTGAAGTTGTTGGTGATAATACTTTCCAACTTAATCTCACTAAGCCTTATGGTCCATTAATGGCCACATTACCATTCTTCTATATTGTTAGTCCGACATTCGTTAAGAAAAACATGGCTGAAGGTCCTTATGGTGCAATGGGTGACTATGCATCTAATCATATGCTTAAAGGCAATGATGCAGGATCTGGTCCATACATTCTTAAGAAATTCCAATCTGATGTTGGTTATGATCTTACTCGTAACAATGATTATTGGGGTGGTTGGACTGCTGACAAACTATATGGATTCCACTTCATGAAAGTAGCTGAAGAAGCTACTCACAAACAAATGTTTGCAGCTGGTTTAGCTCACATTACTGGTAGTTTCAAATCAACTGAATTCGTAAAATGGGTTGATGCTACTGATGGTATGGAAGTTGAATACCAACATAAGCCTATTAATCCACACTTCATATTCATGAATACTACAAATCCTCCTTTCGATGATAAGAACTTCCGAAAGGCAATGGCTCACATATTTCCATATTCTGACTTCTTAGAGAATATTCGAGGAAGTATCGGTGATAAACGTATGACCGGTCCATTAACTCGTGCATTCTGGGGTCATAATGAGGATCTAACGAGATATGAAGAAGATATAGCTAAAGCTAAATCTCTTATCGCAGCTTCTAAATATGCTGACACTTCTGCTGTCAGAGAAATCAAATTCAATTATATTAATACAATTGAATGGGAAAAATTAGCTGGTCTCGGTATGCAAGCAAATGCAAAGCAACTTGGACTTAATATGAAAGTACAGTCTCTTCCATGGTCTCAATACTCTGATGGTGTGTCTGATAAGACTACAGCTCCTGACTTAGTTGCTGTAACACATGCAGGATACTTCCTTGATCCTGATGCATTACTATACAATGCATGGCACTCCTTCCCTAAAGAGAGTATTACTTGGGCTAGGAACCCAACTCACTTCGGTGGAAACAATGCACAAAGTGGTAGAGTAGATAAGCTTCTTGATGATGCTCGTCTAATTACTGATAAGGCAAAACGTGCAGCAATGTACAAAGAAGTCCAGTCTATCATAAATGATGAATGTCCTGCCATCTTCGCGATGGAACAAGTAGGCTATATTCCTCACAGCTCTCAGCTGCAGAATATTGTCTATAACGTGGAATACTTCAACGTTTATGGTATCTATCACATGACCTGGACTGGTCCAGCACCTAGATAATCAAAATACCGTTAATTATGAAAAAGCTAGAGCATTCTAGCTTTTTCTAATCTTTTTTTATTTTAATATTTCTTAGTGATAACTGAGTTATAATTTATATATTTCATTTTATAATAAATATAATAATGGCTTCCGTAAACATAGATTATTCTAAATATGATTTTAAAGACTCTGATAAAGATTATTCTTATAAATCTGAGATGGGTCACTCTAAAGAACTAGTTGAAAAAATTTCGGCGATAAAAAACGAGCCAGAATGGATGAAAAATTTCAGATTAAAATCATATGAATTATTTAAAAATAAACCAATTCCAACTTGGGGTGGTTCTTTATCAAAAATTGATTTTGATAATATTGTATACTATGCAAAAGCTACTGATAAGAAAGAAGGTGATTGGAATGATGTTCCAGATAACGTTAAAAAAACTTTTGATAGACTTGGAATTCCTGAAGCTGAGCAAAAATTCTTGGGAGGTGTTGGTGCTCAATATGATTCTGAAGTAGTTTATCATAATCTTCGTGAAGATTTAGAAAAGCAAGGCGTATTATTCTTAGATACTGATTCTGCATTAAAAGAATATCCCGATATTGTACAAAAATATATTGGGACTATCGTTCCACCTAGTGATAATAAATTTGCAGCACTTAATAGTGCAATGTGGAGTGGGGGTAGTTTTGTTTATATTCCTAGAGGACTAGAATTAGATATTCCACTTCAGGCTTATTTCCGAATTAATGCTCAGAATATTGGTCAATTCGAGAGGACACTTATAATTGCTGAACCCTATTCAAAAGTTCATTATATTGAAGGTTGTACTGCTCCAGTATATTCTTCTGAATCATTACATTCCGCAGTTGTAGAAATTATTGCGAAAGAAGGTGCTAAAGTCAGATATACTACTCTTCAAAATTGGAGTGGAGATGTATATAATCTCGTTACAAAAAGAGCATATGCTCATAAAAATGCTACTGTAGAATGGATTGATGCAAATATTGGCAGTAAGCTTACAATGAAATATCCTTCAATATACCTTGCTGGACGTGGTGCTAAAGCTAATATCTTATCTGTTGCATTTGCTGGAAAGGATCAACATCAAGATGCCGGTGGCAAAATAATACATTTAGCTCCTGATACTACTTCTCAAATAAATTCTAAATCTGTAAGTAAAGATGGTGGACGATCTACTTATAGAGGATTGCTTCATGTTGCGAAAAATGCTACTAATGTTAAATCTAGTGTTCGTTGTGATGCTCTTATACTTGATGATGAATCACGTACTGATACCTATCCTTATAATGAAATTAATGAGGATGATGCTACTTTAACTCATGAAGCTACTGTAGGTAAAATTGGTGAAGATCAATTATTTTATTTAATGTCTCGTGGCCTTAATGAATCTGAAGCTCTTAGTGTTGTAGTTAATGGATTCTTAGAAATATTTACCAAAGAGTTACCTATGGAATATGCTGTTGAATTTAATAGATTAATTCAATTAAGTATGGAAGGATCTGTAGGATAAGTTAATTATAATGTTTCCTGATCAAAATACGGTTCAATCACTTATAGTAAATAAATCAGATAAAAAATGGCTTCGTGATTCCCGGCTATCTGCATTAAACCATTATAATGAATTACCCTTAGAACCTTCTCCTCTTTATGCTAAATATGATAACATTCTTGGTTCTTTAGAATTAAATTCGTTATCTACTCTAAATGAATTACCAAATATTCCTATTCCTCCTACTCTTTCTTCTAATTCAGATAAATTTGCAGGTGAACTTATTCAAATAAATGGCGCTACTTTCTCCACATCGACTCAGGATGATTTATTAAAAGAAGGAATAATTTACACTGATTTATTTACAGCTATTAATGACCATGAATCTCTGTTAAAACCTTTCTTTGATGATAGAGCAATTCCTTCTAATTCTGATAAATTTGCCGCGTTAAATCAAACACTTCTAAATAGTGGCGCATTTCTTTATATTCCTAAAAATATTGAAATATCGTTTCCATTTAGGCGATTATCTCTCATTAATGATTCTGATAAAGGAATATTCTCAAATTTAATTGTAATCGTTGAAAGAGGAAGTAGTGCTTCTATAATTGATGAAGGTCATGGAGTTCCAAATTCTAATAATTCTAATTCAGTTCAAAGTAATGTTATTGAAATTTATTTGGATGAGGGATCTAAATTTGATTATCATGATATTCAAGCATATGATTATGCCACTAGTTATTTTGCTAAT
>CAZIZY010000031.1:0-8535 GCA_964544235.1 uncultured Nitrosopumilales archaeon
CTAGAATCAATAGGATTCTCAGCATAATTATTACGTTTTCGAACATAAACTACTATAATTAATACGATTAGAAGGATTATCATTAATAAGATAATTAAAGGAATAGAATATTGTCGAAGATCTTCATCAGAAACATCCCCAATAATGAGGTTGACAGGTACTTCACTATGGGCATATTCAAAAGATATATGGAAGCTGGTATTATCAGTTGAAATATCATAGTGTGCAGATTTTCCTTTAATTAATAGAACAATGTCTTCAGATACATATTCAATAGGAAGCGTAATTAGAGTTGAACCTTTAGTTCCAGATTCACCTTCTAATATTAAATTAAAGACAATTAAATCATTTTCACTATTAGCATCCATTGAAATAAGATTAGAAGTAGTTTTTATTTCAGAATTAATTGATTCATCAGCATCATCTTTTAGAACGAAATTATAGCTAGATTGATAAATAAAAGTCTGAATGCTAGAAGAAATCTGAATAGATTCATCAGAATCATCAGGAGCACAACATTCAAGTTGAGAAGTATAATCAGTTTCTAAATCTAGCTTTTCAGTCAATATTCGGATAAAAGTATTAGTTAAAGGAGTAAAGAAAGTATTAATTTCACTGAGAATATTTATTGAATCAATAAGGATAAGATCAGAAACTAAAATAATATCAGTAAATAAAGATTCAAATAATGAAATATTAGAAACTAGATTCAAAGTGATCTCGGGAAAAGAAAATAATACATTCTTAGAAGATGAAGAGCCTTGATATTTAGCAGTAACAGTATAGGTACCAGTATCATATGCTGCGATAAATGTCATTATGTTATTAGCAGTCCAATTTCCATCATCATCAGGAGATACTACTGAAAATGCTCCAGGAAATCCAGGAGGACCTGAAACTTGAATGGTTACAGCTTGATTGGAATCAAAAGGAGTAACAGTTCCCGAAATAGATAAGGCATCACCAGGATAATAAGTGGTTTTAGGTACAAGAATAGTTATAGAAGAGGTAGATGCATTATTAGCAATCAAACTAGAAGATGAAGAAGTAACAGAATTAGAAATAGCGAAAGCAGGAATGGTTCCAATTAATAGAAGAACTGAAAACAGAATTCCGAAGAAAATTTTTTGACGCATTCAACATCACAAGAATATTGTGAACTTAGACATTGATGAACATAATAGTTAGAAAGCAAGATTCAATATATAGAGTATTATTTGAAACCTACTGTTACAGTAACATTAAGAATATCATTCTCACCTTTCTCTAAAGGATCAGATAAAACAATTTCGTTCCATTGAAGATTTTGAGGAGAACCCACTACCCCAAAATTTGGTTCAGAGTCAACTGGGAAATATAAACTGACTTTTTCTACAGTACCAATAAAATTACCTGCTCCAAATGTAGTTTTAAAATCAACAGTATCAGATGAGAGAGTAGATTCAGTAGAAGTTAAATCAGAACGATTATTAAAAACACAAGTAGAACATTCTCCTTCTAATATCATGTTATCTATTGGTTTAGCATAAAGGCCAAGAATATTAGATTCTGAAGTTCCAGTAAGGCTAACAGTTTGACCAGATATCAAAGCTAGAATTTGATGTTTTCCAGAAACAGTTAATGAATTATGCGTTTCAATTTTATTTTTCAGATTGCCATTAGAATCATATAATTCAAGAACAACTACGTTATTCATTAATAATGGTTCATCAGAATTATTGTTGGTTAAAGAAGAGATATTAGAAGAAAAGAAAAAAGCTAATAATAAAAACGATAAGAGAATAATAGGTAGAGATTTAACTAAAGTCTTATTCACAAATTGATATTGGTAAAAGACATTATTATAGATATCTCAAATATTAGAGAAAAATTTAACATAATATAGAAGTGAAAGGAAAGTTAAATAAATTAATAATAGACAATGAGTAGAACAATTTAATGGAAGATATATTTTATAACTTAATCATAATAACACTAATTTTATTATTAATAGGAATCATCATAAGATCAATTGAATTAAAAATAAAAAACAAATAATTAACGGAAATCAGAAAAGTTTTTTTGAATAGAAATTAATTTTAAGTTAAATTGCAAGAAATTTATTGTATTAAATGTAATAAAACAGCAGGATATAAACCACTAAGCCAAATTGACGATGAATCAAAAATAGAAGTCACATGCCAAGAATGTTTAAAATAAAAGTAATAATATGATTATTTACGACCCATTGCCATAGAGCTTGATTCAGGTAATTTTCTTAGAGTTACCATAGAAATAATTCCTAAGAATGGACCAATCGATAAGAAAGCAAATGCATAGCCCCATCCTAAAGAATTAGATATTATAGGTAGAATCTTAATCGGAAAAATAGTTATTAAGAAACCCATTCCCATTTGAAATGCTAATGCAGTTCCACGATAAGAATCTTCAACTAATTCAGTAAGTCCAGTAGAAAACTGAGCTGAATCAGCAACTACAAAGAAACCCCATATTATTGAAACCAATGAAATTAATAGAGTCCAATCAATTGGAATAAACCCAATAAATAGAGATACAACGCCACTAACTAACATTGAAATGATAATCACTACAGTTCGACCAAATCTTTCAGATAACATCCCAATAATTATACAGCCAAAAGCACCAGAAACAAATACAAAGAAAGAAATTAAACTCGATGAATTAAGTACACCAAAGACAACATCATTACCATATATTACAAACAAGAATATAGGAAGCCATGTCCACATAGCGTATAATTCCCACATATGACCAAGATATCCAAAGAATATCAACCTAGTTGATTTAATTTTCACAGTATCTAGAATGTAACTTGGTTTAAATTGTCTAGCAGGAACATCTAATGGTCCATCTTTGACAACAAAATAAACAATAATGCTAGAAAGAGTAGCTAATAGAGTACTCAAATAGATTGTAAGTTCCCAATGGGATACAAATATTGAACTAAGTAAATGAGGAGAACCAGAACCGAGAGTTAATGCCGATACCATTACACCTATAGCAAATCCTCTACCTGAATTAAACCAACCAGAGATTATTTTCATTCCAGGAGGATATACGCCACCTAAAAGAAATCCACTTAATAATCTTAATGAGAAGAATATAAAGAAGTCTTCAGGCACAAATAATAATCCAAGATTAGTAAGTCCAGATAATAATGCAAATATTGAAAAGATTTTCCTAGTGTTCATCATATCGGATAAATTAGATACTGCGAGAAACAATGTCCCAAATACAAATCCTAATTGAACTGCAATTGTTAACCATGCGATATCACTATTAGAGAACCCCATTTCAGATTTTAATACAGGAGCAATTGCGTTAGTGCTAAACCATACAGTAAGGCTAAACACCATCGAAATTGATAGAAGGATCAGCATCCTCCAACGTAAAGGATGGTCGGATTGAGGAGACTTCATGCTTATTCCTTAATCGGAATCTGATTCGTTTATTTAAGGAGCATTGAACTTGATAATAGTATCAGATTATGCGTCTTTATAACAGTAAGCGACAGCATTTCCAGTTTGAGTAGTCATAGCCCTCATATTTGAACCTCCTACATAAGTCCAACCCCATAAGTAACCATCAACAGGCATAACTATTGTTTCAACTGATTCTCCATAAGAATTAACAACTTTAGCAATAGGAGTATCTTTAGTTAATTTTATAGCGATATCAACTAAACGATGAACAATACCACCACGATCAGCGTGAATAGTACCAACAGCCTCAAAATTCCCTTGCATTACAAGAATATCAGATTGAGGTTCCGTAATACCGGAAATCATTCCTAGTTTCTTAAGAACATTCATAGTTCCACGTACAGGAACTTTTACAGCAGGATCGTCTTCATGAAAAGTTACTTCTGTAGAACCAACAAATTCAGGAGTAAATGCTGGAATTCCATTAGCCATAGCTAATTGAGTAAGTCCCTGTCCACCTGCGGTCCCAGGCAATCCAAATTTTCCAGCGCGAGATTTTATTACAGTAATACCAAAAGCATCCGCAAGATCGACAGCTTTTTGGATAATTGCAGGATCTTCACTTGGTTTTACAATACTGAAACATAAACAAGGCTTCCAATTTTCATGGAAATCCATAATAAGATCAGCATCTTTAGCGGCATTTTCCCAAATAAAATTAGCAAATCTTGGAGTCATTCCAGTAACAGCACTACCAGGAAACGCAGCTGCCATATTAGTTACATCATGAGGAGATAAATATTGAGCAAATTGCATTGCTAAAGGATTAGCAACAGGAAATATAATTAGAGACCCTTTAAGTTGTTCAGGATCAAGACGATTTGCTACAATTTGAGTAGCAGTAACACCGACAAGTTCAGTAGGATGTTGAGCAGCAGTAATCACAACTTTAGGACCGTCATGTTTACCATTAATTATAATAACAGGAAGATTAACTCGTGTTCCATCACGAAGTTCCACCCACATACAAGGACCAGACTTTTTTTCACCAGGATAAGCTATAATATCACCAATTTTAATGGGAGATGTCATATTTGTCATATAATATATGGTAAATGAACATTATAAGGTTATTCACCAATATAATAGAGAGTGACACTGACGATTAATCAGTTAGAGTATCTATAATTATACTTGAATAGACTTTAGCAGTAGATATTACGTCTTCAATATATACAAATTCGTCAATTCCATGTACATTACAATCAGGTCGAATAGGACCAAATCCAAATGACGGCATGTTACAGTCATTAATCATGTATTGCATATCACTACTTCCAGTACTACCATAAATAGGAACATCATGACCAAGAGTTTCCTCAGCTATCGATTTTGATTTAAGTAAAAATGGATGGTTAGCAGAAGTTAAACAAGGCTCTCTAAAACTTAATTCAACAGATTCATAATTAGCATCTGGAACATTATGCATAGTATCATTAATTATGGAGCTAAGTTCATCACGAGCATCATTAATATTTTCTTCAGGAGTAACTCTTCTATCTAAATCAATGTAACAATGATCAGGAACAATATTATCTTTAATTCCACCATTAATTGTTCCTACACTAGCAATTGGCCGCAAGAATTTACTCATAGAGGCAGGAGGAGCCGGAATAGTAGAATACCTTTTTTGCAAATCTAGAGAATGAGACTGTAAAGATAAAACAAGTGAAGACATTTTTTCAATTGCATTAATTCCTAAATTAGCCATACTAGAATGAACAGATTTACCATGACTAGTTACCCTCCATCTTAAACGACCATTTAATGCATTAGTTATTTGACCAATTCTTGAATCAGCACTAATACCTAAATTGCCTTTAACAATATTTTTATCAACAAGATATTTGAGGCCGGAAAATCCTCCTAATTCTTCATCAACTGTAGAAGTTAACAAAGCTTGACCTTTAAGGTCTATTTTCATTTCATGTAAAGCTCTAAAAGCTGCAATAATAGAAACAATTCCACTTTTATTATCAGCTGCACCCCGACCATATATTTTTCCGTCTTTAATTTCACCTCCAACTGGATCAACAGTCCATCCAGAACTTATCGGAACAACATCAGAATGAGAATTAAATACAAGAGTTGGAGAACCATCATCATTACCAGCATAACCAACAACATTAATTCGAGAAGAATCTAATCCAAGTTTAGATTTTCCACATAATTCAACATAGTTTTCAGGAGCTTCAAATAGCTTAGTTTTACAACCTGAATTTTCCATTTCGTTTTTTACAAGATCAGCAACTAAATCATAATTATCTCCAGGAGGATTAAAAGTAGGAATTCTGATAAGATTCTGGAGGAAAGATATTATAATATTTTGATTATCATCTAGCCAAGAATGAGCATCTTGAACTTTATTTGAATCCATAATAAAAGATCAGGCTAGTTTCCAGATATAAGTTTAACATAATAATGTATTCGTAACTAATACCCAAAAATGGTAAAATCATTTAATTTGATTATTAACTGAAAAATTAAAGATATCAGGCCTAGAATAATGCCCCGCAACGTCACAAGCTGATTTGGCGGCAAAAACAGATTCTAATGAAATTGTTGATAAAAGAATAGTTTCACCATTAGCAGGACCCGCGATTATTTCTCCTCTAGGATCAATTATACAACTATCACCAGTAGAAGGAGAAAATGGTTCAGAAAGAGAAGAGTATCTATCAGGAATAGATTCTTTTGAACGGAGACCTCCAACCAATATAACATAAGAACCAGATTGGGAGGCAAAAGATCTAGAAAGTAATAATTGTCTAGCCCAAATAGGATTTGGTGATTCAGGAGCTGAAATAGGTTCACTTCCAGGCCAAGCAGCTACATGAATTTGAGTCGCTTGTTCCATTAAAGCATATCCAGGAAGAGCCATATAGAGCTACCAACAATTTAAACCTCTAATTCGACCATATGATCGATCATAAGAAGTAAGGCCAATTGAATCGCCATCACCCCAAATAGCCCGTTCAATACAAGTAGGTTTAAGTTTTCTATGTCGACCTAATATTTGACCATTATTCCCAATAAAAAGAAGAGTGCAATAAGCAGTGCCTTTAGTCTTTTTATCAAGTTCGACAATTCCAATAACTACATCAATATTAGATTGTTTAGCAGCATCGCATAAACGGTCAGTAGTAGGACTAGGAATTTCTACTGCATTAGCTAAATATTCAGAAGCTGCTTTCCAATATAAAGTAGATTTTTCCTCAACATTAAAGAAAGGATATCCAGGAAGCCAGGCTTCTCCAAATGCAGCAAGAACAGCTCCTTTTGAAGATGCATCTTTAATAAGTTTACAAGCTTTATCAGTAGAAGCATCACGATCCAAAAATATTGGAGATGATTGAATAGCAGCTACTGAAAATTTGTCGTAATGAGTCATCTATAGTGAACAAAAAGAAATCATTAATATGTTTAATGCTAATGATTAAGCGTTATTTAGAAGAATAAACTACTTTACCATCAATAAAAGTAGTTTCAGCTTTTAATCCCAATAAGGAATCAACATTATCATTTAATAAATCACCGGACCAAATTACTAAATCAGCTTTTTTACCTGATTCCAGTGAACCAATTTTATCATCCCAGAATAAACAATAAGCACTATTATAGGTATACATTTTAAGAGATTCCATCATATTGATCTTTTCTTCAGTTCCAGTAGGATAATCACCATTCATAATATTTAATGAATATCTGGTAGTAGCTCCAATAAGACCATATTTTGGTGAATGTGGACAAATAAAAGAATCAGACCCAGCACTTACCATTATTCCATTATTCAAAAGAGATTTTAAAGGCATAAGTAGCTTAGTTCTTTCAGGACCACATGCATCAACATAATTAGCACCAAAGAAATATAAGAAATTGGGTTGAGATTCGAAAACAAGATACGCATTTTTAATTAGATTAGAAAGCTCAGAATCAATTAACATCCCATGGATAATAGAATGTCTATGATTATCTTTCGGATGATCAGATAATACATTCAAATAAGCTTTAACTAAGAAGTCAGTAGATTTATCACCAATACTATGTACATTAATTTGAAACCCATTTTCATGAGATAATTTAATTAAGTCATGAAGAAGATCTAAATCGATAACAGGATAACCATTATTATCAGGATCTATTTTTCCATTAGCGTACCAGTTTTCTTTACTCCATGCAGTTCTTGCAACTATACTACCATCCAAAAAGATTTTCACCCCACCTAATTTCAAAACATCATCACTAGGATAATTTTCAATAATCTTTGCAGATTCATAATAAGACTCTTTAGAATCTATTGGAAGCAATAAATAGATTCTCATTTTTAATTCACCAGATTCATGAAGCGATTTATATGCTTCAAAAGAATTACCAGAGGTAGTAAAAGGCCCAGGATCTTTATTAGCGGTTATTCCTTCTTTTAGATATTCATCAACAGCTTTCTTAATACCTTCACGGTAATGATCAGAAGACCAAGAAGGGATAAAATCTCTAACCAAATTCATAGCTGATGGTTCTCTAAGAATTCCGGTGGGCTCACCTGTTTTTGGATCTTTATCAATTGTTCCACCCATTGGTTGAGGAGTATCTTTAGTGATTCCAGCGAGATTCAAGGCAAATGTATTAACAACACCAAAATGTCCAACAGAATGAGTGATGTATACTGGAGAATGAGGAGAAACCAAATCTAAATCAAATCTGTTTGGAAGACGATTTTCATCTAAAGAAGATTCATTTAAGCGAGAACCGAGAATCCATTCGCCTTTTTTAATTTTAGAGGATTGAGATTTAATTACGTTTAATACATCTTTTATCGATTTAATAGAGTTATTTGATAAATCCATAACATAAAGTAATTCAATACCAGTAGAAGCGAGATGGCTATGTGAATCAATAAGCCCAGGAGTAACATATTTACCATTTAAATCGAAAACTTTAGTATTATCATTAATTTGTTTAGTTATTTCATCAACGGTTCCTAAGCTAAGTATAAAAGAATCTTTTATTGAGATTGAGTTTACAATAGAATTAT
>CAZIZY010000032.1:0-10530 GCA_964544235.1 uncultured Nitrosopumilales archaeon
TTTCAAGACCTTGTTTTCTAGCTGAAAATCCTACAATCTTAATTCCTGTTTTTGGTTCTATAACTGGCGTTAATTTAAGATTGCCATCTTCTAAATATGCGTCTTTATCGATTTTAGTCATTAACCTAATGGTACACAACAAATCAATAATTGAGGTGCTTCCTTGTGCATAATCATGACTTCCATAAATAATATAGATCGGTATTCCTTTTTCATTTATTTCTTTTAATTTGATTAGTGTTCTATTAACTACCTCTAGATCTGGTATAGGTGTATCAAAGAAATCGCCTGAAATAATTATAAAATTCACTTCTCTATCTATACATTCATTCATAGCTTTTTCAAATGCGTTTATTTCCATTTCTCGTAAAATAGGATCACGAGTACTTCCTAAATGAATGTCGGAAAGATGCGCAAATCTATTCAATGATCTTTTTCTCCTTAAAGTATCAAATTATGATCTTGGTTAACCTTTTTCTTTTTTTTGATAAATTCTTCAAATAATGGGGTATATATTGGGATTGCAAATTTAGAAAATATACTGCTAATTATTGCTTCTCCTTTATCCAAACTTGCAATAGTTCTATCTTCAGTAGTTAAATCTTGAGCCGCACTTTCTATTATTGCTCTTCTTTCAGTTGACATTTCGTTACCGAGTATTATTTTAGTGTTCATGTTAGTTAATAACATTCTTGGGATAATGCTTGTTAATTGAGTAATGGCTATCAGTCCTACTTTGAATTTTCTACCTTCTCTTGCAATCTTACTATAAATATTATCTCCTTGTTCTATTTTTTCAGCTGCAAGGACTCTTGGGGCTTCTTCAATAATTATACTGGCTGGAATCTTTGATTCAAGCTCTCCTTTTGATTTAGAAGAACTATATATGTAAAATAACTCATTTGCAATAATGCTCCCTATCAATAGTTCTGTATCTGTTCCTAATCTTGAAGTATCAATTATTATTATTTTCCCATCTTCTAAATAGCTTACTATGTTTTTTACTGTTGATCCGCCTGAATCACGAGAAAACACATGATCATTAAATATTAATTGATTATTCTTTA
Organism: uncultured Nitrosopumilales archaeon; assembly: GCA_964544235.1. GTDB lineage: Archaea > Thermoproteota > Nitrososphaeria > Nitrososphaerales > CAZIZY01 > CAZIZY01. The sequence goes on from CAZIZY010000032.1 coordinate 1,068, forward strand.
CAGAAATATTAAGAATGTTTCCAATCTTTCGTTGTAATACTTGAATTGTCACTAGTTTTATAGAATCGATAGGATGGCCATCTGGTGATTTAACAATTTCTCCTAATAGAATAATCTCTATCCAGTTCTCTCCAAATTCTCTATAATAAAGTTCAGTTGCTTCCTTTTGGGCCGGAGTAAAATTTAATATGCCATCAAAATGATATGGTGTAATCTTCTTAAGGCTAATCACTAGCGTAGGAGATCCTGGAATCGCATCAATAGAATAATACGTCATGTTATTTTGTGCATTATGATGATCTTTTAATCCTAAATTATTTCTTCCATAATATTCATCATGGGAATCTAATACAAGTACCCCAAATTTTCCTTGCTCAAGTATGCTCCATAACATCACTTTAATTAAATTACTTTTACCCCTCCCTGTTGCAGCTGGAACTAAAACATGGTGAGTAAAAAAATCGTTGCCATTAAGGTATACGGGTGAATCCTCAAGAACTTTAGATCCACTTCTTACATTCCCTATATATATTGGGGCCTTTTCTTGTTTAGTCAAAAAGGCTAAATCATTATTGTTTGCATATCTTACTTTTGAAAAGAAAGCTGGTAATGTTTTAGGTATTTTAGCTTCTTTATTATTTATTTTAGCTATTGCTTTAACTTCTGCAAGCGTATAATTTCTAAGTGCAGGGTCAATAAAATCTGTGATTCCTGTTCCATATCCTTCTAATTGAATTCCTGATGCAAGCTCTCTATTAATTTGTGGTATTTGACTGCCATAATGAAGATTAAAAACCTGAAGAAGTATAACTTGATTGTCTATATCATCAACAATTAATAGGTCTCCTAATTCAAGTCTTCTTTCATTTTTTTCTCTAATTAAAATTGATCCTTCATTACCTCCAACAACTTGTCCTACTACTTCTAATTCTGACATATTTACCACTTTATTAATTTGTTAAGAATATTGTGGGTATCATTTGAATTAAGATGTCGAGCAAATTTATCAATTTTTCCAAGTTTAGAAATACGTGAAATCGCAGTACTTTGATAATAATTTAATTCACTATTCGTAACTCTTGCAAAGAAATCCGCGTCAATTAATCCATATGGATATCCTTATAATGATGAGTCTGAAGAATTTTGAATTAGTTTCGCTAATATTTCATTAATTTGAGTTTCATTTAACTCTTGGAACTGTTCTCTTTGAAATTCGTATCTATATACTCTTTTGGACGATCTATTCAATTTTACTGCTAAAATTATAACATTGTAATCTATAACGTTTGAATCTGCAATAGGGCAATACCATTCTGTTTCACTATCATATTTTTCAGCTATTTCTCTCACTGCTCCAAGTAAAGAATAGCCCGTTGTAGTGAATAAGTTGCTTGTTTTTGATAAACCACTTAAAATCACTCCGTTATTTTTAGATTCATTAATTAATTCCCGTAGATATTTTCCTTCATTGGTGAACGACGTTTGTAAAGTACCATCCATTACTAATACATCTCCTTTTTTTAATGATTTAAGAATGTTTGATGCAAATTTCCATTCAGCAAATCTTCTTGTAATTGAAGCTACTCTAACTATATCTGCTCGTTCGTTGCCATTTCTAATTGTTCTATCCATTGAACTGAATGACATGTCTTTAGTTGAAGGAAGATATTTGATAAATTCTTGATTCTCACAGGATATTGTGGTTTCGTATCTTATCTCGTTATCCTTAAAACTAGAATAAGTAGCTGAAAAGAATTCAATTTTTGGAATCTTGGCAATTACTCTAGTTTTACCATTCCATATCCCTACGTATACTCTGTTTAACTGTAACGAAAAATTTGGTGCCCCAATTATTTCTTGATTTCCTCCATCTACAAAAGCTAATCTTCTTTCAGAATTCTCTTCCATTATTCTTTTTATATTATTTGTAGAAATTGGGAATGATTTTATTTCGGGATTAATGAAATAGGGTGTTCCCACATTCCCTTCACCTATCTTAGAATCAAGTTCAGTGATAAGCTCTTCCATAGATTTAAAACTCAATACGAATCCACGACATCATTAATACCCTTTAATTATTTAAGTGGGCCAGCCCGGATTTGAACCGGGGACCTACGCCATGTAAAGGCTTGACCACGTAAATTTACGTTGTTGTCCTAACCAGGCTAGACGACTGGCCCTTTTGTTACATATCATGAAACTCATCTATTATTTACTTCTTTTCTAATATTATTATCATACTTCTCTCCTTTTTTTGAAATAAACATATTAAGGAGTATTTCCCGTCATCTAATGGTGTTCTTTTTAGTTTAGAGTGAGCTATGATGCATTGGTTCTCCAGCACAAGCTCTCAGATTCATTTCGACTAATCTGAAAAGAACACCACTATATTCTCATGAATTATTCTTTGCTTTTTCTAAATGACTCTTATAGAAGTCATTTTTCAGAAAGTTTTCCCAAGCTAATTTAGTTGTGCTTGGAAGCGCACACATGTTTTTATTAATTCTATTTGTAGGCTCACTAGAACCTGCCCAAATATGTTTAATTTCATCATCATATTCAAAAAAGACTTGAGGTATAACGTAATCTGGATCCCATTCTCCATAGTTTTTGACTATTTCATCGGCTTCTTTTTCTTCTTCAGATTTTTCGATATCTAATATTCTTATTTCAACTTTTAATTCTTTTTTCATTTTTTCAATAATATTGATAGTTATTGGTTCACAATGTGGACACCACATAGCTAACACGCAAATAATTCTTTTTAATTGTGACACATTGACAGTTAATATCTATTTGTTAAATCTTTTTCTTTAATTATCTGTTGAATATTATAATGGATCACAAGGTGATTACTCTTATCATATCATGTGTATATCTTAGAATGTAGTACTGGACAACTTTATACTGGTTATAGTAAAAACATTAAGAATAGAATAAATGCGCATAACAAAGGAACTGCCTCAAGATTTACTAGAGGAAGATTACCTGTAACTCTTGTTTATCAAGAAAAATGTGTTTCTCGTCTCCATGCTATTCGCCGTGAGTATGAAATAAAAAAAATGACTCGTTCTCTAAAGGTTAAATTGTTTATTGACTAATACGAATTAAGTCATATTATCTGAAATTCGAAAAGTTTAATGGTTATTATTGTAATAAAAATACAATGGAAAACATGATTTCTTCTAATAATAATGATCGCGTTGAGTCTCTAAAGGAAAGAATTACTTTCGTTAATCTATGTGAACCTGCAAACATTATGTTTACACCTGAATACTTATCTGATCTTCAAAGGAGTAAAGTCGCAGTTTCTAACATCACTACTGCTTTTCCTTGGGGTGATATACATCATCATCTTGAAAGGTATGGTGAATTCTTTAAGCAATTTGATGAACAAAATGATAAAGTAGAACCGGTCTTCAAGTTTGACGACATTGAAACTACTAGAAATTCAGGAAAAATATCTTTTATTCTAGGATTACAAGGATTAGATTTTATTGGAAGCGATTTGTATCTCCTGTCATTATTTAAAAAATTAGGCCTTTTGATCACTACTTTAACTTACAATAGAAGAAATAGTATTGGAGACGGTATGGGTGAGCCTGATAATTCTGGATTAAGTGTTTTTGGTCAACAAGCTGTTGAGGAATTAAATCGATTAGGCATACTTATTGATACAGCTCACGTTGGGCTTCGTACTTCTTTGCATGCTGCCGAACATTCTAAGGATCCAATAGTATCTACCCATTCGAATTGTTTTTCTCTTGTTCCAAATAAAAGAAATGCAACTGATGAATTAATTCAAGTGCTATCTGAAAAGGGCGGTCTCATAAGTTTAGTTGCACATGCTCCTTTTGTTAGAGAAGATCAACAGCCAACCATTAAAGATTTGGTTAATCATATGAAGCACATCGAAAAAATTGGTAGTATTGATAATATAGCAATTGGTATGGATATCTATCCATGGCATAAAATACCAGGTGAAGAAGCATTCATGAGTAGTCTTAGAAATCGTTTCCCTGAAACTAAAGCTAGACCTTACCAATTTGGTAAACTTCCTGATCTCCGTGATGCTACTGAATGGGGTAACATGGTTAGTGTTATGGCTTCAGAAGGATATTCTGATGATGATATATCTAAAGTAATGGGTGGAAATGCTTTAAGAGTCCTTAAACGAGTTTGGAAATAATAATTTCAATAACTTTCAAATATTAACACATAAGTTCAAGTTATTGAAATTATAAGATATGGGACAGACATATACTGAAAAAATTATTCAGCAATATTCTGTAGATCAAGATCCTGATCAATCACCATCTATCGGAGATTATCTTAATATCTCTCCTTAGCACGTTATGTCTCACGATAATACTTCTTCTATTATAAGCAAATTTCTTAAGTTAAATTCTAATATAATTCATAATCCTGATCAGCTTGTTTTCACTATTGATCATAATATTCAAGATCATAGTGATGAAAACCTTCAAAAATATTCCTTAATTCAAGACTTTGCAGATAGTCATAATATTGATTTTTATCCTGCTGGCCGTGGAATTGGACATCAAATAATGTGTGAGGAAGGATACGCATGGCCTGGTTCTTTAGTTGTTGCTTCAGATAGTCATTCGAATATGTATGGTGGCCTTGGTTGTTTAGGCACTCCTATAGTTCGTACTGATGCTGCTTCCCTTTGGGCTACAGGTAAAACTTGGTGGCAAATTCCTCCAATTTCTAAAGTAATATTAAATGGAAAATTGCCTTATGGGGTTACAGGAAAGGACATTATTATTAGTCTTTGTGGCTACTTTAACAATGACGAAGTTCTTAATCATATTGTTGAATTTACTGGGGACGGACTTAGTAGTTTATCTATTGATCAAAGATTAACTATTTCTAATATGACCACTGAATGGGGCGCGTTAGCTGGAATATTCCCTCCTGATTTAATAACACTTAACTGGCTAAAGCATCGAGAAAAGTTCTTCAAAAGGATTTATAGTAAATTCAATGGATCTGATTCATCATCTGATTTATTATCTCATCCTCGAATTAATCAAAAAAGTATTTCACAATTAGAATCTGATATTTCAACTCTTTGCGCTGATCCGAATGCTTATTATGAAAAGGAGCTTAAAATTGATCTAAGTACTATTCAACCACATGTTTCAGGACCTAATGATGTTAAAGCAATGCTTTCTATATCCGACATTCAGAAAAAAAATATACCTATTGATAAAGCATATCTGGTTTCTTGTGTTAATAGTCGAGTATCAGATCTTGCAGAAGCAGCAAAAATAGTTAAAGGTAAAAAAGTAGCTAATGGTGTTGAATTCTATATTGCTGCTGCATCTAGTGAAGTTCAACAAGAGAGTGAACAATTGGGTGACTGGAAAATATTAACTGATGCCGGGGCTATCGTTTTACCTCCTGGTTGTGGACCTTGTATTGGTCATGGAGCTGGAACTCTCAAAGACAATGAAGTAGTAATTTCTTCAACTAATCGTAATTTTAAAGGTAGAATGGGTTCTCCTAACGCATTTGCATATCTTGCTTCTCCTACTGTAGTTGCTTATTCTGCTATTGTTGGAAAGATTGATTTAGAAGGAAATTGGGATTCTTCAAAAGCAAAATATGATGTTCGAATAAATAATAAACAAAAGAACTCAACACGTAAAATAAATCTTATTGAAGGCTTTCCTTCTATTATCCAGGGTAACATTGTTTTTTGTAATTCAAATAACCTAAATACTGATGGAATATTTCCTAGTGAGTTTACTTACAAAGATAACATGACTCTAGAACAACAATCTGACGTAGTCATGAAGAATTATGATCCAAATTTTAAGAATATAGCTAAGAAGAATGATATTCTTGTAAGTGGTTTCAATTTCGGAACTGGAAGTTCTAGAGAACAAGCTGTTACTGCATTAAAATCATTTGGAATTCAATTAGTTATTGCAGGCTCATTTAGTGAAACTTTCAAAAGAAACTCATTTAATAATGGTTTTTTATCTATTGAATCTCCTGATCTTATTGAATATTTGTCTTCTACTTTTGCTGGTGATTCTTTGACAATTAGCACTGGCCTTTCTTTAATTGTTAACCTGAGTGAATCCTTAATTCGGCTCGGTGACAAAACCTATCCTATTACACCTCTTGGTCATGTTGTCCAATCTTTAATAGTTGAAAATGGCATTGAAAATTGGATTAAGAAATATCATCCTGAATAACTGTACATCTTCTTAAATGCGCCGGGAGTAGGATTCGAACCCACGAGGCCCCGAAGGGCCAAAGGCTTTCTATTAATAATTCAAGGCCTTCGCAATCGTCCACTCTGCCTTCAGGATTAAATTATCCCGGCAAAAATTGCCTCCCAGCAATAATTATAAAAAATTGGCACAATATAGGTGTTAACTATAGCTACATTCAAATTTATGAATTGGTTTGATTATTTAATGAATAAGAATAATGATTTTGATTCTGGCTTTGAATATCTTGAACATATGACTGATGCATATATTGAAGCTAGAGGAACTACTCTTGATCTGGCTTTTTCAAATGCTGCAAAAGGCTTTGTTGACACTGCTATCCATATGGATGCTGTTGATATGGTTGAGTCTGAATTAATTACTATCAAAGCTAACAATAAATTTATCCTTCTTCATGATTGGCTTGAATCAATCTTGCTTAAACTATATGTTGAGAATAAAGTATTCCGGGATTTTGATGTTTCAATATCTGATTATAGCTCAGGATTTATGCTTAAAGCTAATTTAATGGGTGAACCTCTTAACATTGAAAAGCATAAACCTAAGGTAGAAATTAAAGCAATAACTTTTCATTTAATGGAGATCAATGAGGCTATTAATGATTTTACCGTGAAATTTATTCTGGATCTCTAGTATGAGTAGGTGTTACCCATTTCATTTTATGATATTTCTTCTAATGATGTTAAAATAACATTAAAATCATTTAAAAGATCATTTTTATTTGCTTCATTATTATTCCTTATCTCTTTTGTAATAGGATATGCTGTTTCTCCTTTAGCTGATTTCAGTCAAATTGAAGGAAACCTTGACGATGTTGTTTCAATGATCTCAGAATTGTCTCCTCTTGAAATTGCAATTTTCATATTTCTTAATAATTCAGTTAAATCTGTTTTAGTTATTATATTAAGCCCACTTTTAGGAATATTCCCTATATTCTTTTTAGTCTTTAATGGGTTCCTTATTGGACTAGTAATTTATGATGCTTTAACTGTTACCAGTCTATTAGTCGTATCTTCAGCTATTATTCCGCATGGAATAATTGAACTTCCTATTATCATATTAGCTGGTTCTATTGGCCTAAAAATTGGTAATGAATCACTAAAACGTATTTATAGAGATGATTCTTATTTGGTTGATTATTTCAAATTCGGGCTACGTATCTCGATCAGTAAAATCGTTCCTGGATTATTAATCGCCGCTATCTTAGAATCTTTTTTAACTCCAGTTATTGTGAATCTATTTCTTTGATTATTATGAATTTCTATCTCGGATTTTATAATGTAAGAACTAAATAATGGAAGTTTGTTTTATAATATAATTTAGGCTATTCCCTTGGATTCTTTTTCTCTTGTAAACAAAGCTGTAATTCCTGCTGCAGGTTTAGGCACGCGGTTATTACCTATCACTAAAGAATTACCTAAAGAAATGCTTCCAATGCCTGTTAAGGAAAATAACCAAATTTTAATTAAACCGATGCTTCAAATAATTTTTGAAAGATTAATAACTTCTGATTTTAATAATTTCTGTTTTATAATCGGTAAAGGCAAACGTTCAATTGAAGATCATTTTACTCCTGACCCTAGATTTCTTTCAACTTTGGATGATTCTTTGTGGAAAGATGATTTACAAAACCTATTCGATAAAATTGAAAATACTAATATAGTTTTCATTAATCAACCTCGCCGTCTAGGTTTTGGTGATGCTGTTTTGCGTTCTCATCCATTCACTGGTGATGATCCATTTCTTGTACATGCTGGTGATGACTTAATATTGTCTAAAAATAATAATTATCTTGAACGTCTTAATGATGTGTTTACCAAAAATAATGCTGATGCGGTATTCCTGGTTTCTGAAATTGATGATCCGCATAAATTTGGAGTAATTAGTGGTGAATTGATTTCTAAAGGAGTCTATAAAGTATCTAATATTATTGAGAAACCTGTTATTCCTCCTTCAAATCTTGCGGTAATTGCGATTTATATTTTTTCACCTAAAATTCATGACGCATTGAAATCAATCCCTACTTCTCCTAATTCTGAACTTCAACTTACAGATGGAATCAATCATCTTATTTCATCTGGGCATAATGTTTATGCTGTTTCACTTGATGAACATGAACAAAGAATAGAGATAGGTACTGCTGATTCATATTTATCTTCTATTAATGAATTACTAAATCGGTTTTAATTCAAGTTATAATTCAACACTTTCTATATGATTAATATTATCTCATAATGTTCTCCGCATTAGTTTATAACTATATTTTTCCAATGTTGTGATTAATATGGATCTTAATGTTCTTGATAATAATGCAATACTCGATTACGGTTTATCTGTTGATAAAATAATCACGTCATTTATTAAACCTGCTATTACTCCTCAATCAGGTATTCCAAACGGAATTGATCCCACTAGGTTTCGAGCTGGGCGTATTCATATGTTATATGATGCGGCTTATAATTTGTTCAATAAACCTTTATGCATGACAGCAGCTCAGCAACTTCTTAAATGTGAACCTGAATCTAATGTTTTAATTTTAACTGGTTTCCTTCATCCTGTTTATTATCCTAAGGGTGAAACTGATGGTCCTCCTGGAGCTGTGGGTTTAGCTCGGGCTCTTAGTATGGGATTAAATCTGAAGCCTATTATATTCTCTGAAGAAATTATTCATGATGTTATATCTGATGCTTGTATTGCAGGAGGCCTTTCTACAATCTGGGACAAGTCTTATGGCTACCGATCTCAGAGTTGTTCATTACAAGGTTTTGAATTAATGAATATTGATGATACTAAATCTGCTATAAATGCAGTTCTTGATGAACTCAAACCATCTGCTATTATTTCTGTGGAAAGAACTGGTAGGAACCATAAAAATGAATATCATTCCGTTTTAGGTACCTCTGTTACACCTTATGCTGCTAAGTTAGATTATTTTATGGATGAGGCTAAACGTAGAAATATTCTAACTATTGGAATTGGAGATAATGGTAATGAAATTGGGTTTGGAAACATATTTAGTGATGTGCAAAAGATCCAAATGTTTGGGGAAACATGTCAATGCCCATGTAAATCTGGTATAGCTACTGTGGTTGAATCTGATATTCTTGTTCCTGGTGCTACTTCAAATTGGGGTGCTTACGGCATAGAATCATGTATTTCTCTTTTATTAGGCGATCCTAAAATTATGCATGATG
>CAZIZY010000033.1:0-23848 GCA_964544235.1 uncultured Nitrosopumilales archaeon
AATTCTCTGATTTTATTTCTAATAAGCATCTTATCACTTCAATATTGAATACCTTCTTTTTCTCAATTTCTTCTATTATTTTTGGATATTCCTCTATCAATGATTTAGTATAATATGGATAATTTCTAGGAAGAATTTCTACATCTGCAAATGATTTCGAATCATTCATTGTTAATGATTTTGATCTATATCTTCTTCCTCCTAGAAAATAAATTGCGCCTGGATGAAGTTCATCTAATGCTTGTGGTAATGTTCTTTCTCCTATCTTTTTATTATTAATAATGTCTACTGTTTTTCCAACTCCTCTGATATTATATTTTGTCAGAATTTCTCTAGCTTTCTGATAATTTGGCCTTATTACTTCTTTATCATTTACAAGTAATCCTTTCGCTAACAATCTATTAGTTACTTTTCTAAAATCTGTAAATTGTTCATTTGATATGGGTTTATCCATCGAAGCTGCTAATATTTGGAATTCAGCAACCTCCTCATTATCTGGATCCACATATCCTTTTTCTTCATCTTCAAAATATTGTTCAGGGTTATTCTTATAATATTGGCTAATCGGATCATTACCTCTAAGTGTAAGAAATACGGATCCTTCTTGATCTCTTCTCGATGCTCTTCCAGCTCTTTGTGTAAGTCTTGTTATTGGAACTAAATCTGATATTATTGTATCTACTTTTCCAATATCAATACCCATCTCTAATGTGGACGTTGCTGATATAGCTTGTAATTCCCCATTCTTGAATTTCTGTTCTACGTTCAATCTATGTTTAGTTAATAGCCCTGCTCTATGAACTTCAATTTGAATATTATTTCTTTTACCATAGAAGGCAGTTAGTTCTGCTCCCAGATGTGAATTCGAAAAAGCTATTGGTTTATTCCCTGAAGCTGTAGTACTCTTAAGAATATCTATTATTAAGCTTCTGTTACTTCGTATAGTTGGAAAAAGTATTATGAAATGGATCTTTCCATGTCTTCCACTTTCACCATTAATTATGGTTATTTCTTTTCCAAAAAGTGCGTCACAAAATTCTTTAGGGTTGTTAATTGTGGCCGAAGATGCTATTATTTGGTATTTCTTGTTTAATCGCTCTAATCTTCTTAGAATAAAATGCACATTTGACCCAAATGTTCCCTTATACACATGAACTTCATCAATCACTATGAATTTAATTTCGTGTAGGCTTTCTGAGAACCTCGTTCTATTCATTATATGATGATGGATACTGTCAAAATTTGTTATAATTATCTCGGGCGGATTCTCAATAATTTTCTCTCTTTCTTTTCGTGTGGTATCTCCATCAAATATTCCTATTCTTATTCCTACTGATTCACAAAGTAATTTTAATTTTGGAAATTGATCTCTTCCTAATGATTTTGTAGGATATACAAATAATGCTTTAATTCCAGTTTTTCCCTCAGAAAAATTATCTTTATTCATTAATTTGTTCGCTATCGATTGTATCACTGGAATTGCAAACGCTTCAGTCTTTCCACTTCCCGTTGGTGATACTATCCCTACGTCTTTTCCTGAATTAATTTGATTTATTGTTTCTTCTTGGAAAGAATATAATCTTTTAATTCCATTGTCTTTTAACTGAGCAATCATTCGCTGATCAATTTCTAACTCATCAATATTTCTACCCATTTCTGGTTTCTGTGATTCTTGTAATTTGTATTTGACTAAGTAATCTTCTTCTGTAAATATGAATTTCCTTATTGGATCTGGAATATCATTCTTGTTTATACCTTCTTTCTTTAATATTTGTAATATTTCATTATTTGTTCTTGCTAAACTGAATCTTTTTAGGGCTTCACTAATGTCATTTACTTTTTCTATTTTCTCTAAATCATATTGTTCTAGAAATTCAACATAAGCCTCATCTTCATTATTCTGTGATTCTTTAGAAAGATGTAAAAAATTACATTTTCTACATAATATTATGTATCTATTATCAAACACTTTCTTTAATTCTATCCCTACTTTACATTGTGGGCATCGATACCTTTGCATTTTCTATTATTATTCTATTTACTGTTTTCTTATTTTAATCCTTTAGACTGCTTTTTGTATTTCGTTACTTCTTAAAACAGCTAGTAACGTAATTGTTCCACAAATTCCTATAGCTATTATTGATCCAATTCCTATTTGAATCAGGCTAATTATTATTGGAATATTAAACAGGGATGAAATGTATGTTCCTACAATCAATGTCACAATAATGATTTCTGAAATAACAGCTATTATCAATGATCCATTAAATTTCATTGAACCTATTTTCCAGGCTACTGTTGTAGCTATTAAATTTGCAATAGTTCCTCCAATTATATCCACTGATCCTAAATTTCCTATTACATTTGAAACTATTGTTCCTACGCTTATCCCAATTATTGCGGGAACTCCAAATATTATTGAGAGTGGAAGCAATAAATCGGCAAATCTTATTTGAATTGGTAAAAAGCTAATAGATGATAATAAAACTACCATTATTGCATATAATGCGCCAAATAATCCGGTTAATGCTACTTCTTTTGAATTCATATTTACTTGTTTATTGGGTTCGGCATATATTATATATCTTTTAGTTAATTATTTGTTCACTATTTTTCCACCTGAAGTTGGAATAACTTTCATGAATTCATCTATTGATGTTCTTTTTAATAATGTCGTGTCTGATGACTTAGTTATTTCAATTAATTTCGATTTTACTTGTTTTGCTGTATCGCTAGTTTTACCTTTTTCAGGAATTATCGTTATTGATTCCATGGCCTGAGTTTTAATTGCTTCAGGAGATCCCCCTAATATTACTAAATGCTCGTCTTTTTTAATAAATCCAATCGATACCTTCAAATCGATATTTCTAGCATAATTCTTTTTTCCTGTAATTAAGAAACTTCCTTTCACTAAATACATTCCTGATGGGGCTTGTTTTTTCACTTGATCTGGGTTGATCCAATAAGCGTCTCCTTTTAATGCTCCACTTCTCCACGCACTACTATATGATATCACTGTTTGGGACACTTCTTCTTTACTATTAGTATTTGATTCTTTTCCGTCTTTTAATATGAAGAATGGTGATCCATGAACATCTGCATGAAATACTAAATCATTATTTGAAAGATGTTTTCTAATCAGTGCACTATTCGAAGAAGCATCTCTGCCCCCTATGGCTAATTTTCCTTCTGTTGTATAAAACCAACTGAATCTTTCGTACCATTCTTTTTCTCTTTTTTCAGTTGGCTCGCTGGAATTACCATCTGTTTCATTATCGTCGGCCATCTTGTTTATTTTATCTTGTAATAGCTGTTCGGCTTCTACTATGGATTTGGCTTTATTGTCTAATTCTTTACTCTTTTTAAATATCATTGAAGATAATGATTTAATTAAAATTGATTCAGCAAATTCAAAATTAAATGTAGCTATATTTGCAGAACATATTTCTCTTCTAGGTTTTTTAACTTCAATTCCTTTTTCTTTTAAATATTCTTGAGCGGTTTGATTTGTTCCTAGTGACATTAATTCTGTCGCAAATATTTTCATCTCATTTGATGATATTTCAAAATGTTTTCTTGCTTTTTGCTGATCATTAATTGCCCACTTTAATCTTTCTAATTTACTTGTAACTGATTTAGCTTCGTCTCTTAATTTATCTTTAATAAATTCTAAGCTCAGGACTTCATCGATAGCCTCATTAAAATTACTGAATTCCTTAAATTCATATTCTTTAAATATGTTTAAATTAAATGGCGACGCTTCAAAAGCTTTTCCATCTAAATACCACACATATGATTCTTGTTTATCTTTTTTAAATTCTAAATCTAATTTACTTATATTCTCACATATTTTCTCAATTTCATCGTTATTAATTTCTGAACATTGATGATTAGTGTTAATCTCTGTTCTATTCATTATTTCTTCAATGTATTTCTTTGAAGTTGTTATGTTTCTCCCAATCCATTGAATTATTCTTGCATCTGATTCTTTTATAGTGGCAAAATGGGTTCTATTAATTGATGACAATTCTAATCTGCTACTAGGTGGAAGTGAATATATTGAATTACGCCTTAATTCTCTATGTCTTACTCTTAATGTTTTTTCAATCCCTATTATTCGCATATCATTATCTGTTACAACTATGTTTCCTTCGCCAAATAATTCTAATATTAAAATACTAGTTTCATCGTGAGATTGGAACCTGAGAAATACTAATCGCTCATTCTTCGGTTGTTCCGCCGAAATAAATTTACTTCTTTCAATTTGTTTTCTTATATGATACAGCATCTTACTTTTTCCTTCTGTCTTGATTTGGTATTTTGTTAACCATATGCCTTGACCAGGAGTCATTATCAAATCTTTTTCTGATTTAGTGCTATGCCTCATTTTCAATCTTATGGCACGATCACCTATCGCGTTTACTTTACTTACATAATACGATTCTAATGACTTGTTTAATTCCTTTACAATAATTGTTATGTCTTGACTTGATAGCTCCACTTCTATTCCCTCAATATCTATTACTTACGATATTATTGTATTAATTAATCATAATTAAAAATACACTTAAAGGGGGGAACAATCTCATAATAATGTCGATAAATTATTAATTGGAGTTGATTTAGAAATGAAACCTATTACACAAATATTTTGGTTTAGAGTAATTATGGGAGTTACTGTTGGTATAGTTTCTGGAATATTTGGATTTGTTTCTGATAGTTCCGCAAATGGTATATTGCTTGCAGCCGTAGTCTATATCCCTACTTATTATTATGCACGTTATCTTTTACCTGATCTTGTTGGAACTAAACAATATTATAAACTTCTAACTACCGGACTTTGGAATTATATAATGCTCTTCTTATTCACTTGGATTCTTTATAATACGTTTTCTGTTTCTATCTAACTCTGTTTATTATAAACTTCTAAAAACCTGATCCAAGTTGTAAAATAAGCTTGATCAAATTCGTCATTTAACTTCGTTCCCAATCTCTTTTTAAGCGCCTCATTTACCGAATTATGTTTCCCGGTAACTAAATCAGTTTGAGGAGCTTTAGGTCCAATGGCGGTTTTTATTCCTTCTAATGCAGCACAATGACCTTTTATTTTATCACTTTTATTTCCATTCATGCTATCTACTATTACTTTTGCTTCGGCAATCTTCTTTTCACTAAGTAATTTTAGACATTTCTCAATATTATTTTCTAATTCATTCAATATTATTCATCTACTATTCCTTCATTTTTAATTCTGTAATTAACTCTTTTACGGGTAAACGAGGGATATATGTTCTCTGCATATGTTTTATTTCCATCTAATCCTAATCTTACCTGAAAATGTATTCCTTGTGATACTGCTGCTCCTCCAGCTTCAGATTTATTATCGTTCGTCCTAAAACTTTCTCTTATTCCATTTGTAATTAGCATGTAAATATCTAATTCAGATGCTAAATGGGATAAATCATTTAAGTGTAATGCTATTTTTGCGCTAATTCGATTAGCTTCCTGTATATTAGTAGATAAGTCTGCTAATGTTCCTGTTAATGTATCTATAATGAGTACTTTGAATTTATTTGCTCTATTTATCCTGATAGACTGTCCTATTATTTTTATTTGCTCTTCGAATTCATTAATCCTTATCACCATTATTTTTTTTAATATTGCTTCATGATCTAATTTTCTTGCTTTGCACATTGATATTATTCGTTCAGGCCTAAATGTTCCACATGTGTCTATGAATAATACTCTTTTATTTTCGTTTGATGCGAGCATCGCTGTTTGAAATGCAATCTGCGTTTTACCTGTACTTGATTCTCCCGAAATACTTGTGATTGTTCCTTTAGTAAGTCCTCCTTGAAGAATACTGTCTATTGTTTTACATCCGGTAGTTAATCTTTGATTCTTATTGTTCATGTTTTTTACCATTCAACAAATCTTTAATTTGTTAGCGCCACTATTTTTGTAAATTTTTCTTGTGTAATATATTATTATTGTTAATTTAAAAATGGGATCTCTTTTTATTTCTTTGTAATAATTGTAATTTGCTTATGACTCGGAATAATGTGTTAGATAATCTGATTAACCCTAATATTAATGATTCCTATGAAGCTATATCTAATGGCTTAAAACGTAGACGGTTAGTTCTATTTCTTGGGGATTGCCAAGTTGATTATAATGGAAGAGCTTCTTCTTTTCTTGATTGGGGTCAAAGGCTTGTTGTCGCAAAAGAAGACGGCTCTATTTTGATACATAAACCTACTGGTTATGATGCTGTTAATTGGCAACCTCCAGGAGGTATTATACGATCTAAATTGAAAGAGAATATAGTTGTAATTGAGACTTCGCGTACTCATCCTAATGAAATATTGATGATATATGTTAGAAAATTCTTTTCAATAACTTCTATGAAATTACTTGATGAATCTCCTCTTGATATGCATTTAAGTGAGGCACAACTTTATGAAGCTATTAATCTTCAACCTGATCTTATTGAAGATGGCTTAAAGATTTTATCAAATCAAAGACATATGTCTCATGGTTTTGCTGATTTTACTGGTACCGATAAATCTGGTAAATATGTAATTGTGGAAGTTAAACGAAAAAAAGCTACTCTTGACTCAGTTAAACAATTAGATAAATATGTTTCTGAATTACGTTCAAATACTGCTAATATTCGTGGAATATTAGCTGCTCCTGAGATAACTCTAGAAGCTGATAATTTAGCTAAGAGTCTTTCTCTTGATTTTAGGCAAATTGACTTAAAAGAATCTAGTAAACTTATTCGTAAAACTAGTAATTCTGGGCAAACTAGATTAGATTCTAATCTGTAATAGTCATTATTTGGTTATTTCTTTAGGAAACTTTTTATTCTTAATTTGTTTCTAATTTACACTAGGTCTGTATTTTGCAACCACAAATGAAAAAACCTCTTAACATTCTTCAAAACGCTTTAAATGAAAGTGTTTCAATAAGATTAAAAAATAATATTGAATATAAAGGTAAAATGTCAAGTGTAGATGCTTTTATGAATTTAATTATTGAAAATGCATCTGAATATTCTGGAGGAGTTCTCCGGTCTAATTATGGTAACGTTATAATCCGGGGCAATAATGTCCTTTTTATTAAATTAAATGACCAAATTTAGGATGTATGATTTTATTTGTCTAGTGATTTTATAAACGTCGAATCGCGTAATTCTATGCCTATATCTGATTCTCAAATAGAATTAGTGGAAAGAAAAGGTAAAGGCCACCCTGATAGTTTAATTGATGGTGCTTGTGAGGCTGTTTCTGTTGCTCTTTGCAAATACTATCAAGATAATTATGATTTGATACTTCATCATAATGTCGATAAAGGCCTATTAGTGGGCGGTAAATCTTCCCCTATTTTCGGAGGCGGTGAAGTTAATGATCCTATATATGTTGGAGTTGCTGGAAGGGCTGTATCTTCTATTTCTAAAGGCTCAAAAGAAGAAACAATCCCTGTTACTGATATCGCACTAAACGCAATTAGTGATTTTCTTAATTCAGCTGTCCGTTTCCTTAATGTTGATGACCATATTATACTGGATTCTAAAATTAAACAAGGTTCTGCAGATCTTGTTTCTGTATATAAAGACCCTGGGTCTATTCCTTTATCTAATGATACTTCTTTTGGTGTAGGGTTTGCTCCGTTAACTCCTACTGAAAAACTTGTATTGGATTCAGAATTATATTTAAATTCAGATAATTTAAAATCTGAACTTCCGGAAGTTGGTGAAGATATTAAAGTTATGGCTTACCGTAAAAATGAACATGTCCAACTTACAATAGCCGCAGCTGGAATCTCTAGTTTAATTCCTGATGCCGATCATTATGATTCTGTTATATCACAAGTTACTAGTAAAATTGAAGATCTTGCTAGTAAATCAAGTGAATTAGATGTATCTGTTCATGTAAATACAGGTGATCTAAAATCTCAAGGCTCTTACTATCTTACTGTTACTGGAACTTCAGCTGAGGCTGGTGATGATGGAAATACTGGTCGTGGAAATAGGCCTACCGGCCTTATTACTCCTATGAGAGAATACTCAATGGAAGCCACAGCTGGAAAAAATCCTGTTTCACATACTGGGAAAATATTTAGTGTAGTAGCTCAATCGGCTTCGGAGCGAATTGCTAATGAAGTTAAAGGTGTTCAAGAAATTTATGTTAGAATTCTAAGCCAAATAGGTTCTCCAATCAATATACCTCAAACTGCTAGTGCTTCTGTAGTATTAGACCAAGGGGTAAATCTCTCTAACGTATCTTCAGAAATAGATTCTATTATACATGAAGAATTATCCGATCTTGATTCTGTTACTAATAAAATACTATCTGGTTCCGTAACTTTATTTTAGTTAGATCTTATTTTAACCCTTTAACATATTCTATCGTATCATCTTCATTCATTTCTAAATTATATTTACGTTTAAAAAACGTCAAAATATTTCTAATATCTCTTGTTAAGATTTCTTCTGAGTTTGGATGCTTTGTATTTATTGATTGAGGCCAATCTATGATATATGATGTCTCTCCGTCAAATAGAATATTAAATTGACTTAAATCACCATTAATCAGATCTGCTTTTGTATATGCTATCATTACACTTTCTAGTATTTGTTCTAATACTTCTGGCGGATTTATTAACTCTTGATCTGAAATTAATTTCCCATCAATTTTATTCATTAAAATTGAATGTTTTTCTCTTGCAATAGGATAAGGAACACTTACTCCTAGTTTGCTTAAATTAATTAAATTCTTCATTTCTTTTTTCGCCGCCTCAATACATATTCGAAGCCAATTACGTTGGTTATCTGGTGAAACATATACTCTTTTTCTTCTTGTTTGTCTGAAGCTTATTCTCCCTATTCTGTAAAACTTTATAGCGTATGACTCTTCATCATCGTCGAACACTTCAAAAACGTCTGATTCTTTCCCTACTCCTAAACTGTTTCCTATTACTGATATTAACCCTTTTTTCACTAAAGTTTCTAGCGCTAACGCATCTAACCCTTGAGTTAAAATCACATTTCCTTTTTTCTCTTTGGCTATAAATTCTAATTTGCGAAGTTTTTCAGTCCTATATTCAATTTCTTCTTGGTGAATCTTTGTAACATCGCTCAAATAGTTATTTGGAACTGATAAATATGAATCTAAAGCTTTTTCCAGTGTTTCGAGAATAACTACATCTTCTAATTCTAAACTTTTAATTTTTTTAGCTGCTATTTTAGCTGTTGACATCTTTTTCTTTCTATGTTTCTATTCATTAGTTCACTATTTAATCTAATTAATCATTCTCCAATAATCTAAATTATATATTATTATTTGTTCTCAATATATACTTGGATAAAATTAAAACTTCTACCGATAATGTTCTTCCTTATGGAAAGATTTCTTTAGATATATTGAAAAAGAATATTCTTCCTTATCATGGAGAATATTCAGATGATCTTATTGTTAGGCCTGATGTAGGTGCAGATTTCTGTGCAATAAAATTATCTAATGAATATCTTATTGTCTCTTCTGATCCAATTACTGGAATTGTTGATAATATTGGAAACTATGCTGTTAACATAAATGCTAATGATATTGCTACTAGTGGAAATCGACCACGTTTCATTCAATCTATAATTCTTTTACCATCTGATTCTAAATTAAATGATTTATCAACAATAGCTCAGCAAATTGATTTGACCGCAAAAAAACTTGGAATAACTATTACTGGAGGACATACTGAAATATCTGAAGGAATTGTTAATCCTATTGTCATCATCAGTTGTTTTACATTAGCTAAAAGCTTTGTAACTTCTGCAGGTGCTCAAGTCAATGACTCTATATTAATGACTAAAACAGCCGGTATTGAAGGAACTTCTATCCTTTCTTCTAAGTATTCTAAAAAACTAACTAAACTTCCCTCTAAAACTATTTCTTCAGCTCAAAATTACTTGAAAAATATAAGTATAGTTAATGAAGCTGAAATTGCCTTTAACACCAAAGGTGTTACTTCAATGCATGATCCTACTGAGGGCGGTATATTGGGTGGCCTATATGAAATGGCTGAAGCTTCTGGGTTAGGTTTCACAGTTGACGCTTCATCAATTCCAATTTCAATTGAAACTAATTCTATTTGTAATCATCTCAATGTTGATCCATTAAAATTAATTGGATCTGGCTCTCTTTTAATTTCTTCTCCTCAAAATTGTAAGAGTGATGTTATTCACTCGGTTCAACAAGCGGGAATTCAAATAACTGAAATTTGAATGTTTACTGAAGATGATTGCAAACTTGATATTAATGGTAATTCCATTCTGATTAATTCTTCTCCTGTTGATGAACTTTGGAATCTTTCTTCCTAAAAGTTTTGAATCTAGTTTTTCTTATTATTTTTTATTGAAGCTTCCACAAATGCTTTGAATACTTTCTCAGGAGTCCCTGGCCTACTTATGAATTCTGGATGATATTGTGTCGCTATGTAAAATGGATGATTCTCTATTTCCATTATTTCTATTCTTTTTCCATTATCACTCCATCCTGAAAATCTTATTGATTTAGATTCAAGCATTTCTTTGTACTCTTGATTTAATTCATATCGATGTCTATGCCTTTGTTTGATTATTTTTGAATTATATATTTTCGATGCTAACGTTCCTTCTTTAATTACGATTTCATGGTTTCCTAATCTCATTGTTGCGCCCATATCTTGTAACTTCTTTTGTTCCGGTAATAGATCTATAACAGGATGTTGTGTATTTGAATCGAATTCTGTAGAATGAGCTTGTTTGAGTTTACAAATTGTTCTTGATAATGCTATTATTGATATTAGAAATCCAAGACATATCCCAAAAAATGGTATATTATTCTTATATGCAAATTCTGCAGTTGATATCTTTCCCTCAATTCCTCTTGTTCCAAATCCTCCTGGTATTAGTATTCCATGATATTCTTTAAGTTTCCCCATTAATTTCTTGTTATTTTCTAATTCTTCCGAATCAATCCAGTCTACTTTTATTCCTGATTTTAAATTAGCTGCAGCGTGACTCAATGCTTCATTTACGCTTGCATAGCTGTCTGAAATAGTGACATATTTTCCTACCATCGCAATCTTCACCGGGTTCTTCATTTCGCTAAAATTCTTAGTTATTTTATCCCATTTGTCCCAATTATTTACCTTATTATTAGTTTTAAGCCGATTATTTATGGCGTCTATTATTCCTTCTTTAGCAATCATTTTTGGAACTTCATATACTGTTTTCACATCTGGACTCGATATTACACATTTATCACTTACACTGGTGAATAACGCTATTTTATTTTTCACCTCTTTTGTTAGTTTTCGTTTACATCTTACTACTATTATATCTGGTTGTATTCCTATTCTTCTTAATTCTTGTACACTATGTTGAGTCGGTTTAGTTTTTTGCTCATTAACAGGTTCAATTTCAGGTGCTAATGTAACGTGTATAAATGCGCATTGTGATTCTTCTTCTTCTAGTTTCATTTGTCTAAATGATTCTAAAAATGGGAGACTTTCTATATCGCCTATTGTTCCTCCACATTCTACTATTACAACTTCTGCTTTACTTTTCACACCAATTTGTTTAATCTTCTTTTTTATTTCATTAGTTATATGTGGTATTATCTGTATACAATCTCCAAGTTGTTCACCTCTCCTTTCGCTTTTAATCACATCTAAATATACTGTTCCTGTGGTTATATTATGACTAGAAGATAATTCTTGATCTAAAAATCTTTCATATGTGCCTATGTCCATATCAGTTTCTCCTCCATCATTTGTAACAAATACTTCCCCATGCATTACTGGATTCATTGTTCCTGCATCTACGTTTAGATATGGATCTACTTTTACACAGGTTACCTTTATGCCCGATAATGAAAGAATTTTTGCTACTGATGCTGAGCAAACACCTTTTCCAAGCCCTGACATCACTCCTCCCGTTACAAATATGTACTTGGGCATACTAGAATCAGCATATAATTGTAGATAAGGATTACTGCCTTTCTTTGTTTTTCTTTATTCCTAGTTAATTATTTATTATTGTTGAAGGCCCAGTTAAATCTGATAAATCTCTACAATATCCTGCAACTTTATCTATTGATAATGAAATCTCTAATAAAGCTCTATTACTTTTCCTATTCTTTGACGTAGCATCAGTTTTGATTTGGTTTAATACTTTATCTAATTCCTCGATGTTATTCTTTAGTTTAATTACACTATTTTCTCCTTGATCTAAAAACCTGTTCATTGATATTTCCAATATTTCATCTAGCATTTCTAATGTTTTAGTTAATAATTTCTTTATTTCATCGTCAATTTCTTGAGGCTGAATATTTGCTGATTCATTTGCAATTTCTATTGATACATCTCCAATTCCTTCTATAAGATTTGCAGCTACTCTAAAATCTAAACAATCGATTTGTGACATCCAAATCTAGATGCGAGAACTGAGTCTTGTGCCGCAGATCTAATTAATCTTACCAGTAAAAAATAAAGTCTATCTACTTCATCATCTCTTTCTGCTACGATTTTCCTTAGATGTTCATCTGATTCTATTGTTGATATTATGGCATCATGACACATTCCTTTCGAAATCATTTGCATTCTTCTAATTATTTTACGTGCGTCTAGAGAATTTGGCTCAATTAAAAATTGGGACATTATTGAATTAGCACTTTCTTCTAATATCTCTAACCCGATTAAATTCCTTATCGCTTTTTTAATAATTTCTCTATCTTCATATTTTATTCTATTTTTACCTTGTATTCTTATTATATCTACTCCAAGAAGATAATTTCCTGTAATTAAATTAAAGAGAACTTCCATATATTCAACTGGATATTTTATTATTGCTTGTTTATTCTCTTTTTTCTTATTTCTTTCTGGTAGTAATATTAATCTCCCCATCTCAGCTTCTTCAAATGTGATGATGCTTCCTTTCTCTATTTTATTCTGAATTACCCATTTTTTTGGGAGTGAAACAAGAAGTGTTCCTCCTCCCATTTCTTGCACTTTACGTATTTCCATTTATGAACATCTAACTATAAAATGAATGAATAATACTTAAGTTAATTATCGTTACCTTCATATAATATTAAAAATGCTTAAAAGATGTCTTAGTGTAGTTATATTTACACTAAATGTTCTAATTTGTGTTTACTATGTTGTCGATAAAGAAAATTGGGATACGTGGATTCAAATCCTTAGGTAATAGGCAAATTAATCTCGAATTAAATAAAGGGATTACTGCTTTAACTGGTCCTAATGGCGGTGGAAAAAGTAACTTATTAGATTCTATTATTTTCGGACTTGGTCAAAATAGCCCTAAGCGTCTTCGAGTGGGAAAATTATCTTCTTTACTCTCAGAAAATAACTTGGGTGTAAAATCTTCTAAAGCTAAAGTAACTTTAGTTTTAGATAATTCTTCTCGTGTTCTTCCTATTGATCATGATCAAGTGACTATAGGCCGTGAACTTCTTTCTAATGGCGATAGTAGATATTGGCTCGATGGAAAACGTGTTTCTAAAAGCACCATCACTGATTTATTATCTCTTGGTTCTATTGATGTTAATGGGCATAATGTTGTTCTTCAAGGTAATATTACTCGAACTTCAGAACTTCTTCCAGATGAAAAAAGAAAAGTAATTGAAGAAATAGCGGGTATTGATCAATTTGATCAAAAGAAAACTGAGTCTATTAAACAGCTTCAAGAAGCAGATTTAAGATTAGAAGTTGCAGTAGCTAAAATAGGGGAAGTACAAAAAAATATCTCTATTCTTGAAAGTGAACGAAATGATCAAATTAGGTTTCAACTATTAGAAGATCAAATTCGATGGATGAAAGCTGTTGTTGCTTCTGAAAAGCTAACTCATATTTCTAATGATGTTAATGATTTAACTCGTTCTCTTAATGATCTTTCTTTAAAGAATAATTCTTTGTCTGATCAACTATCTCAATCTCGATCAGAGATATCTGAATTAGAACAAGAACGAGCTAAATTCATTTCTGAAGTTGTTGATAATCGTAATGATCAATTGGTTAGTTTACAAGAATTAATTGGTAATGCTAACTCTAATATTTCTCAATTTAATAAACAGATTACTGATTCTAAAAATTCACTTTTGAGTTCTGAATCTGAATTCCAATCATTAATTGAATCTGAAAGATCACTTGAATTTCAAATTAATGAATTATCTCTTTTGTTATTAAATGACTCTAAGTCAATTAAAAATCTAGAGAAATCAAAATCTTTAATGAGTGCCGATCTCGTCTCAATTGAGCGTAAAATTAAACAATTATCAAAATTGTATATTAAATCTAAAGAAATTGTCCAATTAAATGAACAAAAAATCCTCCAATACACTGAAGATAATCGAGAAAATTTATCCAAAATTGTTAATCTAGAAGAAAGATTAAAACTAAATGAGGATCGTAAACAGTCTTTATTAGATAAATCTAATGATTTTATCTCTGTTCTTGAGCATTTAGAAACTCAATGTAATAATATTAAAAATATTAAAACTGACGAAACTAAATCTTTAGTTCAACTTGATGAAGTTATATCGTCTCTTAATGAAAAGGAAGCAGCATTAAAATCAGAATTACTAAAATCTGAAAATATAGTATTCAAAGCCAATGAAACTATCTTAAAACATGAGGCTGAAAAATCTTTAGCTAACAAACTCTCTTCTGAACAGTTAGATGTAAAACGATTAGATGATATTGCAAAAGAGGGTGATATTTCAGGTTATGTGGGTGTACTTTCTTCTCTTATTAATTATGATAAAAAATATGAAAAAGCGGTTCTTGCTTCAGGTAAACGGTGGTTAAATTCAATTATCGTTGATGATGTTGCTTCTATGCTTAAATTAGTAGCATTATCTAAAAAACTAAAATTAGGGCGATTAACTATTATTCCATTATCTGAGTTAATTTCTTTCGAGAAAATAGATTTATCTAAATCTAATGGTGTTCTAGGGTTACTTTCTGATTTTATCACCATTGACGGTATTCCAAATAGACTTTGTAATTTTATTTTTGGGGATACTGTTCTTGTTAATTCTTCACCTATAGCTTATACTTTATCTCAAAAAAATATACGAAGTGTATCTTTAAACGGCGATCTGTTTGAACCATTAATAACTGTTTTTGAAACTGGTTCTTTTGATAACTTGAATTCAATTAATTCTCTATTCGGTTCTTCTTCTTCATTTACAGATGTAAAAGATATTGTTATTTCTCTTGAAAAGATTATGTCTACTCGTAAAACCGAACTTGTTGAAATAACTGAAAGATTACATGACTCTAAAAAAAATAAAGCTATAAAATCTGTAAAATTTGATAATATACTATCTGAAATTCAAGAAACTGAAAATTTTATTTCTAAATATATAGGGTTGAAAAAAAATATTGAAGTTAATCTAAATGATCTTTCAAAAGAATCAAAATCTATTATTTCTCAGATAAATCACATGAAAAAATCGTATAATTCAATCTCTATTAAAATAGATTCTTTTAAAAAGAAAATCGCTGATTCTGGTTTTGAAACTCAATCTAAAGATATTGCCGATCTTGAAAATAGACGAAAGTCCATTATTGATGAATTTGATGATTTGAATAATTCTTATCGTGATCAAATCACTACATTGACCAGAAATAAAGCTGAGTTGGATCATAGTCTTCAATCTAAGTTATCTTCTATCATCCAACGTAAAGATCACTTAGTTACCTCCAAGTCACAATCTGAACAATTGATAAATATTTCTAGCGTAGAATTGGAGAAAGTCACCATTAATCTAAATGCATTAGACCAAGAAAAATCTCAGCTCATTAAATCTATATCTGGAACAAAAAGTGTTCTTGAAGATTATGATAACCGTGTTTCAAAATTAAGAAACATGGAAAGTAATACCTCTACTCAAATTATTAATTTGGAGAAAAAGATCTCTAATTTAAATTCTCAAATTGAAAGACTTCATGATAATGAAGAAAGAATTAAAAGCGAAATTACATTATACGGTTTCTCTTCCCCTATTCAATATTTTGTTGGCGCTAATGATTTATTAGGCTCACTCATTTTTGAATACGATGAAATTAGAAGTCGAGTAAATAATCTTGCAAATACTCATTACTCTGAAATCTATGAAGGATATAAAAATCTGTCAATTCGGCGAAATAAATTGGAACATGAAAGGCATGCTATTATGCAATTCATTGAAGGTATTGATGTGGAAAAAACTAGAGTGTACACTGATACTCTTTCTAAAATAGATAAAGAACTTAGGTTATTATTCAATAAACTTACTGGCGGATCAGCTTGGTTGGAAATCGAAAAACCTGAAGATATATTTGGGAGTGGCTTACTCTTAATGGTTGAATTTCCAGGAAAGATTGCTAGAGAATCTAGTTCTGTAAGTGGAGGTGAAAAAACTGTTAGTGCTTTAGCTTTTATTTTAGCTATTCAATCAGTTTATCCTTCACCTTTCTATCTTTTTGATGAAGTCGATGCTCATCTTGATGCTAAGAATTCAGAAAAGCTGGCTGATTTACTTAAAGATCGTTCTAAAAATTCACAAATAATAATTGTTTCATTGAAGGACTCTGTTGTTACAAACGCTGAATCTGTTTATGGTGTATACATGACTGATGGTGTTTCAAATGTGATTAAATATACCCCGAAAATGGAGATATTGAGTAAAAATGTCTAAAAATGATCTTCAACTTTCTAAACCTCCGTTAAATCTTCTTCTAAATCCTACTGTTCTAAAAGCTAAAAAACCGTGGGAAATTGATGTTGTATTACTTCTTGAGTTATTTACTGATTTTTTGGAAAAAAAAGGAGATAAAAATCTAAGGCTTTGCGCTAATGCTGCTTTATCATCTTCTCTATTGTACCGTTTAAAAGTTGAAACATTCTTCATTTTTGAAAAACTTAGAAATGAACAACCTTTATCTAATCTTGCTGATCCTCCTGAATTACTTTCTCTTCCTTATCGTTATGAATTGTATTCCACTACTTTGATTGATTTACTTGAGTCTCTTAGAACAGAAATTGATTCTTCTGTTGATACTGAGATAATTACTCCTTCTAAAGTTACTGAAACTGAACCTACTATTGAATTAGATCAATATTTCGTGAAAATCAAAGAAATGTTAGATCCTTTTAGGGATCATGTTTTAAAAACCCTTAATGATTTAGGTGATTTCTTACTTAGCTCCTTTACTTCTAATATGAGCTCTATTGATTCTACTCGGGCATTTATTCTTTTGTTATTCTTAGCTATGGAAGGATTGATTTCTATTCAACAAGAAGGTGATGATATTAAAGTTGTTGCAAGATTCTAATCTAGACCATGATTATGACGAGAAAGCTCGTATCGAAGCTGCTCTTTACTCTTCAGGGAGATCATTATCTCCTAGAGAATTAGCTAAGGCCGCTGGAATTACTTCTTCACGTAAAGCTATACTTCATGCTCGTTTACTTGTTCAAAAATCCAAAGAATGTTTAGATGCTGTTGAAATCATTGAACATGATGACGGGAAATTTATCATGCAACTTAAACCTGAATTCTACTATGTAGCAACTAAATTTGCGACTAAACCATTACTTTCTAAAGGTGCACTTAAAACCCTTTCACATATAGCTTATTTTCAACCAATATCTTCTAGTCAATTATCTAGAAAACTTGGGGCTCGTGTATACCATTATCTTAAACAAATAGAAAAGTTAGGTTTAATACATTATACTCGTAATAATAGAACTAAATTGTATACTACTACTTCGAATTTTTCTGATTATTTTGGGCTTAATAACGGCTCTAGAGAGGAATTACATAAATACCTCGCTCAACGTTTATCAAAAGATACGGGAGCTAAATAATTTTGCAACAAACTGTAGAAAACTTATCTAAACGAAAAAATACTGGAGGTAAAACAACCGCATTTAGAGGAAGATTCGCATCCGAAAAAAACCGTTATCCTTCTGAAACTGTTCTTGGTGATGATAATGTTTACCCTGAATCTGTTAGAGGTAATATCTCTAAAAATCGATTAAGGGCTTCTTCTTTTGCTAATGTATCTGATTCTTCTAATGGAAATACCGTCAAGTCAAAAATTGCTTCAGTTAAAACTAATCCGGCTAGCCGTGATTACTCAAGGCGTGGAGTCATTACTAAAGGCTCTATAATTGTTACTGATCTTGGAGAAGCTAAAGTAATTTCTCGACCTGGACAACATGGCATTGTTAATGCTGTTCTCATCAAATAATTTATTTAATCATGAAAGACTATGATCGTCTGATTCTTTGGATTGATTATTTTAATTCAGAATTCAGTAGATCTCAAGGTAGAAGAGTTAGAACTGATTCTGCAATAAAATCGCCTACTCTTAATGAACTTGTTGAAGCTTGCTCTAACAACAATTATTCATGTGAACATCATGTCGCTTATTATCCTAAAAGAATGAATAATACTTCTGGGTATATTTCTTTAGAAAAAAAAGATCCTAAGTCTTTAATAATTAAAAAATTGGCCAAATCCCTTATGGTTATTAGATCTCGTGGAATTGGTAAGAATTAATTCGTTTAATCTAAATATGAATGATCTCCCTAACTCTACTAAATTTACTGAAGGTTCTACTGAATTAGTTGTTCCTTCTAATTCAATTTCAGATCCTATTCCCCCTAAATCTCCAGCATTCTTTAATCCATTGGCTAAAAATAGTCGAGATCTTTCAATTATCATCTGTCAATTAGAGTCTACTCTCGATCGTGATGGGTTAACTGTTGGCGATGTATTTGCTGGTGTTGGCGCTAGAGGCATTAGGATTGCCAATGAAGTTAAAGGAATTAATTCTGTTCTTTTTAATGATTTAAATTCAACAGCTATTAAATATGCTAAAGCTTCGGCTAAACTTAATGATTTATCTTCGAAATGTGAATTCTTTGAATATGAATCCTCTAAATTTCTAATTGGTCGTTCTTCTTCTATGAATCGACTTTCTATCGTTGATATTGATCCTTTTGGCACTCCTTCTCCTTACATTGAAAATGCTTTAAGAGCTGTTAAACGCAATGGGATCCTTTCTATTACTGCTACTGATACCCCTGTACTTTGTGGAGTTTATCCTAATGTATCTTTCCGGCAATATGGAGGTTATTCATTAAGATCTGAATATTGTCATGAATTAGGATTGCGATTATTAATTGGTGCTACCGTGTCTTCTTGCATGAAACTCAGTCTTGGTATCAAACCTTTATTTTGTCAAGTTGATCGACATTATATGCGGGTCTATATGCGCCTTTTATACGGTTTAAAATACTCTGAAGCTTGTAGGCTAAGTTTAGGTTTTATTGAACATTGTGTTATTTGTAATTCACGATACTGTAATAAATCTCCAATTAAATTCTGTAAAACATGTAATTCAAAAACTAAAATCGCTGGTCCTCTTTGGATTAAACCTATTTTTGATGAACCATATTTAGATCAAGCTTTAAATCTTGATAATTTACCTGATTCATATTCAAACCTATTTTCATTAGCTAAATCAGAATCAAATCTTCCTCCTACCTATTATATCTCTGATGTAATATCTGATCTCATGGATGTTCCTTCTATTTCTCCTAATTCATTAGTTGATGAATTAAGAAATCAAGGTTTCCCTTCTTCCCGAACTACCTTAAACCCTAAAGGGATTCGTTCTGAAGCTTCACTTGATCAAATAAAAGAAACTATTTTATCATTTAATCGGTAATTTCTTTCCCTATTTTCTTTACGCAAAGTACGTATACTTCACTACTTTGAGATCTACTTGCTTCTGGTTTAACTATCTTCACTTTCTTAAATTGCTTTTTCACTTCGGCTAAAAACTCATCAAACATCTTGCCTTGAAATACTTTAATTATTGCGGTACCATTATCTTTTAATATTTTAGGCAACATCTCTACTACTTCTAGAGTTAAATCAATTTGTTTTGCTTGATCTAATTCCCATATCCCTGACAGATTGGGCGCCATGTCTGATAGAACTACATCAGCTTTAGTCGGGATCTGCTCTAAAATCCTTGTCACTATATCATCGTTTCTTATATCTGCAATGAGTACCTTACTATTTGGTTCTGGCACTACTTCTTGAATATCAATCCCTAATACTAGGCCTTTTGAACCTACTTTGTTGGATGCAATCTGTAACCATCCTCCAGGCGCACATCCTACATCAATTATTATTTGTCTTTCTTTGAATACCCTGTATTTTTTATCTATCTGAATTAATTTATAAGCTGCTCTACTTCGTAAACCTTCTCTTTTAGCTTTCTTTCTATAGAAATCTCGTTTTGATTCTTCAAGACGCACAAATTATCATCCATTATGATTATTGTTCTACTTTTATCAGTGAATAATCGTAATCAAATGTATCTTTTTCTCCATTATCTTTAGTTTCATGTTCTTGAGTTAACCATTTTTCTATTAATAGACAATTATTGGGAGTAACTATTCCGCCAACTTCGCATCTTGATTCATATGGACAATTTATGCATGGTATGTTCTCAATAGACGCTATATTTGCTGGTAGTCTTTCGGGTGTAAGTCGATAAGTCCATCTTCCTTTTTCTAATACCTTTTCTCTTTTTACCATTCCTCTTTTTTCTAATCTTATTGATAATCTTGATCCATCTCTACTAGTTAATTCTAGTTTTTTCCAAACTTCGTTTTGTAATATTCCTTCTTCACCATGATCTACTACCATCATATACACTTTTGATATTAGTGCAGCTTCATTACTGGATTTTTTACGATCTGGCACTTTATTTTACCACTTATTAATTACAATATAGTTGGCTTTTATGCATTATGCCTATTTTTATATATTATTATGAAGCTTTTTCTCGTTTTCTTCCAAAACTGTTATAAAATCAAAATATTCTATGTAAGATGTGGTACCTGCTACTTGGATCTGATTTGATTTGACTACTGCTCAACTTTCAAAAGTTTCACTATTTGTTCCCCGTTCTGATTTAGATAACACTATCAAAGAATTATCTACTTTTGATTGGTTCCACCCTGAAGTTGATTCTGTTTCTACTCCTGATTCTAACATTGATGATCTTAATTCTAGATTATATACTGTCTTTTTAGAGTTAGATGAATTGATTTCTCTCCTTGATATTGAATTAGAACCAGGCGTTATTAGTATTCTATCAAAAGGTTTTCATGTTTCTCCAAATAATTTGAATATATCAAGCTGGTCTGATCTTGTTGAAAATCTTGAATCTGACTCTGTTCCTCTTATTTCACAACTTAAAGATCTTAATTCAGAACTTATTCAAACTGAAAAAAAATTATCTGACGATTTACTCTTGAGTAATACTCTCAGTTCTTTGTCTAAAATGTCTTTTGATTTAAAAAAACTAAAGGATTCTAATAATTTCCATTATACCCTTTTCTTAGTTCCTTCTCGAGATCTTATTGAAATTAAACGCAGTTTACCTGAGGAAATAATTGCTACTTCTCAAGTTACCAGAAATGAATCAGTTGCTCTTATAGCTTCGCCTAAAGAACATTCTGAACGTGTTGAACGTGTTTTACGAGTGTTTGAAGTTACTCCTTTTTCGATACCTGATGATTTACCGCAAAATCCTCTTGAAGCTTATACTTCATTAAACAGTCAATTAGACAAAACTCGTTCTAATATTAAGACTCTCAAAAATAATCTTAATTCTCTTCTTGTCAAACATTCATCAAAGATATTATCTCTTCGTGAAGCTTCTAAATTGGGATATGATGCATTAAATAGAATGCGAAGATCTGGTCCATTGAAGAACTTCGGCTTAATTCAAGGGTATATTCCTAATGTGCACGTTAAACAATTTGAAAACCTATGTAAAAATAACATCTACAATATTGAACCTGCTTCTGGCGGTCATGGCGCTCCTGCCATTCCTTCTTTAACGACTAATAAAGGATATAGTAAAGCGTTTGAAAATATTACTCTTACTCAAGGTCCTGCATCTGCGGGTGAAGTTGATCCAACTCCTATAATTTCTTTGTTTTTCCCTATTTTCTATGGGATCATGTTTGCTGATTTAGGTCATGGGCTAGTTTTATTCTTGTTAGGTCTTCTTTTACGTTTGAGGGGAAGTCCCTCTTTAAAATCTTGGGGTGTTATTTTCGCTTCATCTGGAATTGCAGCTATGATTGCTGGAATTCTTGTAGGAGAAGTATTTGGAGCTGAAATTAATCATGTACCCGTATTAGGTCCTGCCCTGAAAAATTACTTAATTCTACATGTTTCTGAATTAAATAAAGAAGTGGTTATGACTTTATTAGTTTTTTCTATTCTAATTGGAGTATTACATCAAACTGTTGGATTTGTATTTGAAATCATTAAAGGAATTCGGTTAAAAGAATATGTTGAAGTTATTTCTGTTCAAGTACCAACTCTTGTAATGTATTTAACTGGTTTTTGTTTTGCGTTATCTTTTATAGGATCTGGTTACAACTTTGGAGTTCTTCTAAATAGTAATGCGCCAACTCCTCTACTTTCTGATGTTTTTGGTAACTCTATCACTAACTCTGTTATACTTTCATTTGCATTTCCTATCCTTTCGGCATGTATACTCTTTATTGTATTTGGTAAAGCTGTAGCTATCGCTTTAGGAAAATTCCATGATGAGGACGGAATTGCAATGTCTATCATCTTAGGGCTAGTTGAATTTATTCTTAAGGTCGTTGAATTCCTTGCTAACAGTATTAGTTATGCACGATTGGGAGTCCTTATGTTGGTTCATGCTTCTCTTTTAATTCTAGTAAAAATAGCTCTTGCTCAAGGTCTTATTGGAATTCCAATAGTTATTCTTTGGAATATTGCAGTTCTATTGGTGGAGGGTCTTATAGTCTATATACAAAATGTAAGGCTTCATTTGTATGAATGGTTCTCTAAATTCTATACTGGTACGGGAGTATCTTTTCAAAAACTTATTCCTGAAACAGTTTACGTTAATATTAATTGGAAGAAGAAAAATAAATAATTCTAATTTACAAATATTAACTTTGAAATAATATCATTAGAATTCATTCCTTGCTCAATACCAAATGCGATTGTTGCCAAGTTTTTTACTTCTAATTCCATTAGTTTGATTACGCTAAATACTATCCCTATTCCTGTTACTTGCCATCTTAATTTCTTAGACGCCAAAATGTAAATCTTATTTTCAAAAGCATCCTCTAATTGGCTTATGGTTTCTATTTCTGTTTTCATATTTTTTAATAATCCTTTGTAATTACTTGAATTAATTATATTCACTACTTCATCTACTGATCCTGCTAAAATCATTTTATCAATCGTTTCTGTATTTACCTCAAATTTCGCTTTAATCACAAGATCCCTCGTTTCAGGCTGAGTTAAGTTCCATGTTTTCGCTCTCATTAGATTTATGATATTATATCCATCTATTTCTAATGCAATTAATTCTCTTATTTGTTTCCCTTCCTCTTTTGATTTTTTAGGTATTCTTTTGCTATATGCTATTCTAAAATATTCAGCTAAAATCATTTCATATAGTGCTTTGTCAAGAAATACGTCAAATACTTTCACATCTTTATTATCGCTATATATTTTCGAAGCTGATTCAATCATATTGCCAAATTCACTTTTCTTTAGTACTTTAACTGCTTCTTCCAAGTTCTGAGCTGAAATGGCTCCCGCAATTAAATCTCTTCTATTAATGTTTTCTTCAGCTGTTAAATTAATTCTTTTATTAATCTCATCTTCAGAGAATCCTAATGCTTTTCCTTTTAATACCGTCTTCAAATTTGATA
>CAZIZY010000034.1:0-10667 GCA_964544235.1 uncultured Nitrosopumilales archaeon
CACTCATGGTTGATTCTATTTGTACTTCTGATCATTATTAAGGATTAATACGATCTTTTCTTATTGAAATAATCTTTCAATTTGATTTTGCTCTAGATAAATTTAAGAATGATCACGAGTTATAATTATAATATTCTTTGCTCGAAAATACTTGGAATCTTATCGATTCAAATACTTTTAACCCTTATGAGAATCTTCGTGCTGAAAAATTGATATTTAATCTGGTTGAAACTTCTTCTTTTTCACCTGTTATTCGGTTCTGGAGAAATTCAAAATCAGTAATTCTTGGGCGATTTCAACATCCACAATTGGAATTAAACATCGATGAGTGTTTTAATAATGATGTTATAATTCTGAAAAGATTTACTGGTGGTGGTGCAGTTTACCACGATTTAGGCAATCTTAATTGGTCTTTTTTTCTTCCTAAAACTATTGTTTCTAATATCTCTGATGCTTACAGATTATGCAGTTTATGTATTACTGATGGGCTAAAATTGTTAGGACTATCTTCTAAATATTATCCTCCTAATGCTATCCAAGTTTCTAATTATAAAATATCAGGGTTAGCTGGTATTATTGGAACACGTTCAATTTTATGTCATGGAACTTTATTAGTTAATTCTGATCTTAATCTTTTAGATAAAGTTCTTTTATCAAAAAATGATTCGGTTAACCCTTCTCATTTATCTTCAAGAAAATTCGTTAGGAGTAAAATAAGTCCCGTGACTAATATTTCTGATGAATTAGATTACGTTGTCAATATGGATGATCTTAAGAAATTATTAATTCGAGGAATTGAGAATACATTTAATACACAATTATCACATATTCCTTTTGATCAAATGATTCAATATTCGCTTTCAACGAGTTAGATAGTTATGGTTGTTTATGTTAAATTATCTAAGCTCACATGGGCAATGGAAGAAGCACATCTTGGGAGATGGCTTAAAAAAGAAGGGGATTCCGTCTCTATTGGAGACCCTTTATGTGAAATTGAAACTGAAAAAAGTGTTGATAAGTTCGAATCCACTGCTTCAGGAATTCTAGGTAAAATAGTTTTTCCTGAAGGTTCTAACGTTTTAGTCGGTCAAGTAATGGCTGTGATTATATCTCCTGGTGAACAATTACCTGATGCAAATGAACTTAATTCATTAAATTCTTCAACTAATTCTGTTGATTCAACCCCTGAATTAACCGAATCTACTGAACAAGAGCATGTATCTGATATTAAAGTTAAAACTGATCGAATAATGATTTCTCCATTAGCTCGAAACCTTGCTCAAAAACATGGCTTAGATCTATCTTCAATTATTGGTACTGGTCCTAACGGTAGAATAGTTAAAGATGACATTGAATTAGCTCTTTCAAAAGTGGAAAATTCGGATTCAACAAGTTCAGAATCTGATGTTATTCCTTTATCAGATATGAGGCAAATAATTGCTGATAGATTATCTCATAGTGTTAAAACGGCTGTTCATGTTCCTATGAGTATTGATGTTGACATGTCTTTATCTTCTATTCTTCATAAAGATTTGAAAGAACAGCATCCTCATGTTTCTTATACTGATATTATTATTAAGGCGGTGTCTTCTGCTTTGCAGAATTTCCCACACATTAATTCTATAACCATTGAAAATGGCTTTAAACCTATTAAAGATATTAATATTGGCTTTGCGGTTAATGTTAAAAATGGGCTAGTTGTTCCTGTAATTCATAATTCTGAACGAAAAACAATACCTGAAATATCGCTTGAACGTGTTAATTTAATTAATAAATCTCATTCTGATTCCTTAGTTATCTCTGATACTTCTTATGCTACTTTTACGGTATCTAACCTTGGTAGTTATGGTGTAGATTTCTTTGCTCCAATTATTGATCCTCCTCAGGTTGCTATAATTGGAATAGGGAAAATATCAAAAAAACCTGTTGTGATTGATGATAATATAGGTATTCGACCTTTGATGACTATTACTCTTGTATTTGATCACCGTATAATCGATGGCGCAAATGCTGCCGATTTTCTAAAATGCATTAAAGATAATTTAGAATCACCAAATTCATTATCTTAATCATTAATTTTATTCTCAATTCGTTAAAATCTTATAATGTTATTACTTACTATGTTTATATTAATTATTTAATGAATGCTATTCGCAAACTTAATCCAACTGTTGGCGCTAATTTTGTTGAGGTTGATGTTCCTGCTTTAACTCCTAATAGTGTTCTTGTTGAAGTTTTATCTACTTCTGTATGTGGTACTGACGTTCATATCTTTGATTGGGATGATTGGGCTAGCTCTAGATTAAATTTACCATTAACTATTGGGCATGAGCTATCTGGAAAAGTAATTGAAGTGGGTTCTAATGTTGAATCAATTAATCGTGGCGATTTTATTTCTGCTGAAAGTCATATAACTTGTGGTTCATGTTTACAGTGTAATAAGGGGCTTTCTCATTTATGTAATGTAGTTAAACTACGGGGTGTAGATTTTGATGGATGTTTTGCTGATTTTGCGCTGATTGATAAATCTTCTATATGGGTAAATGATTCAAATATTTCTCCTGAAATTGCTTCAATTCAAGAACCATTTGGGAATGCCTTACATTCATTAACTTATACTGATGTGAAAGATGAAACAGTGCTTATATTGGGATGTGGCCCGATAGGTTTATGTTCTATTGCTTTATGTCGACTTTTTGGTGCCAAGCAAATTTTTGCTGTTGATATTTCTGAATATAGATTAGATTTAGCTTCTAAAATGGGTGCTACTGAAATTATTAATGCGACTTCTGATAATTATTCCCAAGATATAATGGATATGACTGATGGTTTAGGTGTAGGTGTTCTATTAGAATTATCTGGATCTCCTATCGCATTATCTGAAGGACTAAAACTAGTTCGTTCTGGTGGTTATGTTTCTCTTTTAGGCCTTCCTTCAAAAAATGTTTCTATTGATGTTTCTAATAATATTATTCTAAAAGGACTTACTGTTCAAGGCATATTTGGCCGAATAATTCCTAAGACCTGGGAAGAAACATCAAAACTCTTAACGTCAAATAAACTTAATCTTTCTGATTTAATCACTCATCAGTTTAAATTAAAGGATTTTGATTCTGCTTTTAATTTGATGAAGACTGGAATGTGTGGAAAAATAGTAATGATTCCATAAACACTTTATCAAGTTAAATTTCCCTTTTTAATTTATTCATTTAGTTTCTTTTAATTAAATTTTTGTAGTTAAATACTTGACCTTCATATATTGTTCTTGTATTATTTTGAAATTTGATATTTCTTTTGTAAGCACTTGTCCTCCTGATCAAATTGTTAAATTTTCTTTAATTGCAGAAAAAATGGGGTTTAATGCTGTTTGGATGGCTCACGATATGCTTTGGGATAACGCATGGGTTCTTTGTGGGGCTATAGCCAATTCAACATCAAAAATTCTTGTTGGGCCTGGAATAATAAATCCCTTTAGCTGTTCTTTACCTGAAATAGCTATGGCAGCAACTTCTTTAGATAATCTTTCTAATGGGCGTTGTGTTCTTGGAATTGGACCTGGCGCCAAAGGAATGCTTCATGATGCAGGTATTGACCAAAATAATGTTATAAGTCGACTTAATGAATCAGTACAATATTTGAAGAATTCTTTAAACCCTGCTTCAAATATTATGAATATTGATGTCACTCATGAAATTCCAATATATATTGGATGTCAATCTCCAAAAATGCTAGAACATGTTGGTCGTTGGGGTGTTGGTACCCTGTTATTATTATCTCCTCCTAAATATGCGTCTAAAGCTTTAGGTTTTATTAAAAAAGGAGCTAAATTATCTAACTCTTCATTACAACATGATAATTTGGTCGCTTCTGTTTTTATATCATTATCTCGAAAAAATGAAGAAGCTGAAAAAAGGTTTGGAGATTTCATTATATCTGTATTACCTCATCTTTCTTCTTATCAGCTTATTGAAGCCAACCTATCTGATTCTGAAATTACTTCTATAATTGATATCTATAACCAAAAAGGTTGGAGTTCTTTACCGTCAAAAATATTTGAATTAGGTGCTATCGGAGTTGAATCATGCATCAAAACATTTGAATCTTTAACTAAAGTTGGATTTAATCGCTTTAAATTTGGTTCTCCTTTAGGTCCGGATATTGAAGAATCACTTTCAATATTCCACGATGAAATACTTCCTATATTTACTGATTAATATTCTGTATTTCTATCATACCCCCTCCCCTTACGGTTCTTTATTTGTTAAATATCTCTATGCTGTTTGAATTATTTAGTACCATCAAAGCAGTGATGTCGATAGTAACTATTGATATTACTGTCTTTGAGAAATGATTATTACTATTCTTTATTTCTTTTGCTCCATTTTTTTATTACGACTTTTATTTTATTTGCAAACTCCCATCCTAATTCTGGTTCTGTAGTGATTGATATTATGTTCTTTTCATTAAGTTCGAATACAAATAGATTAAATTTTTCAAATTCGCAATATAATATTTTAAATTCTCCAAAATACCTTGAATGAGCCATTAATAATCTCACATATTCTGCTGTTGAATTATTTACTTTGATTGCTTTATCATCTGGTTCAAGTGATTTTATTTCTGTTTTCATTCCTCCTGCTATTTTTATTGCTTTATCATTAAAAATCTCTGCATATCTTATTCTTTGGGATAACTCAAAAATTGATTTTATTATTTCATTTCTCTCATCTTTATTCTTCTCTTCATCTTTTTTTAACATTTATTCATTTATTGGTATGTCGTTTTTAATATAAATTATTAACTATTATTTACTCTAGATAAGTTTAATATCGAGTTATTTTAATCTAAGTTAGATCATCTATGAATCTTCTTAAGAGAGCTTATTCTCCACGTGCGCCTAATATCAAGATTGATAATCTCAATCTAGGTAAAGTTATTGCTGGTGTTGTAATTGGTATTTTATTACTTAGTCTATTTACTGCTGGAATAAAAACTGTTGATTCTGGAAATAGAGGCGTTTTAACTACATTTGGTGCCGTAGAAGATAAAATACTTCCTGAAGGTGGTCCTTATTTCATTATTCCATTTGTACAAGATGTTGTTCAATTAAATGTTCAAACTTTAAAAATTGCAACTACTGCTTCAGCTGCATCTCAAGATCTTCAGATTGTTTCTGCTATTGTTACTGTTAACTATCATGTTGATGCTGGACAAGTTAACAAAGTTTATCAAACGCTTCGATTTGATTACGCTGACCGAGTTATTTCCCCTGCGATTCAAGAATCAGTAAAAGCAGGTACAGCTAAATTCACTGCAGAACAATTAATTACTAAACGACCTGAAGTGAAACAAGTTATTACTGATGACTTGACTAATAGATTAATGTTATATGGTATCATAGTTGAATCTGTCCTTATAGAAAGTTTTGATTTCTCTGAAGGCTTTAATCAAGCTATAGAAGCTAAAGTGACTGCTGAACAACAAGCTCTTGAAGCTGAAAGAATTCTGGATCGAAAAAGAATTGAGGCAGAACAACGAATTGCTGAAGCATACGGTGTTTCTGAATCTATCAAATTGACTGCATCAGCTAATGCCGATGCTACATTGTTAGAAGCTACTGCTCGAGCTGAAGCATTACGACTTCAACGACAAGAAGTTAGTGCTCTTCTTAATCAATACAAAGCTATAGAAAAATGGGATGGAGTCTTACCTCAGTTTACTGGTGGAGAAACTATACCATTTATTGATATTACTGGTTTAATTAAAGAATAGTTATTCACTAAATTATTATTAGTATATTATGTTAAAAATTGTAATGATATTATAATTTCTACTATTCTGGAATCGGTGTACCTTCTTTTTCTGTTTGGTTAAAATACCATTTTTGTAACTCTTTGAATACTGTTCCTATTTTTCCATAATTTATTTTTCTTCCATCTACTTCAGTTATTGGAACTATCTCTCCATGTGTTCCACACATAAAACATTCATCGGAATTATAAACTTCATAAATTGAAATGTTTTTTTCTAATACTTCATATCCTAATTCATTTGCCCCTTGTATCAAAACTTCACGTGTAACTCCTAGTTTACAACTCTCAGGATTTGAAGTTAATACTCTTTTGTCTTTTACAAAAAAGATTGTAGTTGCCGCGCATTCTGCAACAAATCCATTTAGGTCCAGCATTAATGCTTCATCTACTCCTGCTAAATTTGCTTCAACTTTAGCTAATAAACTATTATGTTTATTAGTGCTGTGAATCTTTTGATCAAGAACATCAGGTGGAGGTCTTCTTATTGATGATGTAATTATTCTTGCTCCTTCTTCTTGATTATCTTCTATATCTTTACTATCTATCTCTTCAGTAGAATTATCTAAATATATGTTGTTGAATCCTGGTCCAGGTGTTAAATAAATTACTAATGTTGGCTCCCCTAAAGCCAAAGATGGATTCATAAAGCATTGTGACATCTTTCCTCTGCTTATTTGTATTCTTATATGTACTGAATCTTTAAAATTATTTATCCGTAATGTTTCAAATACTGCTGTTTTTACTTCATCTTTTGTTAGTTTAAGATCCATTTTTAATGCGTGTGCACATTCAAATAATAATTCTATATGTTCATCTAATCTGAAAAGTTTACCATTATATGCTCTTACTCCTTCAAATATAGCGTCCCCTGAAAGGAAACCTGAATCGAATACTGAAACTTGCGCATCTTCTTTTTTCATGAATTTTCCATTTACGTAAACTAATGGTGCTTCTTTATTATGACTCATTTTTAATTTTCATTATATGATAATTATCCTATAACATAAGGTTTTAGCCTTCTTATTATATATTTGATTACATGTTGGATAATCGTAAATCTATCCGATATTTATTCAATATGAATTTTGTTTTGTATTTGTTAAGTTTTATTATAGTTATATTAGCTGTATTTTCAAATTTGTTATATCCTTTTGATATGTTCTTCCTTACTATTTTTAATGAATTGAGTATTAATTATCCTCTTTTTACGCGTTTTTTTATGATTATCACTATTGCTGGCTCATTATGGTTTTGGATTATTGTTACATTTCTCTTTGGATTATATTTTATTAAAAATAATGAAAAAAGTAATGCTTCTCTTATATTATTTGCCTTAATTTTTTCCACATTATTGGTTTTATTATTTAAAGAATTAATTATGCGTCCTCGGCCTCAAGAGATATTGCTTTTTAATAACATCGGTTCTATTTCTCGTAGTTATTGGGGAATTGATCTAAGATATTCTAATCTTATTAATTCAGTGCTAAACTCTTCAAAGTTTTCTTTTCCTTCAGGTCATTCTACTCGAACGATCACTATGTTTAAACTATTCTCTTCAATTTTTAAGAAATATCGCTATTTTTTCTTAATCATTTCTATCCTTATTTTATTCTCTAGATTATTCCTAGGTGTTCATTATCCTTTAGATTTATTGGGTGGATTAATTCTTGGATTAATTTCAGCTCATTTTAGTTTATTCTTTATTAAATTACTCAATAATGAATTTCAATAATTAATATTAATACTTAAATTATTGACTTTACCTGTTTTATTCTTGAGGCTATTTCTTTTTTGATAAATTATAATGTTCTATTTTTGATTCTTATACCTCTTTTCCATGTTGTTTATGTTTTCACTATCTATCGTTTTTACCGTAAAAATTCTTTGGAAATCAAAAGTGATGCTCGTCACTCTTCTGGATAGATGTCTGCTCCTCCTCTTTCAATTATTTCTTCTCTTATTTCTTTTTTAATCTGCTCAATATTTTTACCATTTGTATCAATTCCTAGCCTATGGGCCGCTCTATACAGTATTTCTTTTTCATCTTTTGGCATTAGTCTCACTTCTTTTCATTTCTAATTATTCCATTGGTCATTATCTCTAAAATCCTATTGCATAACCTTCTCTTCTCGGATCTGCTCCGCCTAATAATGTTCCATTTTCATTATCGACCATTATAGCTGAAACTGCGCCACATTCCCATGGACCTATCTCTTTTACGTTATGACCTTTTTCTTTTAGACCCCTGATAGTATTCTTAGAGAATCTTGAATCTAATCTAAGTTCATATTGATTTTCTTCATCCCTAGGTAGTGTTCCTGGGAAAACGCTCCATCTTGGTAATTCAATTGAAGATTGTAAATCTAATTTGTGATCTATTACGTTAGTTATAACTTGTAGATTTACTTGAGTTTGAAGATCTGCTCCAGGGCTACCGCCTGTTAAGTATAACTCGTTATTCTTTAGCAGCATGTATGAATTTAAGGTATGTACTGGTCTCTTTTTAGCTTCTAATTTATTTGGATGTTTATCCTTTAAAG
This sequence comes from uncultured Nitrosopumilales archaeon, assembly GCA_964544235.1. Lineage (GTDB taxonomy): Archaea > Thermoproteota > Nitrososphaeria > Nitrososphaerales > CAZIZY01 > CAZIZY01. Next base: position 8,354 of record CAZIZY010000034.1, read on the forward strand.
AAAACCCTATCATTCTGTTATTAAGAATTATTCCGGTCTTTGGAATTGTTATCCCTGTTCCAAACCCTGTAAATAAACTGAGAATAAATGATACTCCATTTCCTTCTTTATCAACTATTGTGGAATATGTTGTATTATAATCCCCAATTAATTCTTTTGGGTTTAGTAAATCATTTAATTCGCCTTTATCGATCTTGTTTCTCATCTTTACAGCTTTTTCTTTTGATAATAGTTCTTTAATTGGTACATCTACCATATTCGGATCTGCAAAATATTTTATTCTGTCTGAAAGTGAAAGTTTCATAGCTTGTGAACATAAATGTATGTTCTCTGGAGAATCTACTTCATGTTTTTCTAATTCGTATCCTTCTATGATGTTTAATGCTTCAAGAAGTAAAAATCCTTGTGATACTGGAGGCTGTTCATATACTTCAACTTCTCTATATTCTGTTTTTATTGGATCCATCCATTCACTTTTGTATCTGTTAAAGTCATCTTGCTTTAACCATCCTCCGTTATCATTGTGGTATTCCTCTATTAATTCAGATATTTCTCCTTTATAGAATACTTCTCTACCTCCTTGAGATATTTTTTCTAATGTTTCCCCTAACTCTTTCTGTATTAATATTTGTCCTGCTTTTAATGGTCTTCCGTTTGGGATGAAAGTCTTTATTGTTTCTTTATAGTTTGAAATTTTATTTGATGATTTGACTATAGCTTCATTTAAATTATTTGACACTGCAAACCCATTCTTCGCGTATTTAATTGCGGGTTCTAATAATTCTTTTAGTGGTATTGTTCCATATTTCTCTGATAATTCTATCCAGCTATCTACAATTCCTGGTGTTGTAGTACTTCTAATATCATCTTCAAGTAATCTATTTGTTTTTTCTTTCAATATTTCTTTTATATCTGTTCTTTGAGGTGATAATCCGCTCGCATTTAACGCATTAATTTTTCCGCTTTTTTTATTATATAATAATGTAAATGAATCGCCACCAATTCCACACATATGTGGTTTTACTACACAAAGTGTTGCAGTTGCAGCTATTGTCGCATCAATGGCATTGCCTCCTTTGTTTAGCACTTGGGCTCCTACAAATGAAGATAAATGATGACCTGTTGATACCATTCCTAATTTTCCTCTTATTATTGGCCTACTCAGAATATCTTTCATATGTTAACGATTCTTCTTAATTGCTTTAAATATATTTCTTATACTTTTTTATTTTTTATAATATTTTTAAGGAAATGATGAATTCTTAAAATTACATTTAAATTGGATTAAATATATCGTTGTTTTAAATTGAGAGTACCGTTATTTGTTAAAGAAAAAAATGATCCTGGGAATTCTGTTTCAGCAAAACAATTTCATAAAAGAATGGCTGAGAATCAAAAGTCTAAAGTAGATTCCCCTACATTTAGCCGCTTATTTATTATTATGTTATTACTTGAAGAAGTTGTACTTACTACCATACTTACTAGTAAATTTATTTATTGGACCATTAAAAATTATCCTGCTTCTGAAATAGATTCTGTTTAGCTTAATATGATGTTAAAACTTTATTGAGAAGACTTCCATATTTATTTTAATTTGAATAAAAAAGATTTCAATTTACCCGTTAAAGACATTGATCTTGATGATGGTCTTAATGTTTCGGATATTATTCAACAGATGTCTTCCTCAGGTGGATTTGTTGCTCCAAATGTTTCCCATGGAGTGAATATTATTGATACTATGATTCAAGATGATGATTGTTCATGTTTCTTATCATTCCCTGCTTCTATTGTTGCTACTGGATTAAGAGGTGTTTTGGTTGAAATGATAAAGCGTGGATGGTTTAAAGTACTGGTCACTACTTGTGGTACTCTTGATCATGATATAGCTAGAACTATTAGTAATTATTATCAGGGTGATTTTCGTCTTGATGATTCTATGTTATTAAAAAAACGTCTTCATCGCTTAGGTAATGTAATTGTACCTTTTGATTCGTATGGCTCTTTAATTGAAAAACAACTTCTTCCAATTCTTAATGAAATTACTTCTGAGAAAGGCAATGACATATCTATTAGTTCTCTCTCATGGAAAATTGGAGAATTACTTAATGACGATTCCTCATTATTATTTTGGTGTTGGAAAATGAAAGTCCCTATCATCATCCCTGCTCCTCTTGATGGAGCTGTAGGAAATCAACTGTGGCTCTTTTCTCAAAATAATCGAGATCTTTCTATTGATTTAATGGATGATCAAGAAAAACTCTCTGAAATTATTTATACTTCTAAAAAAACTGGAGCGTTAATTATTGGTGGGGGT
>CAZIZY010000035.1:0-5704 GCA_964544235.1 uncultured Nitrosopumilales archaeon
ATCCCAATCTTTGAGGCCATCTTTAATCCAATTCAAAAGATAATTAGTAACAGTAGTTTGAAGATTTGGATTTTCAGTTAGCCATTTCTTGAGAACTTCGGAGAAATGTGAAAGTTTAAAGAAATAATGATCGCTTTCTTTTTTTACAGGTAAACTTCCACATATAGCGCAAGTAGGATTAAGTATAGAATCAGGACCTATAGTTCGACCACATGCATCACAATGATCTGAATATTGTTCATTAGAATTACAATGAGGACAAGTTCCAAGAACATAACGATCAGGGAGAAATTTATCGCAACTTTCACAATAATTTTGCTTGATTATACTAGTGAATAAATGGTTATTGTCATTAAGCCTCTTGAAGAATTTCTGAGTAATTTTAATATTTTCAGGAGAACTAGTATGATCAAAAAGATCAAAATCAATGCCTAAATTGTTAAAATCAGCTAAATCCCTCTTATTCCAATATGCAACATAGTCTTTAGGAGATTTATTTTCATTTTCAGCCTTAATAAGAATAGGAGTGCCAAAATCATCAGTCGCACAAATATGAATTATATCAGCTCCTTTTAGTTTCCAAAAGCGAGTGAATATATCGGCGGGAAGATAAGTAGAGAAAATATGACCTAGATGTATTTCACCATTAGCATATGGTAACGCGCTAGTAACAATAATTTGTTTTTTATCCAAAATAAAGCCCTAATTTGAATATACAGAGAATTGGAGTGATAACAACTTATAATTTCCAAGAATTTTGGTATTTTAGTTGCTCTCCAGTAAGTGTATCAATAGAGATTCCTGAAGCATATAAAGCATTAAAAGCAACTTCACGGTCTATATCTTCTGGAACACGAATCAATTTTCTTTCCAGTGATTTGGAGTTTTTAGCCAAATACACCGCAGATAAAAGTTGATCCGAAAAAGACATCATCATCACTTCAGGCGGATGCCCCTCAGCAGCAATCAAATTAGCAATTCGACCTTCAGCAATTAAGAATACGTTTTTGTCATTATTAAGCAAATATCGGTCGACATGAGGTCTAACTTTTGATTTATCTTTAGAATTATTTTCCAGAAATTTAACATCAATTTCTTTATCAAAATGACCTACATTAGCTAATATAGAGCCATCATTCATAGAAGAAATATGTTCACCTCTAATTATAGAGGTCATACCAGTAGCTGTAATGAAAATATCACCAATAGAAGCTGCCTTATCAATAGGCATAACTTCATAGCCATCTAAATGCGCCTCAAGAGCCTTAAATGGATCAACTTCAGTCACTATCACATGAGCATCAAAGCCTTTAGCTCTTTTAGCTACACCCTTTCCAACCCAGCCATAACCACAAACAACTAAACGTTTTCCAGCAATAAGTAAACCTGTAGCTCTTAATACACCATCAAGACTACTTTGTCCAGTCCCATATCGATTATCAAAAAGAAATTTACTGTAAGCATCATTACATGCAATAATAGGATATTTCATATTTCCTTCTTGTTCTAATGCTCTTAATCTAACAATTCCAGTAGTAGTTTCTTCAGTTCCACCAATTAAGTTAGAAGAATATTTATTTTCAGTATGAACCATAACATGAGCATCAGCTCCATCATCAAGAATGATATCAGGTTTCGAATCTAAAACTTTACGTAAACTTTCAAAATATTCATCATCAGTTTGTCCACGTTTAGCGTGAACATCAACTCCAACAGAAGAAAGATAAGAAACAATTTCATCTTGAGTTGAAAGCGGATTAGAAGCACAAAGACTCACACTAGCTCCAAGACGTTGTAATCCTCTTACAAGGACAGAGGTTTCTTTAGTTATATGCAAACAAACTCCAATCGTAAGATTTTGAAGAGGCTGTTCAGATTCAAGTTTAGAAATAGAGCGTTCAAGAGCTATCATTCTTGCGCTTGCCCACTCATAAGAAAGTTTCCCTTCTTCTAAACTAGAAGAAGGAGAATTGATTTTATTATCCAATAATTATCGTACTCAATTAATCAAATTTAAACAGGTAATATAAGGATTAAGGATTAAAATGGAATATATTCATTAAATTTGAATAATATAATAAGATTTAGATAATATTAAAAGAACAAAATAAGTTGAAATTGGCTGAAAAAGAATTAAGTATGAATTATGAGCAACTTTTAAAAAAATTTACAGTAGAAATTAGCAATATAGAAAGAAAACCTAAACAGAATAGATTGGAATTACCCACTCCAGAAATTCAATGGATTGGAAGAAAAACAGTGTTTAGGAATTTTAATCAATTTCCGCCACTTTTAAGAAGAGAAAAGAACAGTGTTTTAATGTATTTAGCGAAAGAACTTGCGACAGCAGCTTCAATGGATGGAAATCGAGCGATATTTATAGGTAGAAAAGACAAAATGTCTTTCGGAGTCCTTCTTGAAAGATATTTTAAACAAACAGTAGAATGTCCCGTTTGTATGAGCCCAGACACTAAACTAGATAAAGTTAAGAGACTCCAATTTTTAATATGTGAAGCGTGTGGAGCTCGTTCATCAATAGGTAGCCGTTAGAAGCAATGCCTAAAATAAAAGATTCTGAAAAGAAATTAGTGTGCAGGATAATAAGAAGAGAAGATAAAACGATTGTGAATATATGTGATAAAGAATTAATAGGTAAAATAATAAAAGGAAAAGATAATCAAATTGAGATAACGAAAGAATATTTTGGTGAAGATGAAATAAACAATAAAGAAGCAGTTGAATTAATGAACATGTCTAATACTTTAAATTTAGTAGGAGAAGAAGCAATAAAAATAGCTAATAAAGAAAGAATAGGGACGAGTGAAGCTGTAAAGAAAATAGGGAAGGTACCATTTTTAATGGTATTCCAATAATAAATTTCACATCAAATAAAAAAGAAACTCTTAAGATTTTAATTAAGAGAATCTTTAATTTCCTTTTTAATTTCGTCTTCAGATTTGCCTTCTGAATTTAAACCTAGATCTTGCGCTATTTTTTTAATTTTATCTTCTTCAGACTTAACAGGAGAATCAACTTTGATAGGGGGAGTAGATGTAGAAGAGGTAGAAGAGGTAGAAGAAGGATTTACAATATCACTAGCTGATTTAACTTCAGTTTCAGCTAGATCATTAGCAGCTTTAATTTCACGTTCAAGTTCAGCTTTACCTTTATGAAATTCTCCAAGAGCTTTACCAATGGAACGAGCTACTTCAGGAACACGATTAGAACCAAATAATAATATCACTACCACTAGCACTATAAATATCCACTCAGTACCGACTATGTTTAAAGACATTAAAGAGAGATTCATCGAGAACACCATATATTAAATAACGAATAGAATGCGGAATAGATTAGTTTTATGTTTTATTAGAAGCGTCAGGAGTATAAATTACTTCAAGATCAGATGAATCAGGTTGAGGGAACTTTCTATTTACAAACCAATATCCTAAGACATAAAGAAACATCATGGGACCAGCAACTAGCCACATAGTAACTCCACTTCCATCGGGAGTAACAACAGCACCGAATACAATCATTATTACAAAAGCATATCGTAGATTATTTTTCCAGTAACTAGCAGGAACAACTCCAATTTTAGTAAGAGCCCACATAAAGATTGGTAATTGAAACGCAATTCCAAAACCAAAGATGAAACGAAGAACAAAACTAATCATTCCACTAATAGTGATAAAAGTGTCAGCGTCCAAAGGAGCAGCGTATCTATAAAGAAATTCAAGCGAAAAAGGCGCAACGAAATAATATGAAAATCCTGCTCCGAATAAGAAGAGAAAGGTGGCAGGAGCTATTAATTTAACGAAAAGTTTTTGCTCTTCAGGATACAAGCCAGGACTAATAAATCGAAGAGTTTGATAAACTAAAAAAGGCATCCCTATAACTAGACCAATAAAAATAGCCATGTATATCTGAGAGACGATAGCTTGAGACGGAGAAAGTACAACTAGAGTAACATAGTCAGGAAGCATATCATCTTTAATACGTTCTATGAATTGACTAGCAAGATTTTGTGAAATGCTAAAAGAGGGACGAACTAATGTAACCCCTTCAAAAATTAATGTTTTAAAACTAAATACGAAAGAAAAAAGAGAGATCCCCATCACAACGGCAGATGATTTGATAAAACGATCTCGAGCCTCTTGTAAATGTTCGAAAAGAGTCATTTCTTTAGACAATTAAAAACTAACCCCCTAATTCTATAAAGAGCATAACTTATTTTTATGGAAAGACAACTAAGAAGTTCAACCCACATAGAATGACATTAAGATCGAAAGTATAAGAAGAGACCATCCCAAAAGAAGAACTAATTTAATAACACGTTTACCAATAAGAGTAACTTCAAGAATAAGGTAGATAGCAGATAATGATATTAAAAGACTTATAGCTTCCGAATAAGTAGTAGCAATTTCAGGTGAAGATTTGAAGATGGTGATAGATAATAATAATTCTAAAAACGAGCTTAGTTCTTCATAGATTGTTCTTATAAAAGTAAGGATATTGATGTAGCCAGTATCAGCTAATTGAACCAATGGATATTCTGAAATACCATATAATTTCGCCATTATTCAACATTATCATTATAATTATATGAAAGTGATTTTTAAAGAGAAAATTAAACAATAAAAGGAATAGTTAATCAGAATTCAAGGAAATAAACAATGATATTAATAAATAATAAGAAAGATTTAAGGCGAATGCATATTTCTCAAAGTAATAGTGTTTGAAATTGATGCCAGGTATGGATAATCGCCAAACTAGAAGATTAATGGAAAAAATGGGTATGGATCTAAAAGAAATACCAGATGTAAAAGAAGTGCTAATTAGAACTGGAACTAAAGAAATAACAATTAAAGAAGCTTCTGTATCAGAGATTAATGCAAAAGGTATGAGAATATTCCAAGTGATGGGAGCAGATACTGAAGAGAAAGAGATAGATAAACCAGATTTTAGTGAAGAAGATGTCATATTAGTTTCTCAACAAGCAAATGTAACAAAGGAAAAAGCAATGCAAGCTTTAACTAACTCTCAAGGTGACTTAGCGAAAGCAATATTAGAATTAACTACTTAAATAACCAAGTATTTAATTAAAACAAATTCAAGTGAAAGTGTGTTATATTGGTCAAAGAAAAAGAAACAAAGATTGAACAAACAATAAAAGTCCTATCTGAATTAGAAGGTAATTTAGAAGAAACTGAAACGAAGTTATCAAAAATGAAAGTTGATTTAATAGCTTTAGCAAAAAAAGAAGGCGAAAAATCTAAAATAGAAACAAGAACATTAACTACTAAGATAGTAGAAAAGAAATTCCAAATAGCAAAAACAACTTCGGAAAAAGAGGCGAAAAAAGTAATGGAGAAGAATAAAAAAGATTTGAAGCGGTTAAAAGACGGTATTGACACTCATTTCGAAGAAGCGGTAAAAATTGTCATAAAAGCGGCATCAGAGGAATAATATTTGACCATTATAGGCGGACTTAAAGATTCCACATATACAGAAGTAAAAGCATTTTCCAATAGAGGAAAACTTCTTCCAAGAACCTCATTGGAAACATTAGCTGAATCACGAGGAATAAAAGATTTAGTGACTCGATTAAAAGCCACTCAATATAATGAAAGTGTATCATCTGATTCAATATCACATAATGCAGAAAGTTTAGAGATGGCGTTTAAAAAACAATTAGTAACAG
>CAZIZY010000036.1:0-5356 GCA_964544235.1 uncultured Nitrosopumilales archaeon
ATAAGGATACTATCAAGAGAATTAAAAATGTCTACGTCTGAAAAGCCATCATCACCATGTTTATCTTCAAGAATAGCAACTGGAATTGAAGTTACAGAAGAAAGACTAAAGAGAATAGAGCAATCTGAAATAGTTATAAGAAATATCGTAGGAGCTAAGATTCTCAGAGTTAGAGACCATGGAGATACTGCAAGAATAGAAATAGGGAGAGACGAACGTAAATTATTCTTCAACGAAGAGATTTTAGATAAGATTGACAGCGAATTAAAAAAGACAGGGTATAGATTTGTATCATTTGAATTATCAGGATACAGCTCAGGGAATTTAAGTCAAAATAATAAATTATTACAAATAAAGGTGTAAATAATTTGCGTAAAATATTAGAAAGCCTATCGAAAGGGTTAATTTCAATTGAAGAAGCAGAATTATCGTTAAAATCTTTAACAATTAGTGAAGTAGAAGATATGGCTAAACTTGATATTAAAAGAGAAATTAGAATAGGAATTCCTGAAATAATTTTAGCTGAAGGAAAAAGCATAACACAATTAGAAGCTATAACTAATAAAATGATAACAGATACAGGTAAAGCTATAATAAGTAGAATTGAACCAGAAAATTCGAATATAATTAAAAACAAATTTAAGGACTTTTTAATTGAAGAGTATGCCTCTTCAAAAATATTAATCATCAAAAAGTCTTCAAAACAACCAACTAAAATTAAGGGGAAGGTAGGAATTTTATCAGCTGGAACTGCTGACATTCCCATAGCTGAAGAAGCAAGAATTATTCTTAATGAGATGGGATGTGAAGTAATCACAGAATATGATGTAGGAGTGGCGGGACTTCAAAGACTTTTCCCAGCAATTAATAAAATGTTGAACATGAAAGTAGATGTAATAATAGCAGTAGCAGGTAGAGAAGGAGCTCTCCCTACGGTGATTGCAGGATTAGTAGATATTCCAATAATTGGAGTTCCAACTTCGATGGGATATGGATTTGGAGAAAAAGGAACATCTGCGTTAATGTCAATGTTACAAAGCTGCTCTCTTGGAATAGCAACAGTAAATATAGATTCAGGTATTGCAGCTGGGATTTTAGCGATCATTATTATAAAAAGAATTCACCATTAAAATTAATTAAATAAGAATTATGAAAGTGAAAAAAGATATGGAAAAAAGAATAATGGTGATAGATAGTAGTTTATCAGGAGTCTCAGGGGATATGCTATTAGGAGCATTAGTCGATTTAGGAGCATCAGAAAAAGACTTAGATAAAGTATCTTTTGAAGTTTGTAAGGCGTACCCTAATTGTAATTCAATAAAGATTCGAATAAAAGATGTTACTCGATCTGGGTTTAGTTGTAAATATATTGAAACAGAAATTGATGAAGAGCATATAGAGATTAAAGCTTCAAAAATTAAAGAGTATTTTAAAGAAATACTAAAACGACTAAAAGCTAATGATAAAACTAAAACAATAGCAATTAAAGCTCTGGAAGGATTAATAGAAGCAGAAACCAAAGCACATGGTGTCAATGAGAATGAGATTCACTTTCATGAGATTGCTTCAGTAGATACTGCAATTGACATTATTGGAGTAGCATATTTAGCAAATTCAATTGATATATTTGATGGGTTAGAGGTTATAACAACACCATTATCTGTTGGAGGAGGTTCAGTGAAGTTTTCTCACGGAACAATAGCAAATCCTACACCTGCAATAGTCAATATAGCTTTAAAGAATGAGTTGATATTAAAAGGAGGCCCAGTTGATCATGAGTTAACTACACCTACAGGAATTACTTTAGTCGCAAGCCTAGCTAAAAAATCTTCAAGTTATTATCCTAAAATAATTCCGACAAAAATAGGCTTAGGAGCGGGAAAAAATGATTTTAAAGAAATACCCAACATGGTTAGAATAATAATAGGAAAGACTATCTCACCATATAAAAAAGAAGAGATAATATTGTTAGAAACTAATGTGGATGATGTTTCAGGAGAAATAATAGGGCACGCGTTAAATATGATTATAGAGAATGGCGCATTAGATATCAATATAATTCCAGCTTACACTAAAAAAAATAGGCCTTCAAATATAATACAAATATTAACAACGCCAGAATTAGAATCAGAAATGGTTGACATTTTGGTTAATGAGATAGGCACTCTTGGAATTAGAACACAAACAATAAACCGTCATGTTATAAATCGTTCAGAAAAGAAATTGAGCATAAGAATTGAAGGTAAAATAGAAAAGGTGAATTTGAAAATTTCAAGAAATCGAGAAAATAAAATAATAAAGATTAAACCTGAATATGAGGATCTGAAAAGAATATCACAAAAATTTAAAATGTCATTAAGAGAGATTGAGAAGATAGTTAATCAAGAAATATTAAAAATAAAAAATAAACCGTAAAATGTAAGAAGAGGTTAATTTATTAATAGATCGAATTGAGTATTTCAGAAATTACGAAAGAATGTAAAGAGATAGCTGAAGAACATGGGTTTGAGATAAACACGACTGATCTTACACTTAATGTTCCTACGGCATTATCTTTGATACATACAGAAGTTAGTGAGGCTCTACAAGAATATCGTAAAGGAAATAGTATTGGAGAAGAATTAGCAGATATAATAATAAGAATATTTCATTTATCTGAAACATTGGAGATAGATATTGAAAAAGAAATAAAAGAGAAAATGGAAAAGAATAAGACAAGATCATACAAACATGGTAAACTTCTATAGAAATACTAGAATTATTAATTATTTACCAATTTTCCATCAGACGAGAAAATTGAAATTAGAATGAGTGAAAATAATAAAAGCAGTTACGAAAGAGTTAAAAGGTTTCATGTTTTTTATTATAGTTAGATAAACATGATTACTAATGCTATTAAGACAATTATTATAAATTGCACATCAGTATTGACTTTGTGTTTGTCAATCATTAAAGCATAATTCATCAACGTATTTTAGATGAGTTTAGCAAGGGAGATAATTAGGATTGGTTGAATTAACTGGATCAGACACGCTTATAGAAGCGTTAAAAAAAGAAAATGTTAACGTAGTATTTGGTATTCCTGGCGGAGCAATAATGCCAGTATATGATGCAATTTATGAATCAGGAATTAAACACATACTGGTAAGACATGAACAATCAGCAGCACACATGGCAGATGGATTTGCTAGAGCTGGTAAAGAACCAGGAGTATGTATGGCAACTTCAGGCCCAGGAGCAACAAATTTAGTTACAGGAATAGGAACGGCATTTGCCGATTCATCACCAGTAATAGCGATTACAGGACAAGTTCCTCAGGAAATGATAGGAAAAGATGCTTTCCAAGAAACAGACACAATAGGAATATTAACTCCAGTAACAAAATACGCATTTCAACCAACGAAACCAAATGAAATACCAGAAATGGTAAAAAAATCATTTTATATTGCGTCAACAGGTAGACCAGGACCAGTATTAATAGACATACCTAAAGATGTTCAAGTTAATAAAGCTGAAATTGAGTTTAAAGAAAAAGTTGAAGTGAGAGGATATAATCCAATAGTAACCCCAGATAAAAGAAAAATAGAACAAGCAGCAGAAATTCTACTAAACTCTGAAAGACCTATGATCTGGGGAGGTGGAGGAGTATTATTATCAGATGGTGCGGAGCAATTACAAACAATTGCTAATTTGTTAATAGCGCCAGTAATTACTACCTTAAAAGGAAAAGGAGCTTTTCCAGAAAATCATCCATTATGTTTAGGTCCAATTGGTATGCATGGAACACCAGAAGCAAATAAAGCGGTACTTGAAGCTGACTGCTTATTAGCAGTAGGAGTCAGATTCTCAGATCGATCAACAGGTAAGTTTGAGGAATTCATGAAAGATGGAAAAATTATTCATATTGATATAGATCCATCTGAATTAGGGAAAAATAAGGAAGTAAACGTATCCATTGTAGGAGACGTTAAAATGTCACTAATAGAATTATTTACATCATTAAAACGAAAGATAAACAAGAAAGAAGACAGTATTTGGATAAAAAGAATAGAAGAAATTAAGAATTCATTCGATCAAAAAGAATCACCTGATTCAGAGCAACTAGGAGTAAAAGTAGTAAAGAAAATTAGGGAAATATTACCTCCAGAAGCAATATTAACTACAGGCGTTGGCAAACATCAAATGTGGTGTGAATTATTTTACAAAGTAATCAAACCAAGAACATGGATCACATCTACTGGATATGGAACAATGGGGTTTGGTCTTCCTGCAGCTATAGGAGCAAAAGTAGCTAAGCCAGGAGTCCCAGTTGTTAATCTCGATGGAGATGGAAGCTTCATGATGACAGAGAATTCATTAGCAGTATGTACAGAAGAAAATATTCCAGTAATATCAGTAGTATTAAATAATAATTCTTTAGGTCTAGTTGAACAATGGCAAAGAATATTCTTTAATGAAAGATATTCGGCGGTTAAATTTAAGAGTGTACCAGATATTACCAAACTTTCAGAAGCTTATGGAGTGGAAGCAATAAGAAATGAAGATGTCGAAGGATTTGAAAAAGCGTTTAAATATGCAGTGAAAAGCGAATATCCAACTGTAATAGAAATGATTATTTCACCAGAGGAAGATGTTTATCCATTTGTAGCCCCAGGAGTAGGACTTAAAGACATAATATATGGCCGTGAAAAATGATGGAAATAAGTGAAGAGCATATTATTTCAACCATAGTAGAAAACAAGCCAGGAGTCTTATTTAGAATATCTAACATGTTTATGAGAAGAGGTTTTAATATTGAAAGTATATCAGTGGGGCCTCTAGAAGAATCTGAATACTCACGAATGACTATAACAGTTATTGGAGATATTAAACTAGCAGAACAAGTTAGCAAACAGCTAGACAAAATGATAGATGTAATAGAAGTTTCACATCTTATTAGTAACAAATCAGTGATTCGAGAATTAGCTCTTATAAGAATTAACGCTGAAAATAGTAAAGACAGATCAGATATAATGAGTTATGCAGACGTGTTCAGAGGAAGAGTAGTAGATGTCACACCAACTAATATAATGATAGAAATTACAGGAGCGCCTGATAAAATTAATGCTTTTATAGAAATAATTTCGGATTTTAAAATAGAAGAATTAGCAAGAACCGGAATGACTGCGCTTCCAAGAGGCTAAACAAGATGACAAAGAATTATATTAGAATTTATGACACAACACTCAGAGATGGAGAACAAACTCCAGGAGTTTCTCTTACCCTAGAAGATAAAATGCAAATTGCTGAATCTTTATCTGAGTTAGGAGTAGATATTATTGAAGCGGGATTTCCCCAAGTATCTAAAGGAGAATTT
>CAZIZY010000037.1:0-9506 GCA_964544235.1 uncultured Nitrosopumilales archaeon
AACCTATAGTTTCAACTCCTAATTGATCAAAATAATCTAATGTTATAAAATAAAGATCTTCGTGAAGCTGTTCCAAAGTAGAAAGATGCTCTTCTCTCAAATTGAGACGTTCATCATGCTCACTAAGAAAAGCTTCAAAGATTAATTCTTTGAAGAATGGTTCTTTATCAGGATTAGGTTGATTATTAGTTTTATTTAAAACGTAATCTTTTACAGCCGGAAGAACAAATTGCTGATATTTATCCCATAGTTTTTCAACATCAGTAACTATTCTTTCACTAAATACTGAAACATCATTTAATTTAACTTCAATCCATCCAGTTTCAGGATGAACAGTTCCAAGATGAGGATAAGCATCAAGATAATTACGCTCAACATAAATGGAATCAAAAGATTCTGAAAAGATTAGTTTATCTTGATCATCATAAGCTTCAACAATAAACATATTGTCAAGAGACTTAGAGCCATTGAAAATAATGGAATTAGTAGGAATATTAAGAGCAGAACTAATAATTTCATCAACGGGATAAAGAGTAAGTAACCATTTACTTGGATTATCAGCCCATTTTTCACTTTCAGGAGCATGGAAATAGGAATAATTAATATTAATTCGTTTAACGGGCAAAGACAATAATTTTGGCAATATTATTTCTTTAACCCAATGATAACTTTGCTTATAAGCAGAAATAACATTAATATTAATAGATTTATCAGCAACTCCAATTGAAGTAAGGCGTTTTTTTATTAAAGAAGATAATTTAATCCTGACATCCTCAGGTTCACTTACTCGCAACATAATTGATATATTAGAATTGGAATTAGAACGAATGATTGGAATAATTTTATCGTCAATAATATTAATAACATCATTACCTTCCCAAGAAAGATCAAATGTTTTAGAATCAGCAACAAATTCATCCATCCAAGATGAAGAAAATATATTTAATTTAGAATTGCCTATGTGACCATCAAGATCTTTTTTAAGGTAATCGATAAGCATTGGTGTAGATTTTTCAGTAAAAGTTTCAATTTTAATGTCGGTTAACTTATCTAAATTTAAGCTAGAAAGATAATCTTTAATGGTAATTATAGAAGAAACACATTGCCCAATATTATTTTGGTTAGAAAGAAAGAGTTCAACATCATTTTTAGCATCATTAAGGGTTATTTGTGAATTTTTATCTGAAGACAATATAGGAAGGACTTTAGAGAATCCTTTAGCAGCTTCAATGGTTGTGTATAAATTATGACCTTCAATATGAAGTACATCTCGATCATTAAAACCTCGCGGAATATGGACAATTGAGCCATAATCATCGTCATAAGACGAGTTATTAAGATTAGCATCAGTATCTAAATTTGTTTTTAACAGATTATTGGAACCAATAGTGATTATACTTCGAGAACTATTATCATCTAATTCAGTATCAAGACATGCTATAGGAAAAGATAGTCCAATACTTTCCAACCCAATACGAGCTGCAATGTTTATTGATTCTACAGATAGAAGCAAATCTTCATTTTCGCCAACTGTTATAATAGAAGTATTTTCATCAGAAATACGATCAGAATCATGATCCCGAAGTATTCCAGAAGAAGTATAAGTAGCAGCAATATCATAAATAGATTTATCAGAATCAAGAGGATTTGAAGGATAAGAAGATGTTTTAGTGGAAATTAGATCAGAGATACCATTAATTTCTACAGTTGAAGATGAATGAAAACGATAATTATGAGGAGAAGTACAAATTAAATTAAGTGATAATTTATCAACATTATCCCATCTAAGAGAGTCAGTACCAATATTATTTTCATGAAAGAACCGTAAAGCATCAATCATGTTTAAAATCGTTTTCTTATCAATATCCATCCATGGATAACAAGTCACTTCAAGATTAGATAGAGTATTACTACCCCATTTAACACGAAAACCATCACAAGAATAACCTAAACATCTTGGAATTGAAAGTTTTTCATTCCATTTACTAGTTACACCATCTGAATTCTCAGTTATTATTTCAATACTTTTGTCTTCAGTACCATTATGCTTTAAGAAAACGTTATCAAAACTAACAGAAAAAGAATTAGAGACATATTTTTTGAAACAATCATATAATTCACTATCAATTAGATCGCCCCCGAAATTAATAGTGACATTCTTGAGGGAAGTATCAAGATCATTATCTTGCATAATAGAAATAACTTTTGAAGCCAAAAAAGAAGCCCATCCAATAGAACTATTAGCCGTAACAAATAGTTCAATATCATTTTTAATATTCTCGAGCCTATTTGAATCAGATGACCATAAATTGGGAACTTTTGAAGATAGGACTTCAGAAGCAGCACGTATTCCTTTATTGTTAGAACCAGTAATCAAGACAATAACAGTATTTGAAATAGCGCCATGAACTATTCGAACTAACCCTTCAGAATCTGATAAAGTAGGTATAGAAAAAACATGTGAATCAAATAATTTAGCGAAAAGAGGACTATCTTTACCTAATAGAAATACAGTTGAAAATGAGTTTTTTTCAAACAAATTAGATTCATCAATAGTAAGAGGAAAAGTTAATGCCGAAGTTTCAAAACCTAATCTAGCTCCTAAAGACGCTCCTGCAATTGCAATCTCAGGATTACTATTGTTAGTAACTAAGATTCTTGCAGACACAGAATCAGGCATGTGTGAATTGTTTGAGCTTGACAAAACACCGTCAAGTGAAAATAGGTTAGATAGATCAAATTTTGGTGAAATACTAGGATAAATGGTAGATATTTTCTTTCAACCAGAATTATTTTTCTGCAAACTTACTTATAAAGTCTCAACAAATAATAATAATCAGTATAGTGGAAAAGAATTATGGAATTCTTTGAAGTTCTGAAAAAAAGAAAGATGGTTAGACAATTTAAAGATGAGCCGATTTCAGATGAAGATATTAAAAAAATAGTTTATGCAGGAACAAGAGGTTCTACTGGGAGTAATAGTCCTCATAGAAGAATAATGGTAGTTAAAGATCAGAAGAAATTAAAGATATTACGTACAATTTCACCTGGACAAGCAAGATATATTCCAGGTAAAAGTAAGCCCGCGGCATTAATTGTAATTTATACAGAACTAACTGCTAATAGCATGGGAAAGATTACTGATCCACCTAGAACAGGACAAATTGATGCAGGAATAGCTGCAGGATACATGCATTTAGCTGCAGTAGACATGGGAATAGGTTCATGCATTTTCACGTCAGTATGTTGGGAAGGATTCAAAGAAATAATAGATATGCCCGACAGATGTAAACCAGAAATTCTTCTTAGCCTAGGACATCCGTTAGATAAATTACCAAAGTCTCCAAAAGCTGCAAAAAAGACTAAACGCATATTCTTAGATTCATATGGAGAAGAATGGTACGACGCATAAATTAACAATGTAAATGAAAGAATAAAGTAAAGCAAATAAGATTTAAAAATAAATATAACAAAAATAATTAATGGTATATGATGTTACCTAATACATTATCAGGACTCTTTGAAGAACTATTCAAACTTAATAAAGTGAAATCTTCTGAAAAAGCAGTAATTTTATTGCCTCAGATTCATGATCAAAGATATTTTGAAGCGGCTTCAACTGCGTTAAATAATTTAGGAGCTGATTTTTATTCAGTTATAATTCCACATGTATCTGGAAAACAGAAATTAGATTTACCCTCTTCCGAATTCGTTTATAATTCAGTAGGAGAAGCTGATTTTATATTAACATTAGAACAATCAGGTTATGCTCCACAATCTCCAGCAATTTTTAAATTCATATATAAATCAGAAAAACACAGAGGAAAGAATGAAGAACGATATTTAGAAAAAAGTAAATCCAGATGTTTGTCAGTAACTATCCCCGAACCAGCGATGAGAAGATTATGGCCAACAGATAATATAATTAATAGATGTAAATCAGGGGCAGCATTTTTTGATAAGGGAAAAGAAATCAGATTAACATCAGAAATGGGAACTGATTTAACGATGAGTAAAAAAGGAATGCCAGGAGTATATGAAGCAGGAGTAGCAGATTCACCAGGAAGATGGGATAATTTTGGTTATGCAATGGTAGCAACTGAACCAATAGAAGGTACTGCTAACGGAAAACTAGTGATTGAAGCTGGAGATTATTTAGTTACACTAGGAACTTTCGTTTCAGAGAATATAACATGCGAAATAAAAGACGGATACCTAAAAGAAATCAAAGGAGGTGCATCAGCAGATTACCTGAGAAGATACTTTGAATGGTATAAAGATCCAGAGGCATATGCGTTAGCTCATATAGGGTGGGGCGCTCATGATGGAGCAATTTGGTCAACACGCGGAGGAAGATTTGCAGATGAAACATTTGGATATGTTATAGACAGATATAATTACTATGGATCTATTCCAATTGCATTTGGATGGACATTAGGGAAGAATACAGACGCACACATAGATATTAATTTATTAAATCACGATTTAATATTAGATGGAGAAATAATCTGTTCAAAGGGAAAGATAATCCATCCAGAATGTAAATGAAGATTAGAATTGAGACATTATTTTTTCTGAAAAGAGATTCATTCTAGAGAGAGTATCTTCTAAAGTAGAAGATATTGGGTCTTGAAAACTACTGTGACCTTGGAAATTAAAAGAAATAAAATTTACTCCAAGAGATTCACATTGACGAATATCATCAACAATTTTATCAGAAGTTCCTTCTAGAAAACCATAATCACCAATAGCAGAAGATGAATCATAATTACCTGAAGATACAGACCACGTTCTAGCGTTAAATCCAATTTGAAGATCTTTTACGTTTCTTCCATTTTCTTTACAATATGTATCCAATCGATTAATTATGTCAGTTAACATATCGATACTATCAACACGAGGAAATTGTTCAGGATACCATCCGTCACCAACTTTAGCTGCCCGCTTTAAAGCAGCATTACTTTCACCACCAACTAGAATAGGAGGATGCGGGGTTTGAGAAGGTTTAGGAGATAATTTTATCCCAGAAAAAGAAGTATAATTACCATTAAAACTAGCTAATTCAGCAGTCCAAACCTCTTTAAAAATATTAACGTATTCTTCAACTACTTTACCACGATCTTCAAAAGAAGTAGAACCTAAAACATCAGATTCTTCTTTCATCCAACCAGCACCAGCACCAACAATCAAACGACCATTTGATATATAATCAATATTAGCCAACATTTTAGCTGCTAAAAGAGGATTACGATAAGGTAAAACCATAATACAAGTCATTAAGTTTATTTTACTCGTTTTACCAGCTACAAAGGCTAAAGTAGTAAGTTGCTCTAAATAATCACCTGCAAAGAATTTTTTAGGTGCGCCTCCTTTTTCAGCATAAGGATATTTTGAATCAATAACGTCCGGAATAACAACATGATCACTTAAACATAAAGAGTAAAAATTTAGCTTTTCAGCTTCTTCAGATAATTTGGTTAAATGTTCAGGAGTAGATAGTGGGCCCTTAGTTGGTAAAGCCATTGCGAATTTCATTTGGAACAATAAATGTATTCACAAGGTATAATTAATCTCTTTTTATCACTAATAAATAAAATCAGAAGAATATCAAGTAGAATAAAATAATCATATAATTTTAAGATTATGACCTACTTGCTCAATCTTACTTAAAGCTAAATCTAGATCATCAATCGAATGAGAGGAAGTGATCATAGTTCTAATACGAGATTTATTTTTTGCAACCATAGGATAAACAATAGGGAGAGCTAGAATCCCTAGTTTTAGAAGTTCATCACTAAATTTTTGAGCTAAAGAACTATCGCCAAGCATAATTGGAGTTATTGGGGTTACACTATTGCCAATATCAAAACCATTATCGCTTAAACCTTTCTTAAAATAAGATACATTACTCCAAAGCCTTTCAAGAATATGAGGTTCATCTTCTATTACACATAATGCTTCATAACAGGAAGCTGCGGTAGAAGGAGGAAGAGATGCACTTAATAAATGAGTTCGAGATTTATTATACATATAATCAGTTAATATGGAACTACCAGAAATATAGCCGCCAACATTTCCGAATGCTTTAGAAAAGGTTCCAACTTCAATATCAACTTGTCCTTCTAGATTAAAATGACTAGAGATACCTCTACCATTTTCTCCAAGTACCCCTTCACCATGAGCATCATCAACATATAGAATAGCATCATGTTTTTTAGCTATTTTTACAAAATCAGGTAAAGGAGCTATATCACCATCCATACTAAATACACCATCAGTAACAATCAATTTTCGATTAAACGACTTTGAAGATAATTCATCCATTATTCTAGATAAATCATTGGAGTCTCCATGTTTGAAGACCCTTTTTTCAGCTTTACTTAATTTAACGCCATCAATTATACTTCCATGATTTAACTCATCGCTGATAATTACATCATTCTCATTTGTTAATTGAGGGATACTCCCAGAATTAGCCGCAAACCCAGTCGGAAATATAAGTGCCGATTCACACCTTTTATAAGTAGAGATTTTATGCTCAAGCTTTTCATGAATATCCATATTTCCTGCAATTGTACGAACTGAACCAGAACCCACACCATAAAGATTAATAGCATCTATAGCCGCTTTTTTTAATCTAGGATGAGTAGTCAAGCCTAGATAGTTGTTAGAACATAAAATAAGTACTGAGTTTCCATCAACCACAGCTCTAGGAACCGAAGCTGTACTTAGGATTCTTCTATTCCAAATTAGTTTTTTAGTTTCAAGGTCATTTAATTCTAATTTTAAAGAATCATCGAAGTGAGTCATTTGATAATAATATAATAAGTTTCCAATCATCATAAACGTTATGATAATGATGAGAAAACAATTTCTTTAATAAAAGAAGAAAAGAATAAAAGAAATATAACGAATAAAACGGAAAAAGAGATGAATTAATTGCATATAGATGAATACTTAACTGAGGAAATAATGAAAAACATACTAAATGAAATATTTAAAGGGTCAACTGAAAAAGATAAAGGATCACCTGATTCTAATGAGTTATATGAACGAACTTGGAGTAGCTCAATTGAAACTAATAATGAAAGACTAGTTATCAATTATGATGATTATGAGCATTATTGTAATGCTGTTTTGATAAAAACAGATAATGAAGAAGAAGAAATCGCCAAAGAATTAGGATATAAAGTAATTAGGATACCTTATTGGATTCAATTAGATTCCATAACAGTCAAACATTATTTTGGAGTAGAATCAGATATTAAAACAGAATGTCGACATGGATTTGAGAATACAAATGTTTTTCCTGCATCTTTTTGTGAAAAAGGGATTGAACGATTTTCTCAAGAATTAAAATTGTTACCCGGAGAAATAAAATACGAAATTATAATGTCATTAAGAGAAAAAATTAAAGAACATGGAACCGAATATGTGATTCCTAAATCGTTAAAGATTATTTAATGATACACGATAATAATACTGAGAAGAATATTAAAGAGCCGATTAGATTACTGTAAGAGAATCTATATCTTTAGGAAAATTAGAAATAACTTCACAACTATTAGAACTAACAATCATATTATCAGAATGTCTAAAACTGCCAAATCCAGGAATATATATTCCAGGTTCACAAGAAAAAACCATTCCTGATTTTAATGGAAGTGTATTGAAAGCCATATCGTAAGGATATTCATGACTAGATAACCCTTGACCATGTCCAGTTCGATGAGATATATATTGACCATATCCAGAGTCTTCTATAATTTTTTGTGCTGCAGAATCTATATCACATATTCTATTACCTATTTTAGTAGCATCTAACCCCGCTTGTTGCGCATTTTCCATAATATTAAATATTTTTCTTTGTTTGGAATTAGGTTTACCAATCACAAATGTACGTTCATTTTCGATCATATAACCATCCATTGTAATTGAAATAATATTAATCATAACATCATTCTTCTTTATTTTTCTTGATCGAGGAGGGCCAGTCATCCCATAAGGACTAAGCATTACTATTGAACGCATATTAAACAATGAATCAGGGTATTTTTCAGCTCCAAGCTTGTATAATGCTTTAGAAGTATCATGACCAATTTCAGAATCATATTTACCAATAGCTAACTCATCCATGAATAATTTTTGGCCAACATCAGAAAGCGCAGCAGCGTTCCTCATTAATTCAAGCTCATCAATTCCTTTGATTAATCTCATATCTCGTAATAAATTATCATCACTAACAAATTTGATTTTAGGAGATAAATTGGTAATTTTACTGTTTAATGAAGAATCAACACTAACCAAACCGTTTTTAATTCCTCTTTCTTGAAGTATACTTGTAAACAATTCTGGAAATTGAAATACGATAGGTAACCGATTAGTCAAAGATGGATGTTCAAGGTAATATCGGCTATCTTTAATCCAGGTTCGATTAGAAGATAGATCGTAATCATAATATGGTTTATTTATTTCACATTGAACAATAAACGGATCTCCATCAAGAGGAATTGTGAGAGCAAAAGGTCGTTCAACAGCGTGACCTACTAGAGAAATAAATCCAGTAAGATACTTAAAATTATCAAGGTTAGAAACAATTAAAGCAGTTTGATTATTTTCCTGTAAATAACTTCGAATTTTCTTAATACGCCCCAAATATGTTTTTTTTGGTATTGGCATTAAATATTATAGTGCATTCAATTATTTAATCATATCTAAGATCAAAATAAAATAAGAAAAGTTACAATATCTGATAGTTGAAAAGAATATTAAGGAAATTATTTTATGTTATGAGCGAATTTTTCAGTTAAATAGGCAAATGATAAAAAATCAACCATAGGATCTTCCGCATATCCAGATTTATCTAAATGTTGAGAAAAAATCTCGAATTTATTTATAAGAATTTGTTTGTCAATTATTTTAGAAGTAGATTTGGGAGGTTCATGTTCCCAGTTTACATTTCCTTTGTTTAAAGAAATGAAATCAAATAAAGTATTTTCATCGTCAATAAGATCATTTAATAGTGATTTGATATTAGGATGATGAGAATATTTTTTACTTCCATACATAATAAGCAAATTCTTAGCTAATTCAGCATATTCTTTTGGAAAAGATTTAGTGAAATCAGAAAATATGGTATCAACATGTTCAGAGCCTAACTCAAATTCATAATTATATTCATCTTCTAACATGGCTATAGAATCACGATTTTCTCTTAAGTGCTCAAACATAATCCTCATCAATGAACTATAGAATCGTTCAACGTGTAAAGAAATTAGAATCTGAGAATCTGATTGGTTTTTAACAGATAAAGCGTCAAGCAATAATCGAATTGATTCCCGATGAAGTATTAAACGTAATAAATCAAGCTTATCATCAAACGTAACTGATTTTCTAATAATATTTTCGGCGATACTTTTTCTTCTTGCTGCAAGCCACAAATTTCTATTAATTGGAGTATTCTTTCCTTTTTTATATGTAAGCACATAGGTACCATTATTATTTTT
>CAZIZY010000038.1:0-4839 GCA_964544235.1 uncultured Nitrosopumilales archaeon
GAGCTCATGGTCTCGATTAGTATAAGAATTCATGAAGGAGATAGCCACACTAGTTATATTTTCCTCTTTGAATTTCTTGGCAGCTTGTAAAACATCTTCAGCATTTAGAGCCGTATGAATATTTCCATCAGAAAATACTCGTTCATCAATTTCACATCTTAAATATCTTGGAACCAAAGGAGGTGGAGGCTGCCAAAAAAGATTATACATTTCATCACGATCACCTCGTCTAATTTCAAGAACATCTCTAAAACCTTTAGTGCATAATAATCCAACTTTAGACCCTTTTCGTTCTAAAAGTGAATTTAACCCAACAGTAGTACCATGTAAAAAGAATTCAACAGTACTAAGAACCTCTTTACTAAGGTTTCGTTTTATAACATCAACAACGGCTTGAGCAGGATTTTCAGGAGTAGTAGGGATTTTATCTATTATCACAGAATTATTAATTTCATCATAGAATATGAAGTCAGTAAAAGTTCCACCGATATCAACACCAATTCTAGAAGACATGATCTAAAAGGAATATATCACGCCTATACTATAAGTTTTAAGTTTAAATAAAAAAGAGATATAACATATTAATAATTTAGAAATAATAATGAATATAGAAGTCGATAAGGAAAGAAGAATTCAAATCGAGAAAGAGATTAATGATGAGAATAGTCCTGTAGGAATTAACGCAAAAGAAACTCATGTTATAATTATTAATAAATTAATTGAAATTGAAAAGAGATTAGAAAAACTTGAGAACAAAGACAGCAACATAAATGAATTAAAGAAAATAGATAGAGAATTAGCAAATATAGAAAAAAGAGAGAAATTTGTTTTTTAAAAAAAAAAGTGGATAGTGATACGATAACAATTTGACAAAAAATAAACCTGAAAAATCTCCTTCAAAAATTTCCTCTAAAAAAGGATTAGCTGCAATGGGACCAGCACATTTTGCAGAAGATGGAATGCATACGGCGATTCCAATACTTGTACCAGCTCTGATTAAAGAATATAGTTTAAGTTATTTTATTGCAGGATTACTAGGATTTTCATTTAGAGGAACAGCAGCTATAGCCAATCCAATAATAGCATGGAGATCTGAACAAAGTACTAATAGACGGCTATTATTAATAGTTGGATTAGTAATATACGTAGCTTCACTTTCGTTATTTACCGTTGCTCCGAATTACATGTGGATTCTTATTTTAACAGCTATAGCAGGAGCATGTTCAGCAGTTTATCATCCTCAAGCTTTAACACTATTGAGAGAAACAACAGGAAACCCAATGAGCAGCATAGTAGGAATACATGGCACAATAGGAGGAGTAGGAGTAGTAGTAAGTCCGATAATTATATCATATTTAACAATTCATTTCGGCTGGAGGGTAGCAATTCCAATATTATTTGTACCTATAGTAGCAATTTCGATACCGCTGGTTTGGATATATTTTAAAGAACCGAAAGCTGCACCACCAACCAAATTTAGTTTTCAGTTATTTGGAGGTAAAATGTATTTAGCTTTATTAGGATATCAATCATTAATGGCAGTAGCATTATCAGGCCTTAGATTTTTCTTACCAGCATATTTAATGACAATAAGAGAATTAACATTCACAACTTCAGGAACAATTTTCTCTATAATGAGCGTAGCTACATTAGTAGGGTTTCCATTAGGAGGATTCTTAGCATCACGATTTAATCGAAAAGCGCTAATTGTAACAATACCAATAGTGTTTTCAGTGTTTTACGGATTATTTCTTTCAATTGAAACTCATATGGCAATATGGGTCACATGCTTATTCATTGCAAGGCTTGCATCTTCAACTGTACACCCAATATTAGTTACAGCCTTAGGGGATACACCGAGCATCCCATTAGCTACAGCGATATCAATGCTTCATGCGGCAACAGCTGCAATAAGTGCATTTGCACCATTAGTAATGGGAGCAGTAGCAGATTATGCTGGATTAAATTTAGCGATGATGATACTTATAATTCCAGCAATTATCGCAGTAATATTAAGCGTGACATTAATTTCAAGTAGTTTTGTACATGGTAATAAATTAGAAGAATAAAATACACCATATAATTAACGTTAAATTTGAAAACTTTTTAGTGTTACAAATACAATATTGTAGACGATTGATATGGCTGGAACAAAAGGAGGAAGAACCCATTTCGGAGAAGCTATAGGCCTCATTACATTGGATACACAATTTCCAAGATTCCCGGGAGATGCTGGCAATGCCACATCATATAATTTTCCTGTAAGATTTAAAGCAGTGATAGGTGCAACTTCAAAGAGATTAATGGAAGAAAGAGACATGACGCTATTACAACCATTTGTTAATGCTGCAAAAGAACTGGAGAACGAAGGGGTAAGAGCTATATCTACAACATGTGGTTTTCTAGCAATTTTCCAAAAAGAAATGGCTGAAGCAGTAGATATCCCAGTATTTTCTTCAACACTAATGATGATCCCATTGATTCAATCAATGCTTGGAAAAGACAGTAAAGTAGGAATAATAACTGCGAATTCTAGCGTATTAACAAAAGCACATTTCGAAGGAGCAGGAGTAGATTCAGTTCCTATGGCAATTGGAGGATTAGAAAATGGGAAAGAGTTTTCAAAATTACTTGCAAATGAAACCATTATGGATGAAGAGAAAGTTAGAGAAGAAGTAGTTAGTACAGCAAAGAAATTAATTCAAGAGAATCCAGAAATTGAAGCATTTTTATTAGAATGCAGTAATTTACCACCATATTCTCAAAGACTAAGAGAAGAAACAGGTTTACCCATATTTGATCTTATAGGTTTTGTGAATTTAGTTTATAATTCAGTAGTGAAGAATAAGTTCGAAGGTTTTCTTTAGAAATAAAAGAATACTAAACTAATTTAATTGCAACAGGCGAAATTAAATTAGCTACACTTTCAAGAAACTTTTGGTCATGTTCAGTAAATGCGTCAAGAATATCGCTATCAATATCAATTTCACCACAAACAGACCCATTATGAAGTATAGGGACAACTATTTCAGATTTTGTTCCCAGAAAACATGCTAAATATCTAGGATCTTTATTCACATCTGGAACAATAACAGTTTCAGCGGTTCTAGCAGCTAGACCACAGATTCCAGCTCCAACATCAATAACAGTATGTTCAGTAGCTTGAGGACCACTATATGATTTCAACAGTAATTTGTCATTATTGAGTAAATAAATTCCAACCCAATTATAATTAGGTACATTCTTATTAAGAATCTTAGTAACATAATCTAGAGTAGATAAAGGATCATTAAGATTAATATTAGAAGTCAGTTGAGTGAGTACAGATTGAAAATGATTATCATCCATTTTAGGATACCCTCTATTAAATAATGAAATTCAATAATGAGCTAACTCAATATTAAAGTACAGTTAACTCATCAGTAGAGAATAAGTTTGCACTTAATACGTCATGCCCAGATTCAGTAACAGCAACTTGATCTTCAATACGAATTCCGAATTCGCCAGGTAAATATATACCAGGTTCAACTGAATGAACATTTCCAGGAGTTAAAGTTTTAGTATTTCCTTTCACTAAAAATGGTTCTTCATGAACTTCTAATCCAAGGCCGTGTCCAACTCTATGCGTGAAATATTCACCATAACCAGCATTAGTAATAAAGCTTCTAGCAGCATCATCAAGATCTTGACAAGGAGTACCTGGGGCACTTTTTGCAATAGCTGCAGCCTGTGCATCTAAAACAATTTTATACACTTTCTTCATTTTGTCACTAGGTTCACCTAATACAGCCATTCGAGTAAGATCACCATAGTAGCCATTAACAGTAGCACCAGTATCAATTAATATCATATCACCATTTTCTATTTTCTTGTCAGAAGAAGTACCATGAGGTAAAGAAGAAACAGTACCAGAAGTTAATCCTCCACTTCCTCTACTAGAACCTCCATTCTTTTTAATTTCTTCATGTAAAGGCAATGAGCATTCTAATTCAGTTCGTCCAGCAGCAATAGATTCATGAGATGCTTTCATTCCTTTAGTTATTCCAGTACAAGCTTTACGCATATATTCTAACTCTTCTGAAGATTTAGCTAATCTTAACTTTGAAATAAGATCCTCACCTAATTCTAATTTAATATTAGAAGCAGCTTTATTGATTTGATAAACAAAACGATATTCAAATTGCCCATCGAATGCTAAAGTAGAATTAGATATTCCTCGACTAGATAGTCCTTTCTCAAAAGTAGTGTAAGGACTTTCATGTTCCTCCCAAGGTAAAATATCATCAATTTGAGCTTTAGTTTTCTTCTTAACTAATTCAACCTCAAATGCAGGCGAAACCATAAATGGTGTACCTTCAGCTGGAATAACAGTAGTCAGTAATCGCTCAGATGGATTTTTATCAAGGCCAGTAAAATACAAACAGTTAGGACCAAGAAATAGAGCTAAGCCACCCCATCCACGAGACTTTAATTCTTTTTGAGCATTTTCAATTCTACGATTATAAATAGGATCCATAAGTAATTTTATTACAATTGTACAATATATGTATTTAGTAATAATGAGAAATGAGTAGAAATTTATCAAAAAAAATAAAACATCAAATATGAGAGAATGTAATAAGTGAAAGTAGTAATTTAAGAAGTATATAATAAAAAACAAATCAGGGTGATAATAAATGGAACTAAAAAACATAGAAAACGAAGTAAGAGAATATTGGGAAACACAAGAAATTAAGAAAGAAATAAATGAGAAATTAAAGGAGAATAAAATTTTAGGTTATGTAGAAGGGCCGCCCACAATGAATGGGGATCCTCATATAGGTCACATTAGAGGAAGGA
>CAZIZY010000039.1:0-11729 GCA_964544235.1 uncultured Nitrosopumilales archaeon
TTCTCAGAAACACCCTCAGAGACATTCTCAGAAACACCCTCAGAAACACCCTCAGAAACACCCTCAGAAACACCCTCAGCAACACCCTCAGAAACACCCACAGAAACACCCTCAGAAACACACAAATCTACATAGAAATATTTAGTAAATAAAGCATTTCTTTGTGAATCATAAAGTTGATAACAGCCATCTAAAGCTAATTTAAACGCCTCATCAAACTCATCAGGAGTAAGTTTTCCATCAAGCTGCATCAATGTAAGACGTTTGAGATTAGGCATAATAGCTATTGGAAGGTCAGCTTGACCCTCTTTATCTTCTAGATCACTAAGATCAAGAACTAATTTTCCACCTACTTTACCAGCAGCACAACCAACAACAAGATCAACCATTGATATTCCAGCATCAGCCAAAGCTAATGCAGCAACAGTTATTCCTGCACATCGAGAACCACCATCAGATTGAAGTACTTCAATATAGATATGAATAGCAGTTCTAGGATAATTCTTAACAACAATTGCCGGTTCTAATGCCTCTCGAATAACTTTGGATATCTCAATTTCTCTCCTAGAAGGAGCAGGATTCTTTCTTGTATCTGTTGAAAATGGTAACATGTGATATCTACATTTTAGGATACATCGATCAGATTGAGAAAGCCATTTAGGATGAGCCTCTTTAGGACCATAAACTGCAGCAATAATTTTATTTTTGCCAAGTTCAATGTAAGCCGATCCATCAGCATTTTTTACTACACCAACTTCTAATTTAAATGGACGGAACTCGTCTCGAGATCGACCATCTAATCTTTTTTCATTATTTGAAGAATTCAACATAATATAATCACTTTAATTATTTTCGAGAAACTCCTGTATTTTCTCAGTTAAATCAGGTAAATGAGCATCATCTTCCACCATTTTAATAGCTCGAGTAGCTTTATCAACTGATTCAGGTGGTCCAATAACAACAACTAAGCCATTTTGCCCTACTGATAATTTTGAGCCAGTTCCAAATTCTATAGATTTAATCATAGTTCCTTTTTTACCTATTACTCTAGGAACTTTAGTAGGAGAGATTTTAATTGTTTCGCCTCTATCAAGTTTACCAAGTCCATGTTCTGCTACAGACAAAAGGGGATTTCGAGTACGATCAAACGAATTTACTCGAGTAGAAATTAAATCGCCTTTATCCAATCGAGAAGAGAGAGAATCTTCTCCAGGAGAATAATTTTTACCGAAAATATTTTGAGCATGTAAGAATCCTACAAAACAAGAATTAATATCAACATCCCATCCAAAAGTAGAATAATCAATAACTTTTCCAATAACAATATCATCGACTCTTGGAATATAGATTCCTGAAAGAGGGATTACTCTTACACCATCTCTACCAACTTCAGAGAGTCCAACTCTAGTAGAATAGAATTGTTCATTAACTTTAACCACATTATAAGATGCACGATATCTTCCCTCGGTAATTAGATCCCCAGGAATTACATATTTACGATTTCGATCATGCATTTAATTATTTCCCCCGAATATTAGCTTGTGCAGTACCTTTAGTAATTGATCCTAATTTATTCATCATATCAGAATTGAGGCCTGCAGGTATATTTATTTGAGCAGTTAAAGAACCATCAGAATTCCAATCTTGTGTTTCAAGCTCGCCAAAGTTTTTCATCACACCGATAGCTTGTGAAGCATATTGAGGGGCAATTTTAATAGTTAAATTAAGTTTTTCAGACTTTAGTGGTAATATGGTTCTGATTTGATCAATTATAGGTGTAATTTGTTCAGAAGTACTTTTGAATGGATCAATAGAAAGTCTAGCTTCTTTCATAGCTTGTTCAATTCTAACTGGAGGATGAGGAATTAATGTTTTTGGATCTACATAATTTTTAGAGATCGCGTTCAATATTTGTTTCTTTTTATCATCCATGAGGTTTTTTCTCTGTTCTGAAGTTAATTGTAAATCTCCTTTTTTAAGGATAGTTTCAGATATTTCAAGAGTATTCAACGTTCGAAAACTCTTCTTTAATTTTTCGTCATTTGCTCTTTGACCTTTTGATGAATCAGAAAATATTTCATCAGAAACAATTACCTGAGAAAGTTCAACATTTCGACCCATTTTATAATTAAGAGCATTATCAGGATATACCAATATTTCAAATCTTTCTCCATTAATATTTATTCGAGCGGTTGTAATTTTATTATTCATTTACAATTCCTTTAAGTTTTCTACTATTAAGAAGACTCAGAAGACTCAGAAGACTCAGAAGGTTCAGAAGGTTCAGAAGGTTCAGAAGGTTCAGAAGACTTAGAAGATTCAGAAGACTCAGAAGAAGTAGACCTTGTCTTAGCATTAGAAGCAAAATCTTCAATTTCAGAGGAAGAAAGTTTTCTCATTTTTTTATCTTCACTGATAGTAGAAACATTAAGGTGATTAGTACTAAATTTATCTTCACTAACAAGATATATACATTCAATGGCAAGGATACAAGCTTCTTTGAGAGACATATCGTAAGAATAATTATCTTCAAGATATTCAGTAGCTTGATCTCCTCCTGATCCTATAGCAGTAGCTTTGTAAGAAACATAAGTTCCACTAGGATCAACTACGTATATAGATGGTTCATCATCATAACCAGCAATTATAGTAGATACTCCAAAAGGTCTAACACCAGCATATTGAGTGAATTGTTGTGCCATATCAGCAAGTTTTTTGGCTACAGTTTCAGCGTTAGAAGCTTCATCATAAATTAGTCGGTTACTTTGAGCTAGAATTCGAGCTTGATCAACTTGGACTCGTGCATCAGGAATATACCCAGAAGCGGCTAAACCTAAATGATCATCAATTTGGAAAATTTTTTGGCTTGAACCGGCTTTTTGAAGTTTACGTGTTTTTTCTTCACCTGCCAATACAACTCCTTCAGACACACCTAATCCTATAACAACAGTACCTCTTCTAATAGTCTCAAGAGCGTATTCAACCTGATATAATCGTCCATCAGGAGAAAACATCGTAATAGCCCTATCATAACCTTGAGCTGCAGGAAACATATTTAATCACTATATTGCAAGTTAACCCGAATTTAAATGTTAGTAGTATAGAATACAAAGTTAAGAAATGAAAGCTACAGATACAATAATATTTAGAGGTCACCCACTAATTTCTGCTTGTCATAAATCTACTTTGATGTTCACAAAAGAAGAACAAATAACCTCAAATGGAGATTGCATAATCGGAGTAAAAGCCAATAAAGCATGTTCTGAATTAAATAGTAAATTAAAACAATCGATTAGAATAAATGACTCTAAAATAGAGATGATGATTTCAGTAGGGAATTACGCAACAGAAATTATGGCAAAAGGTAGTGATAAATTAAATCTAAATGATAAAAACGAAATGGTTATACGAAAAAGTGAATATTCATCACCAAGAACTTTAGCTATATGTGCAAATAAAGCCGCTATTGATATTAATCGTGAATTAATAGAATTATTAAAAGACCCGAATACAATAGGAATAGCAAAAATTACTGTTAAAGAATAGATGATAAAATAATATGAATTACTCCAAAGTTACTGCAATAGCACACCCAATGGAGGGTTTAATAAAATATCATGGTTTAAGAGATCATGAATTAAGAATACCTTTCCATGATAGTATATCAGTCAACATAGAAGCATTAAATACAAAAACTACAGTAGAGTTTGGAGAATTTGATGAAGATAGTTTTGTTATTGGTGGAGTAAAAATAAGAAATGATAACGCGCAAAGAATGTTAAGTGTAATTAATACGGTAAGAGAAATAGCTAATATAAAAGATAAAGTTAAAGTTGAATCAGAAAATAGTATAAGTTATAAAAAAGCTAAAGGATTAGGATTTTCATCTTCTGCTGGTGCTGCATTAGCAAGAGCAGCTTATAATGCGGCAGGTTTAGACGAGAAGATTGGTATCGATATGAAATTACTTTCTAGAATATCAAGAAGATTAGCAGGATCTGCATGTAGAAGTACTGTAGGAGGTTTTTCAAGATGGGTAGCGGGAACAGGAGATGAATCATCGTATGCATATAGAATTGAAAACAGTAAGGAATTGGACTTAACGATCATAATAGTTCCAGTATATTCATCAATAAAAACTGAAGAAGCTCATAAAGAAGTAATGTCTTCACCGTTCTTTGATGCCAGAGTATCTTCTGTCTTTAAAAGAGTCAACGAAATGGAAAAAGCTATCAAGAATGGTGAATTTAATAAAATAGGATGGCTATCAGAAATTGATAGTTTAGAATTACATGCACTCACGATGACAGGAGAAAATGCAAAAATAGTAGTTACTTCAAAAACTCTTCAAATAATTGAAATGGTACGCAACTTAAGAAAGAAAGGAATAAAAGCTTATTTTTCAATGCAGACTGGTCCTTCTGTTTTCATAAATACACAATCTGAATCAGTTAAACAAATAGAAGATAAAATAAAAGAATTAGGATTTGAATATATTACATCAAAAATAGGAGGACCAACTAAAATAATTTAGTTAGAAGAACTCGAGTCAATAAATGAAGACGCTAAAGTTCTTAGGGTAGATTCAGATTCATCGAGTTTTTTCTTCATCAAAGAAGTTTTTAAAGAATTAGATTTTATACGCTTTAAGTGATTTAACGCCATTCTATTAGTTTCAGAAGGTAAAGGACTACCTAAAGACTTTCTAGAAGATATTAAATCGACAGGGTTCAAAGCTTGTCTAATTTCTTTTTCAGTTAATTTAATTGGAGTACCAATAACATTTATTGAAACCGAGTCAAGTAATTTAGAATTTATTTTACTTAGAGGTAATTTATTGCTAATTGCTTCATTAATTAAATTACCAACAATCGTATAAGATGTTCTGAATGATAAATTCTTTTCACGGACTATTACGTCAGCAAGTTCTGTAGCAGTTGAAAAACTGTTCACAAGAGCAGTTTTCATGTTTTCTTTTTTAATTTCTAATTTAATCATTATAGAATTAAGAACTACAAGTATAGAACAAATTTCATCAAAAGAATCCCAAAGTAAAGGAGTAATTTCCTGAAGATCTCTGTTATAACCATACGGAAGAGATTTTTGGATAGATAGAACAGATATCAGATTGCCGTATATTTTGCTGCATTTTGCTCTTGAAAGTTCGATAGGATCAGGATTTTTCTTTTGTGGCATAATACTGCTTGGAGAAGAATATTCATCAGGTAAATTAATGAATTGATATGCATCAGAACTCCAAAGTATTAATTCTTCGCATAGCCGACTTAGATTAGAAGATAAATTAGCTAAACAACTAATAGATTCTATTATAAAATCACGTGTAGAAGAGCCATCCAAAGAATTTTCGAGGATTTTATTGAAACCGAGAAGATTAGAAGTTCTATTTCTATCAATAGGAAAACCAGTTCCAGAAATAGCGCAAGAACCAAGTGGAGATAAATCAACATTAGTATAACTATTTAATACACGATCATGATCTCGTTGTAATACTTCACAATGAGCAAGTAAATAGTGCCCATAAGTAAGCGGCTGAGCGATTTGAGTATGAGTATATCCAGGCATTATTGTTTTAGAATTATCAATAGATATTTTTGCTAATGTAGAAATTAAATCAGAAATTAAATTACATGTAGATAATAATTCAATACGCAATATCATACGAATACAAGTAGAAACTTCATCATTTCTTGAACGAGCCGTATGTAATTTACCTGATATATTTTCAGGTATTAATTCTTCAAGTCTAGATTCTATACAAGCGTGAATATCTTCTAATTCAATTTTTTGAGAAAGTTTAGCGAATCCCTCATTTTCTATTTTAAGTAAATTTTTAAGAATCTGAGAACAATCATCCTTAGAAATGATTTTTTGTTCAAATAACATAATTACATGAGCAAAATCGACTAGAATATCAGCATGAAAAAGCTTTTCGTCATGTGATAACGATGAAGTGAAATTAATTATTTCAGATTTACGTTCTGAAGACAATCTTCCTCGACGAAGAACATCATTCAAATATGATCTGGATCTATAATATATTCTATAGTAAAAAGGGTTTGTTAATATTTAACAGATTATAATTTCTTGGATAATTTTAAAGTAGATAAACGATTTTTACTAATAGAGATCAAATCACTTAAAGCTGTAAATGCACTACTAACCTCATTCATATTTACTACGATTATAGTATCAGTATGGCAGCTACTCGTATCTTCAATATTTACATGTCTTCTTGAAACTTGATTATAGAAAGATATTGCGCAGCCAGGAGTATAAATTATTTCTTCAGGACTTTGAACCATAATAACAGCTAAATCTTCTTTTGATCCTATAATTTCATCAGAATTAAACATAGTTACTATTTTATTAGCTACTTTACTATCAAGAATAATTGTTATCACAGAAGAACCTCCAGAAATATGTATAAAAGAATCTTCTTTGCTTAAATCAATGATTTTTGTAATACGAGATATAGCTGTTTTACTTTTAGCTACTACAATTTTAGCAACATCAGTTCTTAAACTTATAGCACTATTAGAAATAATTGAGAGAATTTCAGGAGAATTAATAGAATAAGATGTTTTAGAGCGCTTAATAGCAGTAATAATAGCATCTAAGTTTAAAGAACGATTTAATTCATTTTCTAACTGAGGTTGTATTAATCTAGCAATAGAACTAATATTAGCGTAATCTCGATTCAAAGAATCTTGAATGGATAGATCATTATCAATTACTTCAGTTACGATAGATGAAATTGATTTATTGGCCGATTTAGGTCGTTTCATTACTTTTTCCATCATTATTTAGTCAAAAACAATATAACGTTTACTATTTTGTTTGTGTTATAGAATTGAAAAAGATAGTATTAGCATATTCAGGAGGATTAGATACAACAGTATCAATAAAATGGTTGCAAGAGAAATATAATGCGGAAGTAATAACTGCAACTGTAGAGCTTGGTCAAAAAGAAGATTTAGATGAAATAGCATCGAATGCAAAAAAAATAGGAGTATTAAAACACTATTCAATAGACGCAAAAGATGAATTTGTTACTGATTATGTCTTTCCCTGCATTAAAGCGAATGGATTCTATGAAAAGAAATATCCTTTAAGCACAGCTTTAGCAAGGCCATTAATAGCATCAAAATTAGTTGAAATTGCTAATAAAGAAAATGCTTTTGGAGTAGCCCATGGATGTACAGGAAAAGGAAATGATCAAGTCAGATTCGACGTCACGGTAAAAGCTCTAAACCCTAAATTAAAAGTAATTGCTCCTGTAAGAGAATGGAATTTATCGCGAGACGATGAGTTAAAATTCGCTAAAGAAAAAGGATTGCCCGTAAAAGAAAAGACGTCAGTATTTAGTACCGATCAGAATATTTGGGGACGTTCAATAGAAAGTGGATCTCTTGAAGATCCAAATAATGAGCCTCCTGAAGACGCTTTTAGATGGGTGAATTCTATTGAAAAGACTCCAGATAAACCAGATTATTTAGAATTAGAATTTGAAGAAGGAATACCGATTTCAATTAATGGTGAAGGAATGAGAGGTACAGAGATAATATCTCATGTAAACGAAATTGCTGGAAATCATGGGATAGGAATATTAGATCACATGGAAGATCGATTAGTTGGAATTAAATCGAGAGAAGTATATGAATGTCCTGCTGCAGTTAGCATTATGGAAGCTCATTACGATCTTGAAAAACTAGTACTTACTCGTCATGAACTTGAGTTCAAAGCAAATGTTGAAGCTCAATGGGTATGGCTTATTTATTCAGGACTATGGGTAGATCCTCTAAGAGATGCATTAGAAGCATTCATAGATGTTACCCAAAGAAAAGTTAAAGGAAAAGTTAAACTAAAAATGTTTAAAGGAGGATTAAGAGTAGTTTCAAGATCATCTTCGAATTCTCTTTATGATACAGAATTAGCAACATATATGAGTGAATCTACTTTTGATCAAAGAGCAGCTGAAGGATTTATCAGTATTTGGGGATTAGCTTCAGAAATAGCTAAAAAGAAACAACTTGGAAATTAAAAGAGGTGGAATAATTGAAAAAATCAGAATGTGTTGAATGTGCTGGAGAAATTGAATTCCAAGATGACGTAACAATAGGAGAAATAGTATCTTGTCCAGATTGTGGAATGGAATTTGAAGTTTCTGCTGTAACAGGAAATAAAATTGAAATGAAGCAAGCTGAAAAAGTTGGAGAAGACTGGGGAGAATAATAATTAATTGTCGCGATCTTTAGGAATAGTATACGATAGGTTAAGATGGGAAGAAAAGGTCCTGCTTAAAGAAGCTGAGTTAATGGGAATTAATGTAAATTTTATAGATATTAAATCTATGAAACTGGATAGTCAAACCCCTGAAAAAGTAATTAAAGAGCAATTTGGAGAAATAATTTTACAGAGATGTATTAGCCACATAAGGGGATTAAGTATAACGAAATATCTTGAATTAAATGGTATCAAAGTAATTAATAATTATGAAACAAGTGAATCATGTGGAAATAAAATGAACAGTACTATAATTTTAGAAAAAGCTAACATTCCAACTCCTAAAAGTATTGTATCATTTTCTTCCGAAGCTACAATAGATAGCATTGATTTAATAGGATATCCTGCAGTATCAAAGCCAGTTATTGGAAGCTGGGGAAGATTAGTAATTCCATTAAGAAATAAAGAAACTGCAAAGAATTTAATGGATGTAAGAGACCAGAATTCAAATCCCTATAATCAAATTCATTATATTCAAGAAATGATTGATAGACCTCCTCGTGATATAAGATGCATAGTAGTAGGAGAAGAAATTGTAACATGTGTGTACCGCTATTCACCTCCAGATGAATGGAGGACAAATGTAGCTGTTGGTGGAAAAACTGAAAAATGTCCAATTAATTCTGAATTAGAGGACATAATATTGAAAACTTCTAAGACTTTTGGAGGAGGAATATTAGGGATTGATTTAATGGAATCACCTAAAGGAATAGTAGTGAACGAAATTAATCCAACAGTTGAATTTAGAGGAGCTTCAAAAGTAACCGAAATAAATATTCCCAAGGCTATAATAAATTACGCGATAAAGGAAGGAGATAAAATCAATAATGACTAAAATAGGAATAATAGGAGGTTCGGGATACGCAGGAGGAGAAGTTATTAGAATATTATCTCGTCATGAAGATGTAGAAATAGAATCGGTAACATCTCGAAATTATGCGGAAGAATATCTATATCGAGCTCACCCTAATCTAAGAGGAGTAACTGATCTTAAATTTGAAGAGCTTGACGCTGATAAAATAACAAAGAAATGTGATCTAGTGTTTACATCATTACCTCATGGAGTAATAGCTAAAGAAATGAGAACATTCTATGAAACAGGAGTAAGGATTATAGATTTAAGTGCTGATTATCGCTTGAATAATCCTCAAGACTATGAAAAATGGTATGGATATGAACATCCAGATCCAGAACTTTTAGAGAAATTTGTTTATGGAGTACCAGAGATATATAGAGACAAAATAAAAGAGTCAAAAGTAATAGCATCTCCCGGATGTATGGCAGTAACTTCAATATTGGCATTATTACCATTCGTTAAGAATGACGTGATCAATCATGAGCATTTAGTAGTTGATTCTAAGATTGGATCATCAGGAGGAGGAAATAAACCAAACATTTCTACACACCATTCAGAAAGATATGGAGTAGTAAGGCCTTACAAACCAGTAAGTCATAGACACACTGCTGAAATTGAACAAGAACTGAGTTTAGCTGCCAAGA
Organism: uncultured Nitrosopumilales archaeon; assembly: GCA_964544235.1. Taxonomy (GTDB): domain Archaea; phylum Thermoproteota; class Nitrososphaeria; order Nitrososphaerales; family CAZIZY01; genus CAZIZY01. Next base: position 9,805 of record CAZIZY010000039.1, read on the forward strand.
ATAAAGTGAATATATCAATGTCACCACATGCGGTGAATATTGTTAGAGGAATATTATGTACAATACATGCCTTTCCGACAACAAAAATAACAACTGGAGAAGTATGGAAAATGTTACGAGAATGCTATAAAGATGAACCATTTATAAGATTCATTAAAGATCGAAAAGGAATTCATCAATATCCAGATCCAAAAATGGTAATAGGATCAAATTACTGTGACATTGGATTTGATATAGACAAATTTTCAGGCAGATTAGTGATTTTAGCAGCTACAGATAATCTAATTAAAGGAGCTGCAGGTTCAGCAGTTCAATGTATGAATGTAATGATGAAATATCCTGAAACAAGAGGAATAGATAGTGTTCCACTACATCCAGTGTGATTAAGATGACAGTAGTTATCAAAGTAGGTGGAAGTATTTTAGGAGAAGGTGTAAGTCCATCAATTTTATCGGATATTAAGAATATAGTGTCTAATAATAAAGTGATCATTGTTCATGGTGGTGGAAAAGAAGTTACAAAAATGTCGGAAAGGTTAGGGAAGCCACAAGAATTTATTGTATCGCCAAAAGGAATAAGAAGCAGATACACTGACAAAGAAACATCATTAATTTATACAATGGTCATGACAGGAAAAATTAATAAAGAAATTGTAGTTGCGCTACAAAAGGAAGGAATTAATGCAGTTGGAATATCAGGAGTAGATGGATCTGTTTTACAAGCTCAACGGAAAAAAAGACTAGTAATTATGGATGAAGAAAAAAGAAAAAGAGCAATTGATGGAGGATATACTGGAAAAATAACAGATGTCAACGTTAACATTCTCAATCTTCTATTAGATTCAGGAATTACTCCAATAATATCACCAGTAGCCATAAGTGAAGAACATGAGTGTCTAAATGTTGATGGAGATAGAGCTGCGTCGGCTATAGCTGGAAGAATTAAATCGGATTCAGTTTTATTTTTGACAGATGTTCCAGGAATATTATTAAATAAAAAAGTAATAAAGAATATTAAAGTTTCAGAAGCAAAGAAAATGATGCCAGAAATAGGTCATGGAATGGAAAAAAAAGTTATTGCGGCAATTGAATCAATTAATATGGGTACAAATGAAGCGCTAATTAGTTCAGGATTAATAAATAACCCAATTTCATCTGCTTTAAATCATGAAGGATGTACGGTAATAGTAAATGATTGAACATAACACTATAGAAATAGAAGATAATTTGTTAGCTGGAGTATATCAAAAATTTCCAGTGATTATATCAAAAGGAAAAGGAGCAAAATTATGGGACAATAAAGGTAAAGAATACATTGATTGCATGGGAGGATATGGAGTATCAATAATTGGTCATTGTAATCTAAAAATTCAAGAAGCAATACAAAAGCAGGCTCAAGATCTTATAACATGTCATGGCTCATTATATAACGAAGTTAGAGCAGAATTTGCAGAGAAATTAATATCTGTTTGTCCTGATAATTTAGAAAAAGTCTATTTAGGAAATAGTGGAGCTGAAACGGTAGAATGTGCGTTAAAAATAGCTCGTAAATTTACAAAAAAGAAGAAAATAATCGCGATGAAAGGTAGCTATCATGGAAAAACTATGGGAGCGCTTTCAACAACATGGAGTCAGAAATATCGTGAACCTTTTCAACCATTAATTCCTGAAGTTCAATTTACATCTTATGGAGATATAGAAAAGATTTCTGAAATTATTGATGACGATACAGCTGCAATAATAATAGAACCAATACAAGGAGAAAGCGGAATACATTTACCGTCAAAAGAATTTCTCCCTGCTTTAAGAGAAAAATGTGATTCAAAAGGAACACTCTTAATTTGTGATGAAATTCAGAGTGGATTAGGAAGGACTGGAAAAATGTGGGCATCAGAACATTGGAATGTGAAACCAGACATAATGTGT
>CAZIZY010000040.1:0-14104 GCA_964544235.1 uncultured Nitrosopumilales archaeon
ATAAGTTTCAGCTAATTTTTCGCTTCTTAATCCAGCTCTTTGAGAACCTACTCCCATACCTAAACCTAATTCTTCAGCTACAGAAGAAAGAATAGAATTTATTTGACCTCCTTTTGCAGTACCCCCCGTCATAGAATCAATAAGGATAGGGGCACTAAAGTTATGCCCAAGGAAAGAAATAGAGGTATCAATATTATCAAGATTTATTTCAGGTAAAGCATTATGAACTAATTTAACACACTCAAGCATAGTAGTAGTTTCTTTAGCCTGAACGTTTTTAGTTAATGGAATATTTATTCCTTCAAGTTTTCTTTGTTCTAAATTGCTATCATCATTATGAGGGCTTATTATTTATCACCTTTAATCATGCTTCCAAGATATGATCTTCCTTTTAACACTTTTAGAATACGATCAGGATATGAGCCATTAACAAAATGTACGTCAATCCCATTTTTAGCTATTTTAAATGATGAATTTAATTTTCCAGATATAGAACCAGTAACATCATTCACATTAGAATTTAATCCATAAAGAACTGTTTCAGTATTAACGGTATCAGCTAAACTTTTACCAGATGAAGTATTTTCATAGATACCATCAACATCCATGGCAAATATAGCTTTTTTAACAGGTAATGAAGAAGAAATAATTTCCATTAATTTATCGCCCGAAACAATGTAAGCACCAGATTGATCTACCATTACATCTCCAAAAGTTATTGGGATTAAATTATTTTTCATAAGAACATTAAGAAATTTGATAGCGGAAGGAGATAATTGATCGCCATCCAATATAGAACATGGTGGAAGAGTATAAGGAAAAACATTTGATTTTGAAAAACTTTCAAGAATTAATAAATGGAGATCAAACATGCTTTTTCGAGTTTCAACTATAGCTTGAGGATTGGTGTTTTGAGGAAAAGTGGATAAACCCCATTTAGATGCAAAATGATGACCAAATGAACCGCCACCATGAACTATAATTAAAGGCGTAGTAATTTGTTTAATTATCTTTCCTAGCTCCATTATTACTGGAAGATTGGCGGACAATGGTTTATTTTTTAAAGTAACAGTGGACCCGCCCAATTTAATAATAGTTAAATAATCTTTTTCCAAAGTTTTACACCTTTTTGAGGAATAGTAGTGACAAATGATTCAGATGCTACATCAGATAAAGAATCAATAATTTGGTTTTCTTGATTAGGTTTAGGTAGTACAATAATACAACCACCTCCACCTGCACCGGTGATTTTTGCACCTAAAGATCCAGATTTTAATGCTGAATCAATCATAATATCAATTTTCACAGTAGATAAACCAAGTAAAGATAAAGAAGAATGATGAAATTGCATAATCGAGCCTAATAAACTAAGATTTTTGTTCCGAATGCATTCAACAGATAAATCAACAAAGTTAGAAGAAGAATCAACCATTGTTTTAAAGGTATAAGGAGCAGAACTACGGAATTTCTCCACATGATTAATCATCGCTCCAGTATTTCTAGTTTCTCCACTATAACTAACAATTAATGAAAGTGAATCATCGAAGGTTAAAGAATTAGAACCAGTTGTTTTACTGTAAAGAACAAGTCCCCCATCATTAGAAACTCTAACGTCAATACCAGAAGGGTTTCCATGAACATGTTTCTCAAAAACACTAGCTAAATCAAGTATCTCGTCTCGTTTTAGATCATGTTCTAAGGCAGAAGTTACAGCTTTAACGAATGAAACAGCTGTTGCACTAGATGATCCTAATCCAGCTCCAATAGGTAAATCAGAATGAATTTTTATTTTGAATTTAGATTTCGCCCCTAAATAATCATCAATTGCATTAAGAGTTTTATTAAAAGGTGCAAACTCAGCAATTGGTTTAGAAGATTGAATAGAATCAGATAATTGAGGAGCTTCAATTACCATACGATCAGAATCCTCAACTTGAACTTCTACTCCCTTACTCAAAGCCGCAGCTAAAACTAGACCTCCATGAACGACGAAATGCTCGCCGCAAATAATGATTTTTCCAGGAGCCCAAGCACGAACATTCAAAGATTAATCACAAAGAACAATAAATCCTGAATATCTAATAGTGAGAGATCATAAGTTTAATATTTTAGTCTCAAAGTCTTCTATAGTATAATCCATAGAGGAACCAGTGGTAAGTTTACCAGAATTAATAAGAGTTGACCGTGCAAGAAGCCAAAAAACAGCCGCAAGAGCTTTTCTACCTCTATTATTGGCAGGAATGACATAGTCAATATTAGAAGTAACGTTATCAGTATCACATATTGCGAGTACAGGTATTCCAATAGTTGTAGCTTCAGTAACAGCTTGAGAATCCATTGAAGGATCAGAAACGATTACTATTTCTGGATCAACATGACCAGGATACAAAGGATTAGTAAAGGTACCAGGCATAAACCTTCCAGTAATAGAAATAGTTTCAGTGAGCTCACAGAATTTCTCTACAGGAGTTTTACCATAATCTCGAGAAGAATAAGCTACAATTCCTTTTGGTGAGATACGAGAAAGAAATCGGCCAGCAGTTTCGATTCGAGATAAAGTCTTACCTGTATCAATAACATGAAGACCATCAGGCCGAGTTCTAGATATAAAAGGACTCATGTCCTTAGTTTTTACTAATGTTCCTACTCTGATTCCAGTTGATAGCAAAGCTTTTTCAGAAACCTGACCAGCTATTAAGGTATCAGCTGATCCGCTGTCATCAAGATCATTTTCAATTATTCGTTCACTAGACAATGTTTCACCTCAATTGTGACATATTCACGCCATTAAGCGTTTCGTTAATTCTTAGTAATTCATTCAATTTTGCCACCCTTTCTCCACCAACAACACCAGATTTAAGCATGATGGAGCCAGTCGCAAGAGCAACATGAGATATATGGGAATCAGAAGTGTCACCAGATCTATGAGAGGTAATTAGATCACACCCAATAATATTAGCTTGTTTAGCAAATAGCAATGCATCACCTAATGTTCCTATTTGGTTAACTTTAAGAATTGCGGCATCAACTGCATTGATCGAGCTAGCCAATTCAAGACGTTTAGGATTAGTGACCAACAAATCATCACCAACGACATAAGTATTCTTTGTATTTTTAGTAAGAGAAGCAAATTCTTCAAAGGCATCTTCATGAAATGGATCTTCAACATAAATAAGATCATATTTTTGAATGCAGTCTTCAACATAATTTGATTGTTCTTCAACAGATTTGATAGATTTGCTATTAGAATATTCGTAAACGAGATCAGATGAATTCCAAAAAGAAGAAGCTGCAAAGTCAACACCAAGACGTATTTTAAATCCAAGATTGTCAGATACAGTATTTATTGCAGAACAGGCTATATTAAAAGCGGCATCATTAGTGATAGAAGGAGCCCAAGCACCCTCATCACCTTTACCTAAAGTAGAAGGGTAACCACTATCTTCAATAATGCTTTTAACTTCAGCATGAACCTCAAAGACAGCAGATAAAGAATCATTTATTGTTTTAGCACCAACTGGACATGCTAAGAATTCTTGAATATCAAAAGAACCAGCACCTGAATGTTTTCCACCACCAATAACATTACCAAGTAAATGTGGAATCTTCACATCAACATCAGGATTAATTAATTTAAAGAGAGGAACAGATAATTCTTTGGAAGCAGCTTCTATTGAAGCAAAAGAAATCGCATAAGCAGCTGAACCACCAATATTCTCATAATTTTGAGTATTATCAAAGTTCTTAATTATAGAAGATATTTCAGCTATATTTGAAGCGTCAGCACCTATTAAATTAGGTTTAATCAGGTCAACAGCCTTAATTGAATCGATTACACCACCAGATGGAAAAGATTTAGATTCATATGCACCAACACTAGCTCCAGAAGGTGAAGCGGAACGTCCAAATCCACCATCGGTAAATACATCAATTTCAATGGTGGGACTACCTCTGCTATTAAAACATAATCTAGATTTAATATTTTTAATAGGAACAGTCAAAGAATAGCTACCATTAATCTTGACTAAGTTCAGATTTCTTCTCAGATAATGATTCGAGATATGGAATTATTTGATCAATAGTATTAGAATTGCTAAGTAGCATTCTTCTACAACAATAATTAATCACACCTAGATCATTAAGAGATTTACCAGGATCTTCACCTAGATTAACTTTTTCCATAAATGGCTCATGTTTATCAGCAACTACAGCGCCACAAGTAAAACACCTTATTGGAATTAACATAATCTAAAACACCTAACGATAAGATTTTTGCTTTCTGGTTCGAGCACTAGGTCCACCGAATTTTTTTGGTTCAGATTGACGATGATCACCTGAAATTAAATGTTTATCAAATTCGACAATTGTATTTCTCAAATCTTTAGCACGAAACCAGTTAACCAAAGATCTAGATATTGCTGTTGCAGAAGCTTCAGCTCGACCCATATAGCCACCGCCACTTACTTTAACATCAATATTTACTTTTTTACGATATTCACCGGCAAATTCAAGAGGAGTAAGAATTCGTTCTCTAGCCATTTCAGGCATCAAGATTTCTACAGGAATCTTATTAATTCGAACACGGCCATAGCCAGGAGAAATTGTAGCATTAGCTCTAGCTTTTTTTCGAGAACCCGAAAAAGATTTAGCTTTTCGGTTAGATGCAGATGATTTAGATTTAGGAGACTTAGATTTAGGAGACTTAGCAGTAGTAGACTTAGCAGTAGTAGACATATCTTCACTCATTTAGAATCACTTTCCCAACCAAACTCCTGTGATAAAGATCCAAGAGTTAAATAAAACGATAATGGTTTATTAGCTTTAGCCTTTTCAAGAAGAGGATCATCATTAATATTAGGAGATAAAGGAGATCCGACAGAAACACGTAACCGCCTAAATGCTTCTAGCCCATGAGTTTTTCTCCTAGGAAGCATTCCCCTAATCATTTTAGAGAGGATTTCATGAGGATGTTTCTTATGGAAAGGACCATGTTTCTCAGGATTAACTATACTACCAATTTCAAGTTTTTTCTTCCAAGAAGATATTATACTTGAACGATTTCCTGTCAAAAGAACTTTATCAGCATTGATTACGTGGATAGAATGACCTTCAAGAAGCTTTTTAGCAACATAAGTAGATAATCTGCCAGCAATAAGATTAGAGCCATCAAGAACTAAAGAGCTATTTTGTGCCTTGTTCAGCTTAACTAATTGCTGCTGTTTAATTTGAACATCTCGTTTACCCAATTATTTGAACCCCTTTAGTTTTAGAATTTTGTTTAAAGAAATCACTAAGATTAATAGCTTTACCACCATTACCAGATATTTTCTTTAAAGCCTCATCAGAAAAGGAAATAGCCCCCACTGTAACAGAATGATCTAGAATTCCATTACCAAGAACTTTTCCTGGAACAATAATTACACTGCCTTTTTTAGTTAATTTAGAGATTTTTCCAACATTTACTTCTCTTCTATTAGAGCGAGGACGTTTCAATTCTTTTTCGATCGCCCCTAGTAATTGTAAATTATTTTCCTTGTAAGCTTTACGAGCTGAAGAAATTAATTCATCATAAATAACTGATTTAGATCTATTCAAAATAAGTCAACCTTTAAGTTCATTTTCAAAGTTTTGTACATCACTACGAATAAGTTCAATAGATTTTAAGAAAATCTCTTGTGCAGTTAATGAACCTACCGATTCTAAATGAAGTATAAATGAATCAGGGTCATCATCTGCCTCTTTTAGAATAGATTTACAAACAGGTTGCCATTTAGCATGTTCAATACCTTTTCCTAATTTAGCATAAGCTTCTAATTTTAATCTCTGACCATTAGAAAGTTTAACAATTGGAATCTCAGGATGAGTAGGAACAACATAATCATCTTCAGAGACCATATCTTTAGAATAAATAGTCATAGTTCCATCTTTGGATTCAACATCTAAAACTAAAAGAACTCTACATTGTGAACAACCTAAACTACTATTACAATCACAGTCTTCAGGAAGAACGAATCTAGAAAGATCGGTTCTTAAAGGAATTAATCCAAGTCGATGAGATACAAGTTCATCATACATTACTGAAGAGTTTTCAAGAATTACAACTTCATCAATAGCCATACAAGGGACTTCACTAATAGAAAAACGTCGAAGAGCATTTGCATAGCTTAAAGGAATGTTTGTAAGCTCTACTTTGAGCGTCATATCAGTTTTTTCTAATATTTTTATTTTCATTTTTGGATCAAATCAGTTTTTTAATGGTAATAAATATGGATTCACATTATTTTATAGTCCGCAATATGGAACTCAATTCTGCGTTTAAATAGTTATCTAAGAATTTCTCAATTAATTGAAATATCATAATTATAGCCATTTAGAACTTTAAAGATTTAAACTTGCTTTCAAACCTTTGTATCTATTCCTAATTGTCACTTCGGTAACTCCTGCTGCTTCTGCTACATCTTTCTGAGTTTTATTTTCATTAAGCATTACACATGCTACATATAGTGCAGCTGCAGCTAATCCCATAGGATCCTTACCAGCTGAAGTTCTAGCTTCTTCAGCATTTTTTAGAATAGACAATGCTTTCCTTTTAGTCTTTTCAGAAAGATCAGCTTTACTTGCAATTCTTGAAATACATCTAGTGGGATCTACTACTGGCATTCGTAAATCCATTTCTCTAATAAGAAGTCGATAACATCGAGCTATATCCTTTTTCTTAATATTACTAATCGCAGCAAGATCTTTCAAGGTTCTAGGTGTAGAAGTATCTCTACAAGCAGCATATAATGAAGCTGCAATTAATGCAGAAATCGAACGTCCTCTAACTAGGCCTTCTTCCAAAGCTTTTCTATAAATATAAGCTGCTTTTTCGATTACAGCTTCTCTAACATTTAGTTTATCAGCTAATCTATCTAATTCATTAAATGCTTGTCTTAGATTTCTATCTACTGGTTCATGTACTTGACTTCTTCCATCCCAAGTTCTAAGCCTTTCGATAGTAACTCTCATAGAAGCTGGAAGACTTCGGCCAGAAGCATCTTTACCTGATGAGCCGATAACAGTAGCCAATCCCATATCATGCATAGCTAGTGATGAAGGAATTCCAGTCCTAGCTCGATCATCCTTTTCTTCTTTTGAGAAAGCACGCCATTCAGGGCCTTCTTCTTCTATTTTTTCCACAACTACGAATCCACAGTTGCTACAAAACATTTCGCCCCCACTATTATCCAATACCATTGGACCTTTTCCACATTTTGAACATCTTGAAGATGAACGTATACTCTTATCTGCTTGAGATTCTTGATTTCTTGACAAAAATATCACTTAGTGTACTATATTAATTAGACGCGCTAGATCCTGCTTATAAGTATTTGCTTTTAATTAAATTAGAAACATATAGTTAAGAATTTAATTATAATTTATATTCTTAAAGATATTATATGAAGTGTTTGATAGGATTTTGAAATATATTTTAATTCTGTCCAATGATACTCTTTCCATCCTGGAAATCATAATTAGATTAGATTGTGATTTAATTAAATACGAAATCATCGATAAATCTGATGGATGGATAATAATTGAAAGTGAGGACCCAAAGATAGAAAACGCATTTACTAAATTGGGAGGGATTTTTAAAGTATCTAAATCAAATACCGAGTCGATCAAAGATTTAGATGAACTTAACCCGGAGATTTTACTTAGTGAATTACTAGGAAATCAATTAAATAACCGAAAATTGATTTGGGGACTAAGCATATATTCAAATAAAGAACATGATTTGAATGAAATAAATAAAACAATAACCGAATCTTTTAAGAAAGCTTTAGTCGCGTTAGGAGCAGATAGAAATAAATTAATAAGATCAACCTTCGCAAGATTTGAAGGAGTTAGTGCTTTAGAGATCCCATCAAGAGAAGTAACCAATAGATTATTACCACCTTCAGGAGCAGAATTAATAGTAATTAATTCGAAAAACAGAATACATATCGCTCAAACATTTAGGTGTATTGATCATTTAGATTTTAGGAATAAAGATTTTCTTCGGCCTCATCAAAATTCTGAAGTGTCCATGCCTCCAAGACTAGCACGGATACTGGTTAATTTATCAGGAATTACGAAGTCAGAAGTACTATTAGACCCGTTTTGTGGGGCAGGCACTATTCTATTAGAAGCAATAGATCTAAGATATAACATCATAGGGATAGATATTGAACCAGAACAAATATCAAAAGCTAATTCAAACATCAGATGGTTTTCTAAATACCGCAAAATTACACTATCCAAATCAGAACCAAAAATATTTGTTGGAGATTCAAGAAAATTAGAATCTTATTTCAAAGAAGACAGCATAGATAGAATTGTAACAGAGCCTATTTTACTTCCTTTATTGAAGAAGCTTCCTTCAAACGAGAATGCTAGTAAGATGCTTAAAAAGTCAGCTTCAACATATTTTGATGCACTTCGATCTATGGTTAAAGTTTTGAAGCCAAAAGGCAGAATAATTATGGTAGCTCCTGAAATTAAAACACTTGATGGGCAATTAATGAGATTCCCCTTAGAATCAAGAATCACACAGTTAGGACTGAAAGAATATAAACCCAATTTAGCGCAAAATATTCAGTATCCAATCATAGTTGGAACAGAAATAAAAAGAGCACTAAGAAACATTTACGTTTTGGAAAAGAACTAGTGCTTCTTATTTCTTTTAATTGTGGTTAATGATTTAGAGAATAAAAACAGCAATAATGTGCATTCTCGTGAAGTTAAGGAACTTTTCCCTATAATTCGTTTTAACGCGTTTTCTATAAGTGATACTTTATAATCAGGGATTAATGCTTCAGAAGCAAGTTCTTTCCCCGCAGTTACCAATTTAGTTCGTTCATTCCTACTAGAAATCTTACCTCTATCAGAGTTTTTAGTGGAAGTGGTCAATTCCCATAATAATATTGCGGTGGCATGAGATACATTTAAGGTAGGATAATTTGTTCCAGTGGGTAAATTAATAACCATATCACAAAATGAGAGTTCATTTCTAGTTAATCCAGTGGTATCACGGCCTAATAACAAACATTTAGAATTCGAAGTATTGTTCAGTGTCTCTTTTGCTTTATTTATGGATATAATACTTCGCTCAAAATTGGATGGTTTAGAAGGAGTGATTGCAGTAGTCCCTATTATAATATCAAATTGTTTGATCACATCTTCAAACTGCGATATGGTTGCATTTTCGACGACATCACTCCCATGAGAAGCATAAATTCTAGCTTCTTTTAGATCTGCTTGAGGAGAAATTAGAACTAGATTATTAATCCCGAAATTTTTCAGAAGTCTAGCAGTATAACCTACATTTAAACCAGACACAGGCTCTAACATAGCCACTGTGAAATCAGTCATGTTATTGTCATTCAATATTATCATCTCAGAGGTATTAAATACCCATAAATCAGATTCAAATAATTGGGATTCTCGAAAGTCACACTTCGTTTAATATTCAGTAGAATTTAATATTTGTTTCAATAAAACAAACATTTCTTCTGGAGACATATAGCCTATTCTCATTAACATTTGTTTTTCAGAAAGTTCAGCGTTAATGCTTAAATTATTCAATGTACTTTGAACAGTTTTCCCTCTATAAGTAAATAAAGTAATTAACAGGTTTTTCATTTTGTCAGATATTATTCTTTTTCGTGTAAGCAAAATTATTTGAGATTGTACTTTAGGAGGAGGATAAAAAGAGGTATTTGGGATGATTTCAAGGGGCATAATATCAAATGTAATGTTAGACAAAACAGTAACTGCTCGATAATTTTTGCCACCAATATTAGAAGTAATTTTATCAAAGAATTCTTTTTGTACCGTTACTATTGCAGCTCTAAATTTTTCACCACTAGCCCAATTAATAAATTGTCTAGATTTAGAATAAGGCAAATTTGAAACGAATACGTCATAATCTCCTTTAAAATTAAAGCCATCACCGAGCACTAAATTCAAATTATTAAATTTACTTAAGTTAAAGCTGGTTTTCTCAAATAAATCTATATCAATTTCATAAGAGATAACGTGATCACAGATTCTACAAAGTTCTTTAGTTATTATTCCAGTTCCAGAACCAATTTCTAAAATTGACGCAGGTTTAAGCGCCATAATATGGTTAGAGATAATTTTCACATATTTACTATCAGTTAAAAAATTTTGGCCTAATTTCTTTTGACGAAGAGTCATTTCACAAACAAATTAATTTTTGATGAGCCCGATAGTTCTTCAATTATACGTTTAGCTATTTGAAGCGATGGTTCTTTTAGACCGCCTCTTATTTGTAAATCATCAAAGCTAGTGAATGGAGTTCTTTCTCTTGCTCTTAATAGCTGAAACATAGACTTTTTACCCACTCCAGGAATCAATTCAATGCCATGTAATCGAGGAGTAACGGCTTGAACATTGTTCAAATAATTAATGTATTTAGTTTCATTTTTAGCAACTATATTTTTTATTACTTCTAGAAGATCATCAACAGAATTATCAGTTAAATCATGATATTCCAATTTCCCTAATACGCTTATTATTTTACTCCGCTCCTGCTTACCTATGCTTAGTCTTTCACCAATATCAAATTCAGCACTAGGATCTCCTAATAGCTCTAATAGATTCAGATTATCTTCGCCAATTGATTGAATTACTACACCTTTTCGCCCTTTAATTGTTTGAGAACTTCCACTAGATAAATAATCAAGAACATAAGCGACTTCATCATATTTGTTAAGTCGAGACTCATTATGGGCCATCATTAACTTACCTTTATTACGGGATGTTTAGAACAAAGACTTAGCGGGAAACCGACATTCAGGTTTATTATTTGGAACTAACTGTTTTACTATTTTCATTTCTAATCCCCGATTCTAAGCTCATTACTATAAACCATTATCTCTTATTTTAAGGCTTGCTACCCTTATTTATTTAAGAACAATATTTTTGATGCAATTGAAGTAATAGTTATGAATCAGAATGGAATTAAACTGATGATTCAATGAGAATTTCTAGAATCTTTTTTGAATTAGATTCAGATATTAATTTTTTCCACCCTGAACTAAACATTCTAATCTCCTTTAATGAAGTAGGCATAATGTTCACTACTTCTGTAGCTTCAGGCTCAGTTAGATCACATTCAGAAATTAATCTTTCCACAATTACTCTAGTTTGTTTACCATCAAGTTTAGAAAATTTGATAGCATAATCCAAAGTTCTTCGCTGAATTTGATCTAATTCATCTGGATCGATGGTTTCTAGCAATTCTTTTGTTTCAGCTATTGTAAGTATAGAATCTTTTTCATCATTAGTCATTTTTCTTTGCTCCTTTTAATGGTCTAACATGATCGAACCTAGTTATAACTTTCTTTATTTTTCCACCCATTTGAACAGTCACTATTAATCCTCTTCTTTCCACTTTTTCAACTATTCCAACCATTCCTTGAAATCGTCTATGAGGCATACTTTTCATTTTACTACGATCAATATCTATAACAACTCTATCATCTAATTCGTAATCATTCATTATCCTCGAAAGCCCTATTCTAGAACGCTGTTTTAGTAAGCTTCTAGTCTTTCTTCTAAAACCATGGGAAGTTGGCATACATAAATCACTTATCCTTAATATTAAGTAGTTGATTAAGGGTTATATTAAAGAATTTTATTGTCATACCTCAGGAGTAACAGGTTTACCTTTTAAAGTAGGAGATTTAGTTTGAAAACGATTATTCGCAATTTCTTCTAATTTTTGAATGTTAAATTCAGAATTAAAATTATTTTTTATAATAGACAAATAGAGATTAACTTCAGACTCAGACAGATATTGAAACATATATTCACCACTGTACGGAGACGGATCGCCAGTACGAGAAATAAATTCTATATGAATAAGAGGATCATTTTTTTTCACAAAGATAGGAGAACGATCATTAGCCATATTAACTAACTCTAAAGCTAACCGACCCACATAACCACTATGAACTTTAGCTGCATTAAGAAAAGACAATCCCATTCTACCATATTTACTTTTAGCAGTTAAATGAGCGACTTGACTAGGAGTAGTGAATACAATTTCATGTGTGACAAGATTTCTATGTTCAAGATATTGTAAAGTTGTATCTTCATTTACAGTAAGAACATAGCCATCACCGTCGAGTAAATCTGAAGAAAAAGGACGGATACATTCATAGTCAGATATCAGTTTAATAAGTTCATTTTTGCCGATTATGCTCAACTCTAATCAGCTAAATTATATAATGATAAGAATTTATTGATTGCGGTAATCAGTAAGACGAGAGTAAATAGATGTATAAATAAAGATAATTAATGAAATAAATCCGCAAACAAATACTATGCCATCAGGAATCCAAATTAAGGGCACATAATTAAATAATTTTTCAAAATAGTAAAGAGTGCCATTATAATAATTAAAAGCCCAATGAAGCATTATAGCAGGTATAACCCCACGATAAACGTAAATAAATCCGAGAACTAGGCCAGCAAAAGTTGCAATTGATATTTTACCAAGATCCCATCCGGAACCATATGCATAATGAGACCATCCGAATAATAATGATGAGAAGATAATCAATAAACGTAATAATGGTTTATAGAGATTAACATCAATAACATCACTGGGCCTCCATAGTGAATTAAGAACAATCCTAAGATCTTTTTCTTTACTTAGAAATATAACTGCAAGAAGACCAATTATAGTTACTCGAAAACCAATTTCTTCAACAATAGGAGCGATAGTTAAAAGTACATAATCAGTTACAATATTAGTTTCAGGAAGTTCACCAATTGGTAGGCCGATGTTTCTTTGAAGATAATTCAAAAAGAAAAGAAAAGTAGTTAAAAGTGAAAAATAGTAAGAAATAAACAGTAAATTATTATCTAAGAATCGATCATCTTCAGGAGAAAGAATAAGTTTTAATGACATGTAAAAGGATGAAAAGTTTTTAGATAGCGATAAAAAGAAAAGAAGGTAAATTAGCCAAAGAAACGTAAAAACAGAGATAGAAAGAATGTTAATGTTAATTAATTGAGGAATTCCACCAAAGAATACAGGCATTAACCCTACAGGAGTAAATATCAAAGAACCCATAAATCTCTCTGAAAAAAAGACTATGAGGCCTAAAGGAAAAGAAAGGAATAATAAAAATGATACAAATGTAAGCATAAAACGATTAATAATTATTAATTTAGAGAAAAATTGATTCAAGAGATTAAATTACCCTAATTAAGAAATAGTCAAAAAGAATTCATAATTACGGCAGAAATTATTGAATTTCTATTGAAGACTCACTGAATCCAAAATGAGAGATAAGGCGATCTTTGACTTCAGGACGATGATCTCCTTGTAAAAGAACATAGCCTTCTTTAGAAGTCCCTCCACAAGCTAACATGTTTTTTAATTTACGAGTCATACTTTCTAGATCAGTTCTCTTAGGATTAAATCCTTCAATTAATGTAGTTGGTTTTCGAAAACGTCTCATCTCTAACCGAATAACGATTCTTGTTTGCTCTTTTTCAAGTTCTTCACAAACACAAAGATCAGTAGGAAGACTACATCGCGAACATACTTCAGCCATCATATCACCATACAAATGTAATGGGAGATATTATAGGAAGATAATTTTAACTTCAGACCCATATTTCTAAAATATTATTGGACCGGTGGAATATAAGAGTTAAGGAGAAGATAAGAAATAATTAAAAACAGAGTAATAGAATTAAATCTTTATTTAAAATAAATAATAGAATATTGATTAATTAAAATGAAAAATATACTAAAAGAAAAGTTATCAAAAGGAGAAAGAACATTAGGAACATGGTTATCGATAGGACACCCAGATATTGTAGAGATTATTTCTCAAATGGAATTAGATTGGGTGTTATTCGATACAGAGCACGGTCCAATTAATGTTGAAACAATACAAAGATTATTACCATCAATGAATGGAACAGAATTAACTCCTTTGATCAGAGTGGCGTTTAATGACGCAACATTAATAAAACAGGCACTAGATATTGGCGCTCATGGAGTATTAGTTACATGGGTAAATTCTAAAAAAGATGC
>CAZIZY010000041.1:0-9484 GCA_964544235.1 uncultured Nitrosopumilales archaeon
ACAAATTATCGGATAGAATACCAACTAAAATCAACAGACGAAAATTAACAATATCAGCTTTAATAATTCTAATAATCTTCGGACTAATGACCCCATTCTACATGAAAGCATCCCAAAGCAACCTAGTCGGAGAAAACAGAACAGGGATCACTGAACATTTCTCATTTGAAAATAAGATGCCATGGTTAACTACAAGAAACTTCATGAAAGAATTACCTGCAAACGAAAAAATACATGTAGCAGATTACATAGGTCGACCAATGTGGTTGTACTTAAGTGACTTAGAAAATGTGACAATTTACTGGCCAAGATGTACCCCTTTCTGGGAACCACAGCCAGTAGTTTATAATTATTTAGTTTTTGAAAATTATTTATCGGAGAATGATGAAAGAGTAAGCTTAAAACAAATAATAGTAGATTATGCTATATTTTCAGATGCCAAGTATGGAGTGAACACTTCAAGAAGAGTGCATCACCCATATGAAAGGCATCCTGAGAACGTTATAGCATGTAGTTCAGATCTTCCAAAAGGTTTGTTAGAAAAGGGAAAAATCATGGGGTTGCCAGATAATTTATTTTTAGAAATTAAGCCGAAAAGAATGTATGTTGTAAATGTAATAATTGATAGCGAAGAATATAATAGACGGATAGATGAACATAAAAAAGAAATCAATTACATGCCATATTATGAACAGGATCTTTATAGAACACACCTAGAGAAAATAGAAACAAGTAGAGAAAATTACGCATTAACTAAAGAAAAAGAGATTGTATTTTATACGATAAAAGATACACAAAAGATAACCCTAAGTGAAGAATATGAAATTATTAGAACAGACATCGAATGGGATTAGTTGAATAAAAATAAAGAATTAAAGGTAAAAAAAATGGATAAGAATAAGATTAGAATAGTATTAGGATCTACTTTATTTACTGAATCAAAAGGAGGAGGAGAGATCTATTGTGAATATTTAATGAAGGCGTTACAGACAAGAGGTCATGAAGTAAAGATAATTAGTGGAAAAGATATAATGAATCACAATATTAATGAAAAGAACGTAGAATATATTCCTGAATTACATCGAATTTGGGAGATAGGAAGAAGATCTAAAGGAATTAAGAGATCAATTTTATTAAATTTACACATGTTACAATGTTCGTTTTTCATGTGTAAATATTTGTTAGAAAATAAAAACAAATATGACGTGGTACATGCTCATGATTGGATAACCCTAAAAGCAGGAATAATAGCAAGAATATTCACTAAAAAACCAGTAATAAATACATATCATTCTCATCCACCAACATTATCAATCGGAGAAGCGAAAAGTTCAGAATATATTACAACTGTAAGTATAGAAACAGGAGAATGGTTAAAAAAAAGAGGAATAAAAAAACTTAGTAGAATACCAGGCGCAGTAGACTCAGGAGTCTTCAAACAATTAGATAAAGAAGATTGTAAGAAGAAAATAGGTGTTAGCAATAGAACAATAATATATGTAGGAAGAATGATAAAAGAAAAGAACGTAACCACACTTTTATTCGCATTTAAAGAAGCCTCTAAGAAAATTAGTGATTTAACATTATTACTGGTGGGAGCAGGACCATTTGAGAATGAATTAAGAAAAATAACTGAAGAAATTGGATTAAACAACGTTCGTTTTGAAGGGAACATACCTCACAAAACATTGCCAATTTATTATAATTCATCTGATTTAATGGTAATGCCGTCAGATTATGAAGCCTATG
This sequence comes from uncultured Nitrosopumilales archaeon, assembly GCA_964544235.1. Lineage (GTDB taxonomy): Archaea > Thermoproteota > Nitrososphaeria > Nitrososphaerales > CAZIZY01 > CAZIZY01. The sequence continues at coordinate 1,750 of CAZIZY010000041.1, forward strand.
CGCTAGTATGCCTAGAAGCAATTTCATGTGGAGTACCTGTAGTATTAACATCTCAAGCTAAATCAATTATAGAGAAATTTGAAGATGGTTCATTTGAAGTGGTTAATCCAAGATCCGTGGAAGATATGTCGAATGCCATTATAAAATGTTTAGAAGAAACGGAGCATTCAAAGAAATTAATAAAGAAATCAACTCAAGGTCTAAAAGGACATACATGGGAAGATAGAGCTAAGATTTTTGAGGATATTTATTGGAATTCCCTTTTTAACCTCAAGTAACAAATAATAATATATATTGAATAAAGAAGTAAAAGAGACAATAACATTAAGTAGAATATTAAGGAGATTAACTAGAGTTGTATAAAGAAAAAATAGAAAAAGAGGGCACTGTTTACGCTTACATAATTCGAGCGAATGATAAAATTGAAGGATCAAGATTTGTTACGGACCCTAATGATCCACTTCAACTAGGAATGCTTTCATGGCCCAAAGGCCATATAGAACTGCCACATAAACATAGAAAAATGGATAAAGTTATCAAAGAAGTACATGAAGTGTTAGGAGTAGTAAAAGGAATAATTGAAGTTGATTTCTATGATGAAGATAAGAATAAAATTAACACGACAAGTCTTTCAGTAGGAGATACAATGTTATTAGCAGAAGGAATTCACAGAATTAGAATAATAGAAGATGCAAAAGGGATAAAAGTAAAACAAGGACCATATAGAGGAATAGAACAAGATAAAGAAATAGTGAATATTGAAGAATGATAAGAGTAAGTGAACCAGATATTGGCAAAGAAGAACTGAATAATGTTATAGAAGCAGTCAAAAGCGGATTTATATCTGGAACTCATGGAAAATTCTTAAGAGAATTTGAATCTGAATTTGCAAAATATTGCGGAGTGAAATATGGAGTCACAACATCTAGTGGAACAACGGCTTTACATTTAGCCATGGAGTCAATAGACCTAAAAAAAGGAGACGAAGTGATAATTCCAGCTTGTACAAACATAGCTACAGCTCTAGCTGTAGTTTATGCAGGAGCTAAACCAATAGTAGTAGATATTGAAACAGATACGTGGAACATGTCTGTTAATAAAGTAAAAGATTCAATAACTTCTCGAACAAAAGCAATTTTACCAGTTCACATATATGGTCATCCAGTAGATATGGAAGAAATAATTGATATTGCGGAAAAACAGAATATATGGATAGTAGAAGATTGTGCGGAAGCACATGGTGCCGAATATAAGAATAAGAAAGTAGGAGGATTAGGAGATATAGGCTGTTTTAGTTTTTACGCTAACAAAATAATCACTACTGGAGAAGGAGGAATGATAGTTACAGATAATAAGAAAGTTGCTGAGCTTTCAGCAAATCTAAAAGATTTAGCATTTGATAAAAAAAGAAGATTCAGGCATGAAAGATTAGGGTTTAATTACCGAATGACAAATGTACAGGCTGCGATTGGATTAGCTCAATTAAAAAAAATCGATAGTATTGTAGCTAAAAAAAGAAAAATGGCCGAAGCATACAATAATTTATTAAAAGACATTGAAGGGATAACGTTACCAGTTGAAAAACCGTGGGCAAAGAATGTTTATTGGATGTACAGTATTTTAATTAAGAAATCATTTGGAATTAATCGTGAAACACTTAGAAATAAACTTTCAGATAAAGGGATTGAAACAAGAATAATGTTCATACCAATGCACCAACAACCAGCATTAAGAAATATGGGATACTATAAATCAGACAAACATCCTGTATCTGAAAGAATAGGAAGAGAAGGTCTTTATCTTCCTTCGGGAACAACCCTAGAAGATAAAGAAATACAGTTTGTATGTGAGACAATTAAAGACATTAAAAATGAAATCAAATAACTAAGAACTAAATTAAAGCAACAATAAACATAAAAAACACCGAAAATAAAAAAAATCTTTAACCAAGTAGTAAAGAGTATTATAGTAACGTGCCGAGGTAGCTCAGCCTGGTTAGAGCGCCAGCCTCCTTAGGCGACACTCATAATCTGGAGGCCGCGGGTTCGAAACCCGCCTTCGGCACCAAAAAATATAATGAATATAAAAACGAAGATAAGAGAACAATCAATTACAAAACATATCACACTTATATTTTAGACAAATAGCAATATTACTTAAGAGGGCCCGTAACTCAGTCTGGCAGTTTTCGATGAAAGCCAAAAGTGCCCGGCTCATAACCGGTCAGTCGTGGGATCGAAGCCCATCGGGCCCACATTAAAAATTAGAAATCACATTAAAGATGCTGATTGATATACTTTAAGAGTTTGTTTAGCAGCGATAGCCCAAGATCTCTTTTTTGATTGAGATAATCCAGCTTCAATTTGTTTGTATCTGAATTCATCGTCAGTTAAAAGTAATTGTGCAGATTCAACCCATGAATCAACATCACCAAGAGGCATAATTAAAGCGCCATCACCAACATATTCATTTCCTTCATCATTAGAACTCACCATTATAGGACACCCACTAGACATGGCTTCAAGTGTAGGAAGCATAGAGTAAGAATATTGATGAGGGGTAGCACTAGCAAACATATCTACAGAGCGATAAAGATAAGACATTTCAACTTCACTCAAACCTCTTTTGTTAATGAGATGATCATTAATTCCAAGTTTTTTTGATAATTCAATTATTTGTGGAGACAAATTACCTATATTAACAAAAACTGAATTAGGGATAGTTTTTCTTAACTTAGCAAACATTTTCATCAATGTAATTACGTCTTTTTTCTTACTATCACCACCAACATGAAGAATTAATTTTTTATCTTCAGGCAACCCAAGAAGTTTTCGATTAGGTTTACCTGGTTTAAACGTGTCTAAATCAGCACCATGATAAATAATAGACATATTATTTTCAGAAATGTTAAGAAGACGAGACAACCTAGATTTCATTGTTTGAGAAACCACTATCAATTTTGTAGCATTTCTCATTTTATGGATAAGTGCTTTAAATTGAGTTCTAAATAATATAAAATATTCTTCAGGCATATCTATAGGTTGAATATCATGAACAGTTGCAACCCATTTGGAATCTTTAGGAATAAATCCAGCAAGCATAGGGTGAGTAGCGTGATAAACATCGTAGCCTTTAGGAAAAGTGTATTTTTGGAATAAATTAGCTTTAATAAATCCTAATGTCTTTAAAGGAGAATGAAATGGAAGAACATCAATAGTATTGATGTAAGGAAGTGGTTTCGGTTTAAGAGAATTAGGATGCCAATCACGAATAGAATAACGCATATAATAATATTTTAAATAGTCAATTTCATTTTCTAGGTTTTCATAAAGGCGAACAGTATACTTACCAAGACCTTCATAAGGATGATGATCACCTATAATAGCCACACGCAATTTGTGATAAATATAAAGACATCACATATATACACATAGCGAATTGTTAGAAATAAGGGGGCAGTTAATGAGAATAATTCATGTAGATAGCTATTCACCCACAGGATTTTTGGCAAAACATATTAAAGAAGTTGATAAATTTCCAGAAAGAATAGATCATTACTGGGGATTTAGAGTATTATCAAGAATAAAAAAGAATTATCCCAATACTGAATGTATTTTCATTAGACCAGGAGTAGATAGAGAACCAGTAACAGCGAATATTAAAGGGGTAAAAGTGATAGCTACAAGTAAAGCTCTTATTAGAAAAGATTTAGGTTCATTTACAGATTTTTGTCCATCCTTAATTTCAACAGTGAAAAAGTTTTCAGAGGGAGATGAGACAATAATCCACATGCATGATTATAGTTTAGTCAATACAGTTTCATTAGCATTTATTTTAAGAAATAAAAAAGTAATGTTACAACATATTGGACCACCACACTCAATTCCAAGAATAAAAGAATTAATTAAAGAAAAAAAAGGAAGTTCATTTTTAAAGATAATGGGATATTATACGCTTGTATTTTTATTAGAAAGGATGTTACCTCGATCAAGTCATTATCTCACATTAGGTGAAAGTGAAAGGCAATATATGATCAGATATCACAATATATTAAAAGACAATATACATCATCAACCTTACGGGATAGAATTTAATGATATAAAGCCATTATCAGAACAAAAGAAAAAGATAGTTAAGGATAAACTGGGAATTGGGGAAAATAAGAGAATAGCAACATTTGTAGGGCCTATACAACCTCAACATAGAGGAGCAGATTTACTTCCAGCAATAAATAATCAAGTTAAGAAAGAAATAAATGATTTTCAGATCATTGCGATAGGTAGAGTTAGAGACACAGAATTAGCTTCAAAGTTAAAAAAGGACGGGATAATGATAAGTGGATTCATACCATTGAAAGACACTCTTGAGATCGTAGGATCATCAGACGTATTCATTTGGCCATGTTATAAGATGGTAGATGAAGGAGGAATAGGGATGGCTACTGTAGAAGCTATGTCGTTGAATATTCCAGTCGTAACATCTACATTGAAACACATGCCGGTAAGTTACCATAAAGAAGTAGGAATATATACCGAGAATATAGGAGAGAAAGTAAATGTGAAGAACTTTAGCAACTCAATAAAACATGTATTAAACAACAAAAATGAATATAGTAATGTTAGGAATACAGCTTTAGAGTTTTATGATTGGAATAGAATAATAAATAAAACAATGGAACATTACAAAAAGATGCAAGGCAGCAAGAAAGAACAATGAAAGATAAGAATATGAACGATAAATAGAGAAATGCTAATAATTATAAACACGGTATTGACAATAAAAATATCCAAGGTAGAATAAGAAACATTGAAAGAGAACGAGAAAATAGCAACAGAAACAGTTACAGGGATAACTGATGTGTTTTTAGGAAATTTAGTATCTTTCATAATAGGAGTAATAGGATCAGTTCTGGTTGCAAGACTTCTGGGTCCAAATGGGTTAGGAATGGTAACAATAGCGTTAATACTTCCTTACATTTTAGTCATTCTAGGCGATTTAGGAGTATCACAAGCAGCTGCAAAATATACTGCTGAAATAAAAGATCAGGATGAGAGATCATCAATTGTTTCATCCGGAATAGCATTTAGTGCACTATATGGAGTAATGTTAACAATAGTAGGATATTTCATAGCGAATATATTCGCAACTACAGTTCTAAATAAACCAGAAGTCGCATTTATTTCAAGTATAACGATATTTTTGGTTTTTCCTAACTTAATTAATAGTTTTATTTTACAGTCTTTTCTAGGTTTAGATTACACCAAACCAATAACAATTTTATGGTCAGTATCATACGGAATGAATTTCCTTTCGGCGATAATATTGATATATTCAGGATATGGAATATTAGGACCAATATTAGGTCACGTTATTGGCCCATTTGCATCATTAATAGTGTCACTTCCATTTTTATATAAAAGAATCAAGTTTAAGAAACCAGAAATTAGAATAATAAAGAATATGCTTACATATGGACTTCCGCTTCAAGGAGGAAATTTCACGATAGTATTTCTAAGAAGAGTTTATGATTTACTTTTAGCAAGATCTGCAAGCTCAACAAGCATAGGGAATTATGCAGCAGCACAAAAATTTGAATCAGTATATAATGCCCTATTGATACCGATTACTCTTGCTTTATTACCTGCATTTTCGAAATTAGATTCAAAAAAGAGTAAAAATGACATAAGCATCGCATTTGAATACACTATAAGATATGCAGCAATGTTAATAGTTCCGTTATCATTATTTACATTTATTTTTGCCGAATCAATTATAAATCTCATATTATTAGACAATTTTACAGAGGCACCCACATATCTAAGGCTAATAGCTATATCTTGGTGTTACATAGGATCAGGTCAAACAATATTACAAACAATGCTATCAGGACAAGGATACACGAAAACGTTAATGAAAACATACGTAACGGTATCACCAATAGGATTAATTTTAGCGCTGATATTAATTCCTAAATATGGGCCAGTTGGACTAATTATCACAATTTTAATCACTCATTGGCCTCAAGCCATTTTAATTTACAGAGCGGCAAAATTGAAGAACGAAATAGAATATCCGTTTTCAAGAATGGCAAGAGTGTATTTATCAGCAATATTAGCTATGATCCCAATCATAATAATAGCAAACACAGTGAATAATGAAATTATAAAAATAGGAATAAGCGCAATAATATTTTTACCAACATATACTATTACAAGTATAGTAACAAAATCAATAAACGAAGCAGATATTAGAATTGTTGATATAACTATAGGAAATTATGCGTATATTGGAGGAATAGTAAAAAAGATATTGAATATAATATCAATCACAATGATGAGGATTAAATAAACTAATTAGAATTAAAATGATCTAACACTTTTTGAACCCCGTCTTTAAAAGATACAGTAGGAGACCATCCAAAAGCACGATTTGATTTCGAATAATCACCAATAGATCGCCTTAATTCGCCAGGTCGAGCATCTATATGATTAGGGCCAAGAGGAGAATCAGAATTCGATAATTTAATAACAAGATCAGCAACTTCGTTAACAGTATGATCTTCACCACTAGCTAAATGAAATAGTTCACCTTCAACTCCTTCCTTATTGATACATTGAAATATACCGTCACGAATATCTTCAACAAAAGTCCAATCACGTGTTTGCATACCATCACCATAAATTTGTAAAGGTTTACCTTCAATAGCGAATTTAGCGAATCGTGAAATAACAGCTCCACGAGTACCAGGATTTTGTCTAGGGCCAAAAATATTAAAAGAACGTGTAATAACTATAGGTAAATCGTAAGTATGATAATAACTCATACAATATGATTCAGCTGCCAATTTACTTGAAGCATAAGGTGATCTAGGTTGAGATTGTGGCCAATCTTCAGCAGCTTTATGAGGATGATCGATGTTACCAATAACTTCACATGTGCTCATATGATGAAACTTCTTAACATTTGCATTTCGAGCCGCATCCAATAAATTGAAAGTTCCACCAACATTAGTAGAAAAGAATTTTTGAGGTTCTGCAATACTTTGATCTACAGAAATTAAAGCTGCAAGATGACTAACTATATCACATCCTTCAACAGCCTTTTTACAAACTTGTGGATCTGCAATATCACCATGTATTAATTCAACTTTATTGGAATCCATTAAATTTTTAACATTATCAAAATCACAAGATAATCCTAGAATACGAACATCAAATCCCTCAGATAGAAATTTTTCAGATAAATGTGAACCGACGAATCCACAACCACCGGTAATAAGAATTTTCATTATAAATTGCGAGATATTCTACACTTATAACCCTTATCTTTTTTAAGAGAAAATATCACGATAATAAGTGAATTTTAGAGGATAATAGTCCTAATTCAAAGAATTATAAGGTATTAAAGATCTTATCAATTAGAACAGGAAATTGATCTGGTTTTCCAGATAAGAGATAAATTTTATCAATATTAGAAACTAGCGAATTAATAATATCATCTTCTCGAGTTTCAATAGAAGCGATATCAAAAGAAGGGTTACAATAAGAATAGCTTTGAATGATAGGGTGAGTACGCCAAAAGAATTCACTACGAGCCAAAGATAATATCTTTTTAGCTGCAACATAAGGATCTAATTCTTCAACTTTACCTTCACCATCTTGAATCATACAAATAGCATTTATTCTAGATTTTTTAGGGATCGAATAATTATCGATCAAATTCTCTAATGGAAGAG
>CAZIZY010000042.1:0-16733 GCA_964544235.1 uncultured Nitrosopumilales archaeon
CATTATCGATAATTATACAAGATGATTTGAATTTCTTTTTTTTCATTAAAATATTAGCTCCAAATATTGTTAATGCAACGCTTCCGTCAGTTCTAAATGTAGAAATAAGATTATTTTGATAATGAATTGATTTTAATCTTCCAGTTTTTCTTGAAATAACTAACTCTAATTCATTTATCGGTAACGATGAAGAAATCCCTTTCCCAAAAAGATAATCAAAAGTCATTATAATTTTTCGATTTAAATTCATTTTTACATGTAAATTATTCCGAAGGTTATATTAGGTATATCGTTTATTTTATAATACGGTTTGATATCAAAATGTGATTTGTGTAGAACTCTTATTAATGATAATATGACTTCTATAGAAATTGATGGTGCATTTTTTAATGCATGTCATAAATGTGTTAAATTAGGTAATCCCATAAATTCGCAGAATCCAACACCTAACAATATTCAAAAATCTAATAAAACCAAAATAATTAACAAGAATTCAAATTTCGATCTTAATGAATCTGATTTTGAAATTGCGGAAGATTTCTTTACATTAATGCGAAAAGCAAGAGAACAAAGAAATTTATCACAAGAAGAATTAGGTTTAAAAATTAATGAAAAATCATCAGTTATCCGTACTTTGGAAAGTGGAAAATTAAAACCTACTGATACGTTAGCTAAAAAAATTGAACGTTTTTTAAAAATTAAAATTCTAATAACACCTGAAAAATAAGTAATATAATTGTGGTTATTATTTTGATTTCTAATTCAGTTGTTTTGGTAACTAAAAATGATAAATCATCTATTCAGGAATCTACTTCATTAGTTGAAGCAGCTGAATTGAATACTGTATCAGTAATTACTAGAAAAAAAATAGGTGAAGGTAAATATGGAATCAGTGAAAATGCTGCTTTCGAAGTAGCTGAAGTAGTTGAACAAGAAGAATGTGAATTCGTTGTTATTAATTCACACCTAAAAACAACTCAATTGTATAATCTTGCTAAAGTAGTTAAAGTAAAAGTATTTGATAGGGAAGAATTAATTCTGGAAATCTTCTCTAGAAGAGCTTCCACAGCAGAAGCAAAACTTCAAGTTGAATTAGCTCGTCTAAGATATGAATTACCACGATCAAGAGAAAAAGTTAGACTTGCTAAAGGAAGTGAACAGCCAGGATTTTTTGGTTTAGGTAAATATGAATTGGACGTTTATGATCGAGATATGAAAAGACATGTTTCTATTATAAAAAATAAACTTAAAGTAACAGCAACAAGACGCAAATTGCATCATAATAATCGACTTAAACTTAATATTCCTATAATATCATTGTCAGGATATACTTGTGCAGGAAAAACAGCTCTCTTTAATCATCTTACTAATGAATCAAAAGAAGTTTCAACTGGAGTATTTACAACTTTGACAACTTATTCGAGATCAGTAGATCTTCTAAATTTAAAGGTAATATTATCAGATACTGTGGGATTTATCTCTAATCTCCCTACATATATGATTGAATCATTTAAATCCACATTAGAGGAGTTAACTTATGCTAATGTGGTGATTTTACTTATAGATGTAAGTGATCCCATAGATGAATTTGTAGAAAAATATTGGAGTTGTATTAATATTCTTTTAGAATTACAAGTATCACCAGAAAGAATTTTACCTGTATTAAATAAAGTTGATTTAACTTCTCAAGAAGATATTAACTTAAAACTTGAAGCTATAAACCTTGATCTAAAAAACCATTCTTTTATATCAGCAAAGACTGGTTACGGAATTAAAAATCTTAAAATAAACCTTAAAAAAATGCTAAGTGAATCAAAACTTGATTACTCTAAAAGCAAAATTATTATTAATTAAAAATAACGATTAGATTAAAAACTATAATTCTTAATTTATGTTAAGAATTTGACTGTAAATGTTCTTAGGTTAAGTCACAGATTAGTTAGGGATGATAGAGTAACTACACATGTTGCTTTAGTTGCTCGAGCTTTTGGAGCCGATAAAATATATGTTGTCGGAGGAGAAAACCATCTTAAGGAATCAATAGATCGTGTATCAGATAGATGGGGGAAAGGATTTGAAGTTGAATTAATTGATAACTGGAAAACATTAGTTAATAATTTTAAAAAACAGGGTCTTATAATTCACTTAACTATGTATGGTGAAGAGGTAGATATAATTATAGATAAAATTAAAACTCAAATGAAAGATATTTTGATAGTAATTGGAAGTGAAAAAGTTCCAAGAGAAATTTTCGATATTAGTGATTATAATGTATCTATTGGAAATCAACCACATTCAGAAATAGCTGCTCTTGCGATATTTCTAGATCGGTTATTTGAAGGAAAAAGCCTTAAAAAACTATTTAACGATTCACAAATAAATATTAAACCATCAGCCAAAAGTAAAGATATTAGTGTGATAAAAGATTGAGAATAGAATTTGAAGATTCATTTGTAAAAGTAGCTGCTATAATTGGTGGCGATGATTACATCAAAATTTCTAGAGCTATTCTTAACAATAACGATTCTACCGAAGAAGAAATCGCTAGTGCTACTGGTCTTAAAATTAATACTGTTAGAAAAACTCTTTATGATTTATTCGGCCGTTCGTTAATAACAGGAGTTAGAGTTAGAGATATGAAAAAAGGATGGTTTGTGTATAGATGGCGGGCACAACAAGAACAAGTTGATGGTTTAATAGCTTCTTTGAAGAGAAAATCTATTGTTCGCCTTAAGTCAAAACTCGAATATGAAGAATCTTACCAATTTTATTCATGTAATTCTTCAGGATGTATCAAAGAAACTTTTGAAAAGTCATTAGAATATCTATTTTTATGCCCACAATGTGGAAATCCACTTAAAGTATTTGATAATACATCAATTAAAGATTCAATTAAGTGGAAAATATCTCAAATTGACTCTGAACTTAAAAAATAACCATGTTTTTTCACTTACAATAAGTGATACTTATTAACGATTACCTGTTTCATTTTCTTGAATAAAGTTTAGCGGGGTGGGGAAGCCAGGTTATCCCGGCGGGCTCATATCGTTAGTGAGAAACCCGCAGATCGGTCGTTCAAAAGGATCTAAATAGAGCCGGAATATCGACCCCCCGCTACTTCATCTCAAATAATTTTAATTTTTTAAAAAGATTTTTTACAGATTCAACAAGTTCAATATCCAATATTTCATTTGAATCGAACCATTTTGCATCAATTAATTCTGAATTAATCTTAATACACTTATCATTAGATTTTGCTTCAAAATCAATTATAGTATAATGAAATTTGTTATTTCCGTTTTCATCTTTTATTATACTATCTATAACTGTAATAATTTTCCCTATTTTTATTTCAATCCCAACTTCTTCCTTTACTTCTCTAATTATAGCTTCTTCCATCTTTTCTCCTATTTTCACTAACCCTCCAGGAATACTCCATTTTTCTTTTCCAGGTTCGTATTTTCTTTGAATTAATAAAATTTTGTTCTTATTTTTTATAAGCGCACCAACAGCAACAAGTGGATTTTTAGGATAACTTCTATTTTCAGTATTTGAATTATTTTTATTAATTATCCAATATTCTTGTAAATTAGGATCAATTGATCCGCCTTCTTTAATAATTTCTTTTGTTAACATTTTTTGCGCTTTATTTACTACCGATTGAGATTCTAATTTATTAGAAGATGTATATGTTATATGGATTGAAAGTATTGGAATTCCATTTTTAACTCCTTTAGGATGGGATTTAATGTAAATTGATGGATATTCTGAAATAATTTTATCCAAAGTTTTTGAGATAGTTGATTCATTAACTCCTTTACTCCAAATTTCTGTTTCCTTCCTACTGTAATCCTTTAAACTATCTTGAATTTTTGACCTTAAATGATCTTCAAATATACCCTTTACTTCTGATGGTACACCTGGTAAACAAATTATTTTTGATTTTTTTTCTTGTATTAAAATTCCAGGAGCTGATCCATGAAAATTAATTAGAGGAACACTTTCTTTTGGAAGGGTTACCATTTTTAATCTAGATGGTGTTATTTCGTAGTTTCCTGTTTTTCTTTTTTTAAATAACTCAAAATATCTTTCTTCCAGTCTTTTAAGTGCTATATCATTTACTACAAGTTTACAATCTAACGTCTTTGAAATACCTTCTAATGTCTTATCATCATGAGTTGGACCTAATCCTCCAGTAGTTATTATCCAATCTGCACCGTCTTCTAATGATTTATTAATTGTAGTAACAATATCATCCAAATCATCACGAATAACAACACATTTTCTTACTATTCCACCCATTTCTGTTATTTGTGATCCAAGCCAACTAGAATTAGTATTTACAATTTTTCCTGATAACAACTCATTTCCAATTGAAATTATTTCAAATACATCTAATCGTTTCAGTTTAAGTCATTATTTAATAAAACTATTATTATGAATAAGTCTTTAATGTTTATTTTATTGAAATTAGATATAACAATTTTTATACCTTAATTGAATTAAATTACTTTGTAATATTTGAAAGTCTCACTTAAAACAGGAATGATAAAAGAATCTAAGGTTGATGCTATTGTTATTCCATTATTTAAAAACCAAAATTCTTTTACTGGATATGCAAAGGAAATTGATGGATTTCTCAATAAAAAAATATCAACTTTAATTAAAAATGGAGATTTTAAAGGTGATAAAAACGAAATACTCCTTTATCCAGATCAATCTCTTACCTCAAAACGATTAATTTTGTTAGGATTAGGACTAATAAAAGATTGTAATTTAGAAACTATTAGAAATGCTTCTGCAAGTATTGCTTTATACATTAGAGATAAAAATTTTAAATCTTATAGCACATCAATTTTTGGCGAAGAACTAGATTCTAATTTATCTGATTTTATTCAAGCACAAATAGAAGGAACCAAATTAAGTCTTTACACGTTTAATAAATTTAAATCCGATAAAAAATCTTTACCTAAACCAATTAATTCTCTTAATATTTATGTTAAAGATAGTAAAAAACATAAAGAAATAAGTTCAGTAATAAAAGAAACTGAATATATAGCTGAAGGAATTTCACTTGCAAGAGATATAGCTAATACTCCTGGAAATAACATGACTCCTAGCATTATTGCTAATATTGCTCAAAATATTTCTAGTGAAAATTCGCTTAAATGCGAAATTTTTGATGAAAAGAAAATGAAGGAATTAGGTATGGGTGGATTATTATCAGTTTCACAAGGAAGTAATGAGCCAGCAAAACTTATTGTTATTCGACATGATGGAGGTAATAATGATCCCATAGTTATTATTGGAAAAGGTGTAACATTCGATAGTGGAGGAATTTCTATTAAGCCTTCTCCAAAGATGGATGAAATGAAATTTGATAAATCAGGAGCTGCTACTGTTATTGGCGCAATTAAATCAATATCACTTCTTAAATTACCAATTAATGTAATAGCAATAGTTCCATTAACTGAAAATCTTCTTAGTGGCTCATCATATAAACCAGGTGATGTTATAACACATTACGGTGGAAAAACATCAGAGATAATGAATACTGATGCAGAAGGACGTTTAATTCTTGCTGACGCATTATCTTATTCTTTAACTTATAAGCCGAAGGCAATAATTGATTTCGCTACTTTAACTGGAGCATGTATAGTAGCTTTAGGCACTCATGCTTCTGGACTCTTTTCAAATAATAAAAAATTGGCTCGAGATTTATTTAATTCCGGTCAAATTACTGGTGAACCCGTTTGGGAACTTCCTTTATGGCAACCTTATTATGATCAAATCAAGAGTGATGTCGCAGATATTAAAAATACTGGTAGTGGGGGTGGAGGTGGAGCTATAACTGCAGCAGCATTTTTAGCTAATTTTGTTAATAAACAGACCCCTTGGGCTCATTTAGATATAGCTGGTACAGCATGGATACAAAGTAATCCAGGAGATAAAAAATATTTCAGTAAAGGCTCTACTGGTGTGGGTGTTAGATTAATAATTCGTTATTTACAACAGCAATGTAAATTAAAATAAATATATCATTTTAATTCTTTTATCGCACTTTCAAATATATTAACAAAATCATCTTCTTTAATCCCTAATAAAATTACATTATTTTTCCTAAAGAAATTAATTATATTTGTATTAATTTCATTTATTTTCATTCCTTGAAGAAGATCTTCAAGTTCATTTAACTTTTCTTCTGGATGTAAAAAAAAATCCCCACTAAATTTAATATTATTTAAAATATCTTCTTTAATTTCACACTTTATTCTTATTAGTTTTCCCCCTTTAATTTTATTCTCAGCATTACAAATCATTATTCTCACCTAGAAAAAGTCCATTTATCATTACTGTACTTATTTTTAGATAATTCTGTCATTAAGACAACCTCTTCATTTGTTAATTGCCCATCTATAAAATTAACTTTTAATGCATCATTAAAACCATCTTTCATAACTGAAGCTACTTCTTTTAAACTGATATTATTATTAATTTCATTATTTACTGAAGTAACTCTCTCTTGAACACTAGAAATTATTTTATCTTTAATCTTTTCATCACTTACTTTGAGAACATCAAACATCTTTTCCACATTGACATTTACTAAAATTGTTCCATGTTGAAGGACAACATGATTTCGTCTAGTTTGGGCGTTTCCAGAAATTTTTTTATTATTTACAATAATATCATTTATTGGAATAAATTTACAATTTAATCCTATCCTCTTTAAACCATTAATTACCCCTTGACATAGAACGTCATATGATTCTAGAATTGATGTGGGAACAATAGGATCATTTTCTTTTAATATTATACTATAAGTAACTTCTCCAAATTCATCATGATAAACAGATCCACCTCCAGTAATCCTTCTAATAACTTCTATACTTGATTTATTCACATAATCTAAATTTATTTCATCTTCTACATTTTGGAAAATACCTATTGAAACAGCAGATGGCTTCCATGAATATAATCGAAGAGTATTAGGAACTATATTCTTAGAACGGGCTATCATTATAGCTTCATCAATTGCCATATTTACATTTGGATTATTTGATGTAAAAGGTATTGATCTCCATTCTTTACTCAAAATATTTCACATTATAATTAATTTAATTATTTTTGTAGAATATTACTATCCTTCTTTTTTTAATTTTAGATTTAATATTCCATTTAAATAACTTTTCTCAATTATACTTACTTCTTTTTTCAATTTTATCTCTTCTGAAAAATTTTCGTTACTTATTTTTACAGTTTTATTGATTACATCAATTAAAATTTCTTTTTCTGGCCCTGGAACTTCTGCAACAATAGTTATCTCATTATCATTTTCAAATATATCATATTGCCACTTTTTTTGATTTGATAAAGAAGGAAATTGTTTATCATCATTAATAATTTTTTTAAATTCACGAACCCAATACACAAACAATGCTATTGAAGCTGCCCCCAGTATAAGTCCTAGAAACCCTCTTTCTAATCTTAATATTATTATTAGTATTATTCCTCCAATTACTAATGATACTAATATTACTAGAAAATTAATAAGCCCTGGTATTTTTTTCATTAGGAATTATTCCTTAATGAAATTGAATATTTAACTATATTTAAAATGAAAGGTATTTCAGTTAATTGATAATTTAACCTTTTTTAGTATATTGTCGATACAATTTGACTTGGTTCTTTACTCGTTATATTGAATATTATATTATTGTTTTGTCAACTACTACAAATATAGAATTTAATGGGAATCAGTTAGATATTGACAATGAATCTATGAAGAATTCACTTCATCAAGTAAATTCTATTATAAAAAATAACATATCTGAATTTGATATTACTATTAATGTTCTAAAAAAGAAAAACCAAAAATTATTTAATCAAATACTTTTATCAATCCAAAGCGGAAATACTAAAAAATCGTCGTTACCTACTATTAAAATCCTTCAAGTAGCAAAAACAATGAAACTTATGATTCAACTTAAATTAATTTTGGAACAATTAGAACTAAAATTTAGTACAGTAAAAAAAGTTAATGACATAATTCAAATAATTTCTTTAGCAATTGAAACTATAAAACAACTTCAAATCAATTGTAATAAAATAAATCAACAATATAAAAAAAATCTTTCTAAATTATCTGTTGACCTAAATGATTTATTATTAAATAATTTAAATTGTAAAAGTTTGAAGTCTACTTCTAATTCTATTACTAAAGAAACTAAAGATATTCTTCATGAAACCTCTTTGATAGCTGATAATATAATGAAACATAATTTACCTAGACTCCCTTCAGAGTTTAATACTGTGAATAATGAATAATTTTTTTAAATATTTTAGAGATATTTTTAACTAGTTAATTTAATATTTCTAATTTGTGTCTCAAAACCAATACGATGTAATTGTTATCGGAGGTGGTCCTGGAGGATATGTTAGCGCTATCAGATCATCTCAATTAGGTGGAAAAACTATACTGATTGAAAGATCTGAGCTTGGAGGAGTATGCACTAATGTTGGTTGTATACCTACTAAAACACTTCTAAGAGGAGTAGAATTACTTTCAGAAATAAAAGAAAGTAATGATTTTGGAGTTAATTTTTCAAATTTATCTCATAATTATCCTAATCTATTACAGAAAAAAAATGAAGTTATTAATAGACTAAGAGCAGGAATAAATTTCTTATTGAAATCTAATAATGTTGAAATTATTAAAGCAACAGGAATATTATCATCTGAAAATCAAGTTGAATTACATAAAGAATTAGCTGAATCACCTATTATATTGTCAGCTAAATCAATAGTAATTGCTACTGGTTCTAGATATAATATACCTAATATACCTGGAATAGAACTTGAAGAAGTTTTAACTAGTGATAAACTCCTTTCATTAGAACAAATTCCAAAAAGCATATTGATAATTGGAGGAGGTCCTGAAGGAGCTGAATTCGCATCAATTTTGAGTACTCTTGGATGTGAAGTTATAATTATCGAATTACTTGCAAATCTTCT
The DNA here is from genome assembly GCA_964544235.1 of uncultured Nitrosopumilales archaeon. GTDB lineage: Archaea > Thermoproteota > Nitrososphaeria > Nitrososphaerales > CAZIZY01 > CAZIZY01. The sequence continues at coordinate 9,016 of CAZIZY010000042.1, forward strand.
TCCTTCAGAAGATAAAGATCTTGGTTCTCGATTATATCGGATTTTCGAAAAACAAAAAATTAAGATTTTTACTTCCAGTAAAGTAAAAAAAATAACAAAAAATAATGAAAATTTAGATGTAGTTGTTGATACTCAAGATAAAGAAATTACATTTAATGTAGAAAAAGTTCTATTAGCTTCTGGAAGAAGACCTAATATTGAAAATATTGGATTAGATAAATTAGGAGTTAATTTTTCTAGTCAAGGAATAATTGTTAACGACTTTATGGAAACTAATATTAAAAATATTTTTGCTATTGGAGATGTAGTAGGTGGTGGTTTAGCTCATATAGCGTTTGAAGGTGGATTTACAGCTGCAGAAAATGCTATGGGCTTAAACTCTAAAATAACTCTTTCTAATATTCCACGATGCATTTATACCATTCCTGAAATTGCAGCTGTTGGTTTAACTGAAAATGAAGCAATAGGTAAAAACTATAAAATTTCGATAGGTCGATTTAATTCTCAAGCGAGTGGAAGAGCTCATACTCAAGGATATACTGAAGGATTTATCAAATTAATCTGTGAAACCGAATCTGGAAAAATACTTGGAGCTCATATTATTAACAAATCTGCTTCAGAAATTATATCTGAAGTTACATTAGCATTACAATTAAATGCTAGAGCTCAGGATTTAGCTGAAACTATTCATCCTCATCCCACCCTTTCTGAAGGAATCAAAGAAGCTGCATTGGAAATTATTAATAAACCAATTCATATTCTACCAAAAAAAGAATTTACTAAAAATTAATTAGTTTATTTAGATATTGATTTTTCATTAATATTTTCTTGTTTACTAATATATCTAGATAAAACGAATAAAAGAGTTGAAAGTCTATTTAAATATGAAATTATATTTGGATTGATTTCTTTTTCTTTAGATAATGTAACTATTCTTCGTTCAACTCTTCTTATTATAGTCCTAGCTAAATGCATAGTTGATACTTGAGGCATTCCTCCAACTGATATGAACTTAGTAAGTGGCTTTAATTCATTATTATAATTTAATATTTCCTTTTCTAATCTATTTACCATTTCTTTCGTGACTTGAAGTAGTTTTTGATTTTTCTTTTTCTTATTACTTGAATTTAAAATATCAGTATTTATAACGTAAAGATCATATTCGACTAATTCTAAAAGTTTAATCAAATTAGAATCTTTAATGAAGCCTTTAGCTAATCCTATTGATGCTGTAGCTTCATCAATAGTTCCTATAACTTCTATTAAATAATCATCTTTCCATATTCTACTCCCAGTTAAATCTGAAGTCTTTCCATCATCACCTTTTCCAGTATACGGTTTCAATTTTTTATTTCACATTAATTCTATAATATTGTAACAATTGTTATTATTATTATATATAATGATAATAACATTATACCAAATCTTTTCCCGATTTGTGAAACTTTATCAACACTTCCTGATATATTCTCAAATATTTGTTTACCCATTATTTTGACTCTACTTTGAACTGATGAAACTTCAAATGAAGATAACTTGAGATCTTTAACGGCTTCTTTAAACAAAATATCTAATGATTTTAATAATTCTTCAGTAGATGTAAGTTCTCCTAACGCATTATACCCTTTGATATTCATTGTTTTACCTGCAGTTACATGTGTATCAGATGTACAAATCTCAATCTCAGCTCTATTTTTAAAATGTTCTTTTATCATTCCACGTAATTCACTCACTGAATTATTTGCATCTACTCCAATTAACATGAATTTCTTTTTATTGATTTCAAATACTATTACACTTATTCCTCCAGGACCAACATCATCATCAAACTTGAATCTAGACTCATTATTTGAGTGACTATATCCCGTTTTAAATTTTAACTGAGATGATTTTTGAAGATTTTTGATTACTTTCTTAGAAGTTTTTATTATATCTTGAATGTCTTTTTCATTAATTTTTCTTCCAAAAAATCCACTTTCAGAATTATGAGCATCAACTATCATTATTTTATTTATTCCGTATTTTTTAGCTTCATTACTGATAGTTTTCTTTAAGTTTGAAGGAAGATCATCCATTCCATAAGGAGCTAACGTTATTATTAGTAAAATGGAATCATCAAATTTTATTCCTGTTACTGTAACATTTCCTATTTTATTAGTTATTGGCTTTGAACTAGTTTTTGATTCACCTTCAATATTTTCTTTATGAAGACTTTGTAAATATCTTTGAACTTGTTTTTGTGACGGAAGATTTCGTTCATGACCTACTATCCCATGAAGAACTATGGGGGATATTCCATCATTTTGTCTTAAATTATTATAAATTTGAGCAGTTATATTGCTACTTCCAACCGGATAAAAAGGACCTGGATGAATATCATTAGTGATTATCGCAATTGAATTATCATTCTGTTTAAATTTGAAGAAAACTGTCTCAAGTTCTGTTTCTGAACTTTCTTCTTCCATAAATTCTTCTAATGATTCTACTTCATCGCTTGTCCAAGCTTCCAAAAAATCTTTTAATAATTCTATTGGACTGAGCCTCACTCGAGATCCTGATTCTTCAATTTTATAAACATAAAATATGGCTCCAATTAAAAGTAGTATTCCCCCTATAATTGACTCTAAATTGTGAAGTATTTCTGGGAACCAGGTATTATATGTAATAATAGCAATTAAAATTGGTTGTAACGAAGAAATTATTAACGCTCTCATTCGCTCAGTGAATAAAGTTCTAATTATGATGTACCTGAATGATATGGTAGCAAACATTCCTAAGATAAAGAACTGATTGTGATCTTGTCCTTGTAATAAAATCATACCAATTATTGATGAAATAATCCACCAAATATTTGCAAATAATGAAGTAGCTAAAAGTCTTCTAGATGTACATAACGTGTTTTTTCCTGTAATACTTCTTTCAATTAAAGTTAGTATGCTGACTATTATAAAAGCTAAAGTGATTAACGTTATTAATTGAAATGAAGGGACATTTATTATAACATTTGGGATTGTAATCACTAATAATGTAGATATGTATGATAGTAAAATGATTGTTCCTGCAGAAGGTAAGGCAAATAAATGCTTGTATCTTCTATGAAGATTATCTGTTGCTTTCAAAGAAAAACTATAACATCTAAATTACTGGTAAGTAAACTCTAATTATTATTGATAAAACCATTAAAGCTATTCCAGTTCCAATTACAAGTTCTGGCCTAATTTTAACACTTGCTGTTTCATCCTCAAAAAATCTAAGTAATCCTGCACTTGAAGATGGCATTGGATTATCTGTTTTCTTATTCTTTTTAACACTCATGTAAACAATTCACTCAATAAACTAGATTTATTCATAACATTGTATTATAATAACTCTTTCTAATGACTAACTTATTTTTAATTTATACTCTAAATATCTTTCAGCTTCTATTGCAGCCATGCATCCACTTCCTGCAGCAGTTACAGCTTGTCTATATTTTGAATCTTGAACATCTCCCGCAGCAAAAACTCCTTTGACACTAGTTTCAGTATTATTTTTACTAATTATATAACCCACATCATCAAGTTCAATTTGATTTTTAAAAACTTCTGTATTAGGAGAATGCCCTATCGCTATAAATAACCCATTACATTTGTAGTCTATGTTTTTTTTAGTTTCCGAATCTTGTATTTGAATTCCTTCTACTGATTCACTTCCAATAACTTCTTTTACAACTGAATTCCATTTGAATGATATTTTTTTATTATTAAATACACGTTCTTGCATAATTTTACTAGCTCTTAATGTATCTCGTCTATGAATTATAGTTACTTTCTTTGCGAATTTTGTTAAAAATAATGCTTCTTCCATAGCTGTATCTCCTCCACCAACTACACAAACCTCTTTATCTTTAAAGAAAAATCCGTCACATGTAGCACACGATGATACTCCTCTCCCTATCAATTTCGATTCTGATTCAATTCCTAACCATTTTGAAGAAGCTCCAGTAGATATTATTACACTATGCGCTTCATATGAATTATCATTAGTAAAAACTTTGAATGGATTCGTAGAAAAATTAACTTTAGTAACATTCTCCGTCAAAATTTTTGCTCCAAATTTTTCAGCCTGTAATTTGAATTTATCCATTAAATCTGGTCCTAATACTCCATCAGGAAAGCCGGGATAATTCTCTACATCAGAAGTAAGCATTAATTGTCCACCCTGTTGCTCTCCAGCTAAAATCAACGGATCTAAATTAGCTCTTCCAGCATATATTCCTGCAGTATAACCAGCATTTCCTGAACCTATTATTATTACTTTATTCAATTAAATCACAAATTTCACGATTTATTTTTCTCAATTAATTCTATCCATATTCCATTAGGATCAGTTATGAAAGCTATTTTTGAAGTACCTCCAGTTAGCTTAAAAGGCTCTTTCTCAATTTTGACTCCTGAATCTCTGAACTCCTTAATTTTACTTTCAATATCTTCAACTCCAAATGCTAAATGATCTAATTGATCGCCTTCATCATAATCAGTTTTATCATTCCAACATGTTAATTCTATTATATGACTAGATTCACTATCACTAAGAAAAGATATCTCAGCATTATTTTCATTCACATTTATTCTTCTTTGAAGCTGCATATTCATTTTTTCACAATAAAATTTTATGCTTTGCTCCATATTTTTTACATTAATACATGTATGAAGTAAATTCACAATTAATTCAATTATATTCTATTGTAAAAATATTACTCAATTAATTTAATATTTTATTTTTTTACGTGTTTTTTTTAAACCAATCAAAACTTTAATAATTGTTTTATAATTTTAAGTAGTTAACTTATGCCTTATACTACTGGCCAAACTTGGGGTGCTTTAAGGAAAGCATGGAAAGCATATAAAATAGCAAAGTCTCAAAATGACATTAAATTAATGAAAGAATATGCTACTCGAATAAGAACACTTCAAAAGGAATTAGGTTTGACACAAGGAAAATTTCCCGATATCGGAATATCATGATTTATTAATTATTCTGAATTTTAAATCTATTTCATTAATACTTTTAACTCTATACTGTAAAGAATTTTTAGCGGTGGTCGTCCAGTCTTCAATAAAAGGGAAAATCTGGTCTAGGACTTAGGCCTTCCAAGTCTACAACCCGGGTTCAAATCCCGGCCGCCGCATTTTTAACTCCTAATATTGGTATTTTTTTCGTTGGCCTCGTTAAATCTACCGTTATGTTTATAGAACTTATATTCTAATTAAATTCGTTAATGGTAAACGTATGTATTGATATTGGTGGAACATTTACTGATTTTGTTGTTCTTTATGACGAAGGCAAGATTGAATCCTTTAAGGTTTCTTCAAGTCCAAGAAATCCAGAACAAGCTGTTAGTGAAGGATTGAAGAAAATTAAGGAACCAATTGATGCTGTTTTACATGCTACTACTATTGCTACTAACGCATTATTGGGTCAAATTGGCTTAGAGCTTCCAAAAATTGCTTTAATTACAACAAAAGGTTTTAAAGATGTGATTGAAATCGGTCGACAGAATCGACCACGATTATATGACGTATTCTTTGAAAAACCTAATCCTCTTGTTCCACGAGAACTTAGATTTGAAATTGATGAGCGAACTGATTATAATGGTGATTTACTTAAACCTGTTAATAAAAATCAATTAAAACCTATAATTGAACAAATCTCTAAACTTGACGTTGATTCAGTAGGAATTTCATTTCTTCATTCATATGTTAATCCTTCTAACGAATTGGCTGTTAACGATGTTTTAAATCAACATTTTAAATATGTAACTTCTTCACATGAAGTTGCTCCTGAACCACGAGAATATGAAAGAACTTCTACAGTAGTTGTAAATGTTGTATTAATGCCTCTAGTTACTAGATATATTAAGTCACTTGAGACTGTTCTTGAAAGTTTTGGGAGTCCTCCATTGAATATAATGGCTAGTTCAGGAGGCCTTATTGATTCAAATGAAGCTTCTGTAAAACCTGTACAATTAATCGAATCAGGACCTGCTGCTGGAACAATTGCAGCTGCAGAATTCGCTAAATTACTTGAATTAAATAAAATTATTAGTTTTGATATGGGTGGTACTACAGCTAAAGCTAGCACCGTTGTTAATTATGTCCCTGAAACAACTAATGAGTATGAAGTTGGAGGACAAGCTCATTACGGGAGAATTGTTAAAGGATCAGGTTATCCTATTAGATTCCCCTTCATCGATATAGCTGAAGTCTCTGCTGGAGGAGGGACTATAATTAGTAAAGATCAAGCTGATTCTTTAATTGTTGGTCCATTAAGCGCTGGATCTGATCCTGGACCTATTTGTTATGATAGAGGAGGAACTCAACCCACTTTAACTGATTCCAATTTAGCTTTAGGTAGACTTCCAGAAAATTTACTTTCCGGCACCATGAAATTAAATAAGAAAAACGTTCTTACTAGTCTTTCTAAATTTGGTGATCCTATAGATGTAGCATATTCAGCCATAAAAATGGCTAATTTAGAAATGGCGCGAGCTATAAGATTAGTTACTGTAGAACGAGGTCTTGATCCCTCTGAATTTACATTAATATCATTTGGAGGTGCAGGAGCTCAACATTCTGTCGAAATAGCTGAAGAATTATCAATACCTGAAGTAATCGTTCCACCTGAACCTGGAGCTTTTAGTGCATTTGGAATGCTTTTTGCTGATTCTAAGTTTGAACTTAGATTATCTTATCCACAAAAGTTAGAAGATGATTTTATAAACCTTGAATCTAAATTAACTAAAAAATTGGGATCTAATTCCCAATTTATTAGATATGCTGACGTAAGATATGTTGGACAAGGATGGGAACTAGTAATTCCAGTCGATAATCCGTCTAATATTGAAAATATTAAGAATCTTTTCCAGGAAAAACATCAACAAGTATATGGGTTTAAACTTGACAAAGAAATTGAAATAGTAACAATTAGAGTATTTGCTTCTTTGTATAGATTAAAACCTAAACTTAAATCTCCATTAGAAGGAAATAAACCTAAGAATATTGGATCCTGTCAAACTTATTTTGGAAAATGGCTTGAAACTAAAATCTATAGACGTGAAGATTTACCTTTAAATTTTGTTACTCAAGGACCTGCATTAATTGAAGAATATGGTTCAACAACTCTGGTTCCTCCTAATTGGTCCATTAAAGTTAAAGAACTTGGAGCTTTGGTGTTATATCAATGAGATGGGAAATAATCTATAAGGGAACTGTTTTTGTAGCTGAAGAAATGGGAATTGAGCTTAAAAGATCAGCATTATCGCCTAATATTAGGGAAAGGATGGATCATAGTTGTGCTATACTTGATAAAGAAGGTAAAATAGTAGCTCAAGCAGAACATATTCCTGTTCATTTAGGTTCTTTTAGAATTGGAGTTAAAAATCTCATAGATCTAATAAAAAAAGAAAAAATTGTATTAGAAGAAGGAGATATGATAATTATTAATGACCCATACATTGCTGGAACTCATCTCAATGACATAATGGTTTTTGCTCCTGTTTATTGGAAAAATGAGATAGCTGGCTATGTAGTGAATAAAGCTCATCAAGTTGATGTTGGCGGTCCTTCTCCTGGAAGTATAAATCCAAGAGCTACTACTATTTATGAAGAAGGAATTATAATTCCTGCTGTTAAATTAATTAAAAAAGGATTACTTGATGAAGACGTAGTTAAAATAAT
>CAZIZY010000043.1:0-9371 GCA_964544235.1 uncultured Nitrosopumilales archaeon
AAAACTCCATCTTGGGATGATATCTTATCTACACGTTATTCAAACTCTGTAAGATGCCCTGATCAATTGGCTGCAAAAGAAATGGAGAATAGAATATTAGCAGCTAGACGTGAAGGTGATAGCGTTGGAGGGATAATAGAATGTGTATCTCAGCCTCTTCCTGTTGGGCTAGGTGAACCTATATTTTCTTCATTGGATTCAGATCTTAGTAGATTACTTTTCGCTATCCCTGCTGTTAAAGGAGTTGAATTTGGTTCTGGTTTCAAATCGTCAAAACTTACTGGTTCGCAGAATAATGATTTATTTGTTTTTGATGATGATAAGGTGATAACTAAAACAAATAACTCTGGAGGTATATTGGGCGGACTATCAACTGGAATGCCTCTCATTACTCGTCTCGCATTTAAACCCCCTTCTTCAATCGCTAAACGACAAAAGACCGTTAACTTAGATACAAAGAAATTAGTTGATTTACGAGTTATGGGACGACATGATCCTTGTGTTCTCCCTAGAGCCGTTCCAATTGTTGAAGCTACTGTAGCAATAGTCCTAGTTGATCAAGCTTTAGTAGGAGGATTTATTTCTCACGATCTGTTCATGAAACGTAATGAAGATCGAAGAGAATAATGAATTGGGAAAGTTACGTGAGCAAATTAAAATTATAACTGAAGATATATTTTTACTTGTAAGTAAGCGTAATTCAATTTCTAAACAAATCGGCGTCTATAAGTCTGAAAAGGACCTTCCAATAGTGGATGTTAAAACTGAACAATCACTTTTTAGTTCAGTCAAAGAAATTTGTAAACGAGAAAATATAAGTGAAGACTTAGGGATGAAAATCTTGGGTCTTCTAATTAATGAATCTATTTCTGTTCAGAAAAATGATCCTATCTCTTCTAATAGTCACACTGCTATTATTGCAGAAGCAAGAAGAATAGAAAAACAAGGTAAACCTGTAATTCATCTTGAAATCGGTGAACCTGATTATGGTCCTCCTGATTCAGTTATTAATGACACTTTCTCAGCAATGCGTGATGGTAGAACTAATTATGTTGAACCTGCTGGGATCCTACCATTAAGAAAAAGAACTGCTGAATACATTGAGTCTAGGTTTAATAAAAAAGTGGATTCTGATAATGTTTTAATTACTACTGGTGGAAGATTTGCTGTTTATGCAGCTTTAGCTACATGTATTAAACCTGGTGATTCAGTATTGGTATTTCAACCAGCATGGCCTGCATATGCTAATTTAGCTGAATCTTTAGGTGCTCGAATAATAACTTATAATGCTAATTTTGATGATCGGTGGATTCCTGATATCAATGAAGTTGTTTCGTTATTTGATGACACTGTGAAAATGGTAATCTTAAACACTCCTAATAATCCTACTGGTTCTATATTATCTCGTGATTTTATGGAAGCTCTTTCTGAAGAGTCTTCTAAACGAGGAATCTACATATTGAGTGATGAGGTTTACTCTGAAATGTCATTTAAACCTTTTACAAGTATTTTTGAAACGGAAAATAGTAGAAGTATTTTAATTTCTTCTCTTTCAAAAAGTCATGGAATGACTGGATTTAGAGTGGGCTATGCGGTTGCAGATAAATCTATTATCAAAAAAATGGTTTCAGTTCAAAATGCTTTAGTTACTAGTGTTCCTGAGTTCATTCAATATGGGTCTATAGTTGCATTTGATTCTCCACTAATGTACTTAAATTATGTATCTGACAAAATGAAGCTAGCTTCTAACGCTCTAAAAGGGCTATCTCTAGATTTTCATGAACCTGAAGGCGGACTATATTTCTTCCCTAAAGTCTCTTCTGACTCTTTTGATTCAGAAGATTTTTCATATAAACTTCTAAAAGAAGCGGGTGTTGCTTTAGCTCCTGGTTCGTCTTTTGGTCCGTATGAAAAATATTTTAGATTATGTTTCTCAATTGAAGATGAAAAACTGTTGACTGCTATTCAAAAGATAGGTGAATACCTTCCGTGAAAATAGCAATAATAGGAATATCTGGACAAATGGGAAAATGGTTCGCATCTTATTTCATCCAAAATAACCATGAAATTAAAGGATACGATATTGATCTGAAGGGTTTATCTAAACTATCTGAAAACTTAAATTTTGAAGCTAGTGATAGCCTTCAAAAAGCTATTGATAATGTTGATCTCATACTTGTTACTGTTTCTTTAGAAGAATCCTCTTCGACTCTTCTTAAACTTGTTACACTTGCTAAATCAGGAGTAACTATAATTGATGTTTCTTCTATTAAAAGCTCAGTATTTAATGTCCTTAAACAATTATCCGAAAAAAATCTTAATTTTATCGCTTTACACCCTCTATTCGGACCTGGTTTTCCTTTTAATTCTGTTAAGAAATTTGCTTTAATCCCTGTTTCTGATTCAGTTCAAGAACTAAAAACCATTAATTTATTATTCCCTGAAAATGAAACAACCTTAGTCTCATTAGAAGATCATGATAAATCTATGGCTTATTTGCTTTCTTTGCCATATTTTGCTAATTTATCTTTTGCTTCTGCTATGATTGACCAAGATATTAATTCACTAAAGAATTTATCAGGAACTACTTTTGCAGTACAATTACCTTTAGCTGAATCTATTATGCATAATCCTGATTTAATTACATCCTTAACTTTGGTAAACCCATATTCAATTGAGGTCCTTGATAAATTTAAAAATAAATTGGACCTTCTTATTAAATCCGCTAAAACTAATAAGGAATCCCTAGGGAAAGAAATATCTCTTATAAAAGATGGGTTAGAACAAGATATGGATTTTGATCAATCTTACAAAAAATTCTATAAAATGTACATGTCTCTTGCTCAGGATTAGTTATTTATCCTTTATAATCACTAATCGCGATTTTTCTTTCTTCTAATTATTACTCTCTTTTTATCTTGCTTTTATTTTTATAACTTTCTTTAGTTCAGTGTCATTCATTCTGATTGTTGATAATTCTTTATTAGTTATCTGTTTTGCTTCCGGCATATCTTTTAATTTATCTATTGCTAATCCTGATCTTTCTAGTATCCCTATTAAAGCATAATACCAAATTGATTCCGAATTATTCAATTCTTCTGAGTCATCTAGATTTATTCTCTTATTAAATGAACTGTATCCTCTTTCAATATTCTTATCAATATCTTGTTGAAGTAATGTGACTAATAACGGGAGAGATATTTCTATTGGTTGTTTAGTTATAGTTACATTCATTTCTCTTTCTAATCTTTCAATAAAGTTTGTCCCTATTCTAGTCTTTAATGAAGCATTATTTTGTGTTGCTTCTGCTACTGCTTCAATGAATAATTTATATTTCTCTGCAGAATAAATCATTTTACTAACTTCACTAAATTCATTATGTGTAGTTAATTTCTTGATTTGTTCTGATTGAATCCCATTATCCCATGTTTCTTTGAATGTAGTTCTATCTAGTATTTGGCATAGATCGTTAGAATTTTGATATAACCCTGTCCCTGTATTACTGTTAACCAATAGCGTAACATTATCATCACTTAAAAAACAACTATATCCTGATTCGTTTTCAGCTATTCTTAATAATGTTTTATCTGCTCTAAATAACTTATTTACGCCTAGTTCAGAGTCATCTGATGCCACTATTTTAAAATCTATATCCTTTCTTGGTACAATCTCTGATACTTCAATAGCTTCATTAAGAATCTTATTGCCCCATGAATCAGTTAGCCCATGAAAATAGAACCTTGAAGAATTGATAATCTCTGATATTTTATTTATAACCGTATTTGAGTTAACTACTAAATACTTTCTTTCTTGGCTTTTATCGTGTTTATTTGCTTCCTCATTTATTTTTTTCAGTTCTAAAAATGTTTCTTTCATTCCTTTCACTTTTTTCTCTTCAGTGTTTATCGCTTTCTCAAAAGATTCCTCTGGTGATACTGCTTGATATTTAGTTGGATTAGTTGTCATTAATGTTACTAACCCCTTTCTTTCTAGAGCTTTTAATGTTGAATAACTCTTAGTTCTAGGAACTCCTGAATGATATGATAATTCGCTTACTGGCATTATTCCTTGTTTAATTAACGTTGAATATGCTTTCGATTCATATTCATTTAGTCCAAATATTTCTAAATTTTCGACAAATTTTTCTTGTTTCATGTAACTATACACTCTGTCACTTTGGTTACATGTTCTAAGGTCACATTATAAATAAAAAACCTAGGTGTATATTATTCGACTAGGTACTAAAATATGTCACAATTTACCAAAAACTGGGAAAGACCTCGAACGGAAACATTAGCTGGACGTGTTAAAGATGCTGTTAAAAATGATAACGCACCTCTTAAACCTCGTCTTGATATAGCTATGAAACAAATACAATTACAGCTTTCAAAACTTGAAGCTGTATCTGGAAAACTTAAAGATCGTGATGACTCCATCTTTAATAAAGTCGTATCATCTATCCAGAAACATGATATGCAACATGCTTCTGTTTTTGCTAATGAGCTTGCAGAAGTTAGAAAAATGAATGTTATGGTTACTCAATCTAAATTAGCGCTAGAACAAATAGTAATGAGATTTAATACTATCCAAGAACTTGGAGATATCGTTGTAACTCTATCTCCTGCAATGTCAATAATTAAGAATGTCAAAACTGGACTTGGAAATGTCTTACCTGAAGCTGATAATTCCTTAGCTGAAATTAGCAGTAGCCTAAGCAGTATACTTGTGGATGCAGGTCAAATTGGTGGCTATAATATGAACTTTAATGCTGCTAATGAAGAAGCTCAAAACATCCTTGCTGAAGCTTCTACTGTTGCTGAGCAAACTGTTAGAGACAAATTCCCAGATCTTCCAACAAATTCCCAAGAGATCCAAACTGAGGAATTCCCATCCTCAGAATCTTTGTAAGACGGTTACCGAATGTCCTGTTTCCTTCCCAGGATATTCGGTTTTCCTCTTTTTTGGAAAAATATCTTGATTCTCTAATTAGTGGTGTATAATTTGAATTTAATGCGATTCTTATCTTTCCGTAATAATTCTAATAATAAAAGTAAATTTCTTTCAGCAATTAAAGAAATTGAATTTCACTAAAAAGAATTATCTAACATTAAATTAAAATTAGAACATAAAAATAAACGTCTTCTTGATTATACTGTTCAATCTCGTGAACAAGGAGATGAAGCTCGCTTCAATTTATATGCAAGTGAACATGTTGAACTCAAGAAAGTTTTGAATATGGTTAATTCCAGTGAACTTGCTTTAAGTCAGATATTGATTAGAATAGAAAGTGTAATGGAAGTAGGAAATGTTGTTGATAAAGTCTCTTCGGCACTTAATTCACTTCATAATATTAGTTCTGATGTATTACGAGTAAAACCTGCTTTAGAAGATACTTCTCAAGAAGTGAACGATACTCTTTCTAGTATGTTACTTGATCTTGAAACTATTTCTCCTGATCTTAATCTTTCACTCCAACCTTTAAGTGATGAAGGAAATGATTTACTGAATGAGATCAAAAAATACGCTGAAAATAAGACTTTAGAAACCGTTGAACAAGCTTCTTCTACCCTTTCCCCTGCTAATATTTCTGAAATGTTATCTGAAGATAATTCTATTGAGCTTGATCAATTTAAAGAAAATGCTGATATGCTTTCTTCTCTTCCTTCTACTTTTAGTAAAAAAGAGCGGGAATTAACCCCTGCTTAATTATGGATTAGATTAATTTGACTACTGCTCCTGCTAAACAAATAGAAGATACAGCTAGTCAATATGCAGCTGAAGCTATACGGCTTGATTCACATGGTTCTTATGGTACTGCTATCTCCATGTATCAAAAAGCGATATCTACTATGCTTAAAATGGTTAAGCTTTATCCTAATTATTCTCTTAATAATTTGTATATTGAACGAACTAAATCATATCAAAAAAGAATTGAGGATTTAAGATCGCTTGAAAAAATTAATGGGGATTCTCCTATTGCTTCTTCATCTAACTCTAATAATAATTCGCCAGATGATGCGGTTCGACAAAAACTAGTTCAATCTTTAAAAGCGACTTACGAAGAACTTGTTTTAGTTGATAAACCTGAAATTTCAATGAATGATATTATTGGTCTAGAAGATTCTAAGCGTATACTTAAAGAAAGTATTGTTTTTCCTGCTCAACGGCCTGATTTATTCCCTCTTGGATGGCCTAAAGGCATTCTTCTTTATGGACCTCCTGGTTGCGGTAAAACGATGCTTGCTGCTGCTGCTGCGGCTGAAAAAGACAGTCTCTTCTTTACCGTTGATGCTGCCTCTATAATGTCTAAATGGCTTGGTCAAGCTGAGCAAAATGTAGCTAAATTATTTAATACAGCTCGTGACACTATCTCGAAAACTAATTCTCCTGTGATTATATTTATTGATGAACTTGATTCTCTTCTTGGAGCACGAAAACAAGAAGTTGGCGGTGAAGTAAGAGCTCGTAATCAATTTCTTAAAGAAATGGACGGCATTCAAGAAAAAGATCGCCATTTGCCTCTTTACATTGTAGGTGCTACTAATAAGCCATGGTCTCTTGAAATGCCTTTCTTAAGGCGTTTCCAAAAACGTGTTTATGTACCTATTCCTTCTGAAGATTCACGACTAGATATGTTTGAACATTACACTTCTCCTCTTCATTTAGCTAATGATGTTGATATTTCTGAAATAGCGGCTAAATCTGATGGTCATAGTGGTAGTGATATTAAAGATATTTGTCAAGCTGTTCAGATTAGAGTTGTTTCAGAACTCTTTGAAAGTGGACAAGCTAATGATCATGAATCTAAGCCTAGAGTCATATCTGCCAAAGATTTTCAAGCAGTAATGTCTTTAAGAAAACCTAGCATTTCACTTCAAGCTCTAAAAACGTATTCTGCGTGGACTGAAAATTTCAAAGCATTATAGTGTTTATTTAAGGTAAAAGTCGTGATTGTTCTCTAGGATAAAGTACTACTTCTCTTACATTCTTTTTTCCAGTTAGCACCATTAAAAACCTGTCAAGCCCAAATCCCCATCCGGAATGTGGTGGCATTCCCCAATCATATGTTCTTAAATGTGATTCAAACGATTCTTTTTTCAAGCCTGATTCTGTTATTCGTTTTTCTAATTCCTCTCTATTTGATATGCGTGTCCCTCCTGATGCTAATTCTAATGCTCCGTACATCAAATCAAAAGAAGGAGAGAATTCTCCATCGGCTTTAATATAAAAGGGCTTTAATTTAATTGGCCACCTAGTTATGAAGTAAAATTCTTTATGAATCTCGCCCAGTTTCTTTAGCGCTGAATCCGATAAATCTTCACCCATTTCTGTTTCTGAATCAGTTCCTTTCAAATCTTCTATAGCTTTCTCATAAGTAATTTCTTTAAATGGTTCATTTATCTTTGGTAATACATGTTCTAGTTTCTTAAGATCTTCATTACTCCTTTTATTAATCTCATTTATTGTATGTTTTATCATTTTTTCACAAACTTTCATTACTTCCTTTTCGTCATAAAATGCAGCCTCAATATCTACACTTGTAAATTCATTTAGATGTCTAGTAGTGTGTGATTTCTCTGCTCTATAGAACGCATTTATTTCAAATACTTTATCTAAAGCTAGTGTCAATTGTTCTTTGTATAATTGAGGACTTTGTGCTAAATACGCTTTATCATTAAAATAATTTAATTCAAATAACGTTGAACCTCCTTCAGCTGCTTGACCTATTATTTTAGGCGTAGTCACTTCTAAGAAGCCTTGTTCGATAAATGATTCTCTGATTGATTGAATTGTTTGGTGCCTTATTTTGAATATCGCAGTAATATTTGGGTTCCTTAAATCTAATGCTCTCGAGTCTAATCTTCCATCTAATGATGAATTAACTCTTCCAGTCGGATCTAATGGTAATTTAGATTCTGCCTCTGAAACAATTTCTATTTTAGATACTTTAATCTCTACCTTGAAATCTTTAGCTTTACTGTTGTTAATTATCCCATCTACTAACATAGCACTTTGTCTAGGTATCGTTTTTATTCTATTAAATACGTCTTGGTTCTCTTTTTTGATTATTATTTGAATTAATCCTGTATTGTCTCTAATCGTCCCAAAAATTATTGACCCTATATCTCTTATATCTTCTAACCATCCTCCTATTGTTATTTCTTCCCCTTCGTTTCTTTCCGTGAGCTCATTTGCATATGTTCTTTTATTTTTATTATCAATCATAATGATCTTCTTCTTATTCTATTAGTAATCACTTAGTAATTTACCATGTCCTTTTACTTTTTCTTCAATTTTAGATTTTCTTAGCATTTCCCATAGAGCTACTGTGTTACTAGATATTGTTGGACGTTTTAATTCATTCTCTATCTTCTGTAATATTGGCTCTGTATGTAATCCTGTACAACTAAATACTAACGTATCAGCTTTGGTGTCAAAATTATCTAAAGCATATTCGTAAATCTGATTAGGTTTCAAACCGCATATGTCATCAGATGATAGTAGATTAAATCCATTAATTGAAATAACTTCAAAACCAAGTTCTTCTAAAAAATTTTTCTCACGAATATTTAGTTCTTCTACATATGGTGTAACTATTGATAATTTCTTTGATCCTAAAATTCTTAGAGAATTTATCAATGCAGTTGAAATAGTTGTACTTGGAATTCCTCCAGATCTTTTTTCCATTCTTTTAATTATGTTATTATCATATTCTTTTCCCCCTACAAAACTTGCTGATGTGCTTCCAAAGCATAATATTGATGGCCTAATCCACACTAATTCATCAACACATCGATCGATTGACTCAAAAGCTGATGATTGTGTATCTATATTTGTATCACTATTCGGTTTCATTAACCTCGATGTATATATAGCAATATCCGGTGGCGCCATGGCATATAATTCTGGTTCTAATACCGCGTCATCCATAGTTGGCATTATTCCAAATCTAGCTTTTGTTCCGTACATACTTAATCCTTATTTCTCAATCTTTATCAGCGTAACTGTCTTTATTATCCCTCATGTTCTTTAAATATCATATTCACTTTACTGATACTTGATTTGGGTTCTTCTAGAAGACCTTTGGAGGGCGTATTTGTATTATTACCCCTTCCAACTAATACGAATCAACAAATAGATTTTGATTTGCTTCGAAATAATATTACTTACCTCTCTGATTCTGGGGTTCAAGGCGTAATTGCTTTAGGAAGCATGGGTGAATTCTATTCTGTTACTTCCAAAGAATTTGATAATGTTGTAGATGTAGTTGTTGATTCTACTCGTGATAAGATAGCTTCGGTAATTGGGTGCTCTTATCAAAATTTTAATGAATGTGTGAGACGAACTAAATATGCTGAAAATGCAGGAGC
>CAZIZY010000044.1:0-15850 GCA_964544235.1 uncultured Nitrosopumilales archaeon
CGAATGTATTTGGGCGGGTTTTGGATATCCTAATTTTGGGGCTACTTCTCTAGCTATTCCCCTCCAATAAGGATCTTGATCTATTGCTGCTGGAATAAGGCAATTAATATTCTCTCCTTTCAATATCGATGGTAAGAAAGCTGGTGCTGCTTGCATTGCGGGGAAGAAAGTCATACCTATATTGGTACTTTCAGAAAAACCAAAAACTCCTTTTGTAGTTGAATATGTTACATTTTTTGCTATTTGTACTGCTATCTTGTATAGTGTTTTTGCATATTCTATATCTGAAAAGATATGAGTCTTTTCAATATCAAAACCACATGCAAGCACATCTAACGCATTTTCATATGAATATGTCATCGCTTCTTCTAACCCTAAATTTGGATTATGTAAAAACTTCTCATCATCAGTCATCATGAAGTACAATTCTACATTAAATTTTTCTTGTAAATGTTGTGTTAATATCCATGGGATTAAGTGTCCTAAGTGTGTATGTCCTGAAGGACCTCTTCCTGTATACAATGCAAATTCTTTACCTTTTTCATATTCATTTAAAATCAAGTCTAAGTCTCTATGGCTGAAGAAAATTCTTCTTTTAATTAATGGATGTATTTCTCCTGTATGTTTTTCAATTTTCTTAATTATATCTTCTGTTATCTTATTTGTCCCAAATTCATTAATGAGCTTATTATAATCTATATCTCCTTTAACATTCCATGGATCTACTATCATTTCTTCATTCAATTATTTCTCTACTCTTTTATTATCGTCATTATTAAATAACTTGACCATCTTCATCTATTTCTCCTTTTATTATTCTAGTTGTTGAAATTAATTCGCCTTCTGAATCTTTTAGTAATTCAACAATTTCTACCTTTAATTCAGGTAATTCGTTTTTTATTCTAATATGATTAACTTCTTTCACTCTAATTTTCGTTTCTTCACTTACTACGATCCCTTCAATTTCTTCTTTATATATTGCGGGTCCAAAATAGTCTGATAATTTATATATACTGTATTCTTTTTTAGTGAAGATTCTCTTTAAAAAACTCATTAGTTTATCTTTCCGTTCTTCAAATGTATGTTTTAATGTTTTACCTCTGGAATGAGCAAATTCGTCAGTTGATAATCCAATTATTACATGTTGTCCTACTTCAAATGCCTTAGTTAAAAGGGCTTTATGTCCAACATGTATTATGTCAAAAGTACCTCCAGTCGCTACTATTTTATACTTCATTTATTCTCGTCATCACAATGATTAAAAATCAGCTAAATAAAGATAAAAATGTGCTCATCGCTGAAGAATATTTTAAAGCGGGAAAAATCTCGTCAGAAGTTAGGAATCTTTTACGTAGAAAAATTAGAGTCGGATCTTCTCTTTTGGATATAGCTGAATATGTTGAAATGGAGATTAAAAAAAGAAAGGGCTCTTTAGCATTTCCGTGTAATGTTTGTATTAATGAGGTAGCTGCTCATTATACTCCTTCTTTTAATGATAAAACTGTCGTTAAAGATGGTGATTTAGTTAAGATTGATTTCGGGGTTCATATTGACGGGTACCTCGTTGATAATGCAATTTCTTTTTCTTTTAACCATAATTTTGATCTCATGGTTAATACAGCTGAATTGGCATTATCAAACGCAATCCAATCTTTTAAAGAAAACGTTAATGCTGCTGATATTGGCGATGTCATAAATTCTACTGTTCAAAAACGTGGTTACAAAGTAATAAGTAATCTTTCTGGGCATAAAATTGATCAATTTCAAATTCATGCTGGTTTATCTATCCCTAATATTTGGGTTAATCACAATCATCATCTTAAAAGAAATGAAATCTATGCGGTTGAACCTTTCGTAACTACTTCAACTGGTTCAGGTACTGTTATCGATACTGATTTCTATAATATCTACAGTATTGTATCTAGAAAACGAACAGGTAATTCGTCTCTTGATGAATTATCTGAAAAGATTTGGTCGTCCGTTAAAGGATTACCTTTTTCTTCGCGATTAATTGCTAATGCTGATTACGAGGAAATTGAGAAAGATTTACGTAATCTAGTTAATATGAAAATCTTGCGGGCATATCCCGTTCTAGTTGAATTGAATGGGACTCCTGTATCTCAGGCTGAACATACTTTAGCTTTAACTGAAAATGGCACCATTGTTTTAACAGAATAACTTATTTTGTTTTCTTAGGCTCGCTATAAATCATTGTTATCATTATCTTCCCGTTACATTCTTTACATTTCTCTTGTTCTTTGTAAACGTAATCTCCTTCTTCAAATGCTTTTTTAGTTTGTTGTTTACATTTTGAACATTCATGAATTGAGAATACTGTATATTTTTCTCTTTTTGGTCCCACTGAAGGGAGTTGACCCATACTCATTGTCCTACTCCTATAGTGTTACCTACTCCTACTAATAATACATTCTCCCCTTTTTCAGTTTCTTCTTCTATTATCCTTTTAATTCGCTCTTCAACTTCATCTGCACTTTCAGCTATTTCTTTTTTCATTGAAGTTATTGCTTCTGTATTTGATTGTTTTATTACAATTGCATGTAATGGGATATTGTTTTCTGTTGCTATTTCTTCAATTTTAAACCGCTCTACTCCAATTCCTCCAATTGCTGCACCAGCTCCTTCCGCTATCTCTCCAGTCTTTTCTCCTTCAAGTTTTAATGCTGCATCTACCATTATTATAATGTTAATTCTTGCATTCATTTCATTCACAATCTTATTCATCGCTTCCCCTAGCTTTCCTACAGTTCCAATTGGTCCTCCAGCTTTAATTATGCTTAAATTTCTCATTTTATACTTATTTTGTGCTAAAAGTGTTTCTTTAGCGATCTTTGTTTTTCTTTTACCTATCATGAATCTTGATACAACCATCGGGCCAATTCCGTCTCCAATTGGATGAGCTTTTCTAAAAGCTTCTGTTGCTTTAACTAATGCATTAGCTTCATCCATTATCATCGGCATTATTACTTGAAGTTGAACTAAAGCTATAGTGCTTTTAGTTCGTTTTCCAATTAAAAATAAGTGTCTTACTACTTTATGCATCAAATTCAAAGCTGTAGCTATTTCTACCATGTTACCTGCTTTAGATACATCTATTTCGTTTTTTGAACCAGTAATTCTTTGAATGTCTTCTTTTAATCTTTCGTCTTGTAATGTTGTTACATGTTCTATTTTATTCATTATTCCTGAAGGGTCTAAATTAACAGGCATAATTGTGAAATATTCTATAAGTTCATTAATTCTATTTGTTGGGTCTGAATTTAATTTAAAATTCTTTTTTATATATTCAATTGCTTCTATTCTCGATGTTTCTTGAAACCGACTAAGTTTTTTTACTGAACCACTAGCTTGATTTAGCATTATCCATACTGATATTCTTTGTCCATAAAACATTAAGAGTAGAAATGGAACATAATAAAACAATACCGATACCGGATTATCGAACTGTCCTCCAATTAGAAACATTTTTTTACTGTTCTTATTGTATAACCGTGTTATTTTTATGTCTTTGTTATTTTGCCTCTATAAATTTAGTTTAGATTCAAATTTAACTTAATTATCTTTCAGTGATCAATGTAGTTATTGATGATATTAGTATTGTTATTCCACCTACGATAGATATCGTCCATCCCCATCCGAATAGTGAACATCCTTCATAGCAAGAGAAGCCATATTGTAAATTTCCAAAGCTTAGAAAGAATATTATTGTTGATATCATCCATATTATGAAACCTGACATTCCTAGTTGCCATCGGTTGAAATTTATTGTAGCTAATATTCCAGCAATCATTATTCCAAAACTTGAGATTGTTGTTGATAACGAATAAAATATGGTTTCTTTTCTATTTTCATTATCTTCTATCATGGTCATTATTAATGGATTAAAATTAATGCTTTTTTTGTAACTTTCTATTTCTCTTAATTTCTCTGTGTCCCATGATGATTCTTTATCATAATACTGTGAAATCCATGGTCCCGTTAATCCTAATAATAATATTATTGCGCCTATTGCACCAATAAGATTTATTGGCCCTATTCTTATTTTCAATTAATATCTTTTTATTATTAACCTGGTTAATTATCTTATAGCTATCACGTCGTGTACGAATAGAATTTAGTAAGTGCCGGCACCGAAGCTTCACGAGGCCTTGCGGACCTCACTAACACAAAGGCGTCATATGGTTTTACTTCTGGGTTCGGAATGAGACCAGGTAGGACCCACACGCTATGGCCGGCTAATCTTTAGTTTAGATTCTTCTACTACATTAATTTAACGCTTTAATTCTTTTATTTTCAAAAAAACATAATTAATATCTAATTTATTTATACATGTGATCATTAGTGCAGTATAGAAATTTTTTAAATGATTTCCAAGCTTATGAGTGGGAACCTTCTAATTATGATATTGCTAATGATAATAATTTAAAACCTGAAAATATTGTTAGGTTTGATACTAATACTTCTCCATATGTTCCTTCTTCTTGGCTTACTTCTTTATCAGAAATTCTACCTAATATTGCTGTAAATAATTATCCTGATTCATCTTATCGCTCTTTACGAGCTTTAATAGCTAAATATAATTCAGTACATGAAGATGAAATTATAGTTACTAATGGCGCTGACGAAGCATTAGATGTTATCTCTAAAGTCTTCATTGATCCACAATCTGATGTAGTTGTTTCTTCTCCAACTTATAGTCTTTTTAGAATTGTATCTCAAATAATGGAGGGTAACATAGTTTCTGTTACTCGACTTAATGATTTTAATGATGATATAATGGGACTAGTTAAAGCATCTAAGAATTCTAATTTAATATTCTTGAATAGCCCTAATAATCCTACTGGAAATTTAGTTACTGAAGACTGCATTAATACTCTTTTAGATGAGACTAATTCATTCATTGTTATAGATGAAGCGTATTTCGAATTCTGTGATCATTCTTTTAAAAATTTAGCAATCAAAGAACCGCGTTTAATTATTGTGAGAACTTTATCTAAAGCTTTTTCTTTGGCTGGTGCTAGAGTAGGTTACATAATTGCAAATAAATCCACAGTTAATCTTTTGAATAAGGTTAGACCGCCTAATAGTCTTAATATGCTTTCTATTGCTTTAGCTGAAATTGCCTTAAATGATATTGATTCTGTCAACTCAATAGTTACAAAAACATTATCTGATCGTGCTCTTCTTTATGATTCTTTGAAAGATATTCCTAAATTAACTGTTTTTCCTTCTTACGGTAATTTTCTCTTAATTAACTTTGATGTAGATGTTGAATACGTTTATACTTCTTTATTATCTGATGGCCTGGTACTTCGAAATCTTTCTTCAGTTCCTGAATTACATAATTGTCTTAGATGTACAGTTTTAACTAAAGATCTTAATGATTTACTATCTAGTTCTATTAGAAATCTAATAGCTTAATCTCTTATTGATTCTAAATTTGATACAGCTGACCAGACAGTCACTCTTGAGAATGATGGTATATTCGGATCTTGAGTAATTTCATCTAACATGCTTATTACATTAGCTGCCCTAACTCCTTGACTAAGCTCTTCATCATTAAGCATATTTATTCCATCTTTTACTGTTCTTCTTATGTTTCTAGGCGTCAAATTATTTTCGCTCACTACTTTTAAGTAATCTATAGCTATTTTCATTTTTTCCGCATTTTCTTTATCTTTATTTGAACTCAAAAAATCACCTTCATTTATACGTATAGAATATATTTTACGTTTCTTCTATATTTAGACTTTTTTAATTTAATGGAAGATCATAATAGTGAGTAATTCCCAAGTTTCATTTGTTACAATTGACCTATAAAGGGCCTCTTACTGATATTTCTGAAAGTAAGAGCAGTAAACTTGCTGGTAAGAAAATTGCTCTTGCTATTACAGGTAGCGTTGCCTCTATTAAGAGTCCTGAACTTGCTCGAGAACTTATGAGGCATGGTGCTGAGATATTCCCTGTATTTAGTGAAGAAGCTACTCGAATAATAGGTCCTGATATTATGGAATGGGCTACTGGTAACTCTTCTATTACAACTCTTACTGGAATGAGTGAACATCTAACCCTTGCTGGTGATTGGAATGGAAAAGTAGATTTAATTCTTGTTGCACCTGCAACTGCTAATACTGTGGGTAAAATAGCTAACGGTATCGACGATACTCCTGTTACTACTTTAATTTCTTGCGCTATTGGATCTAGTATCCCTATTGCTATTGCGCCTGCAATGCATGAACCCATGTATCGTAATCTCTTTGTCCAAGAAAACCTGAAAAAACTTAAAAAATCTAATTTAACAATAATTCCTCCTTTAATTTCTGATAATAAAGCTAAAATGGCGCCAATTGAAACTATTGTCATTTCATCTATCAAACTTCTTACTCCTCAAAATATGTCCAATATGAATGTCTTAATTACCGCTGGTCCTACTGCTGAATCAATCGATCCGGCTCGAATAATTACTAATCGAAGTTCTGGTAAAATGGGATTATCTCTAGCTTTAGATGCTTATTATAGGGGTGCTAATGTTTCTTTAATTTGCGGGTTCAATCCTTCTTTAATCCTTGATGGTATGGAAATTAATCAAGTTGAAAGTAATGCTGAAATGTTGAAATCTGTTGAATCATCATTACAAAAGAATAACGTAGACTTATTCTTATCTGCAGCTGCTGTTTCTGATTTTACTCCTATGTCTTTTTCTCAAACTAAAATTTCCTCAAAATCATCTAGTTTTAATTTAGCTTTAAAATCTACCCCTAAAATAATTTCAATAGTTAAATCATTAAGCCCTAAAACTTGTGTAGTTGCGTTTAAAGCTTGCACTAATTTACCTTCAAATCTGGACAAATTCACTACTTCGTTATTTAAATCTTATAATTGTGACTTTATAGCTATAAATGATGTTAGTCGTTCTGATATAGGGTTTAATTCAGATGATAATGAAATTCATCTTGCTCATAAAACTGGTGATGTTTCATTAATTGAAAAAGACTCTAAAATTAATGTATCTTCTAAAATATTTGATATCATATTGGATTCTTCTAAAATTAAATCTGAGAAACCTATCATTAAGCGTAAGAATAATATTCCAAATTAGGTGAATTTTTGGCAGTCAAATCCAATCCTAATCTGGCTAAAGGAACTGATTTGTTAAGAAAAGGGGCTGTTCTTCTTTCTGATTCTTGCTCTAAATGTGGAGGCTTACAAGTAAAATATAATGAGCAAGTTTTATGTCTTTCATGTAGCTCTGATCAAGATATTTCTAATATTGAATCCTATTCGTTTTCTGATGTTATGGGTTCTTTAAAGACCTTGTCCATACATAAAATGTTTGAACTTCAAGAATCATTGAAAAATGAATCAGATCTTAATAAACAAAATGATTTAGTTTCTTTGATTCTTAAGTACGCTGAACTATTGGATTGTATAAATAATTCTGATTCTGCGCAAAAAGATGATTCTAAAAAATAATTCTTTTTTATTCTGCGCTTTTAAGTATGTAAGTCGTTATTATTCCTCCGAATAAAATAATTCCTGATCCTACAATGAATATGCTTGTTAACCCTATGATTTCACTTAAGTTCCCCAGCAACACAAATAGCACTACTTGACCTGGCCAACTTATAGCTCTAACAATTCCTAAACTAATTGCACTTTCAGTCTTTTTACTTGTAGTTATTATTAATGTTCTTGATAATGTTAAAAACATTCCAAATCCTATTCCTTCACAAATTAATGATATTACTATCATTTCAGTACTATTTGATAATCCTACCATTCCTTGTCCTAATGCTAGCATCATCAGAGATATTATTAGTAATCTTTCTTTCCCAATTATTTTTGATATACGTGAGGCAGGTATCTGAGATAATACGAAGAATATAGTCCGTATTCCTATGATTAATCCTGCTTTACTTGCACTAATTCCTAATTCTTGACCTAAAAGTGGGAAAAATACAATAGTTAATCTAAATGATATCATTGCTAGAGATGACATTAATCCTATTGAAATTATGTTTCTTTTTGTAATTATGTTCCTTATTTTCTCTTTTACATCTCCTTCTTGTTCTTGACGTTTTCGTTGTGGCGGCCTAAAACTATCCCTTATACTTTCATCTGCTTCCTTAGTTCCGATTATTAGTATAAATAATAATATTGAAATTATTGTTGCGAGGTAAAATGTGTTTGTGAATCCGAAGTTATCAATTCCATATCCTCCTATGACTGGACCAATTCCAAATCCTATGCCTCCACTAAAGCTTAGTATTCCTATTCTTTTAGCTAATTCATCTTTTTCTGTGACATCCCCAACGTATGCTGCACATATGGTTACTATTGTCATTCCCATTCCTTTTAGCATTAAAGGAATTATCAAATACATTGGATTGCTTGTTTTTATTAGCATTATAGGGTAAATTATGTAAAGTACTGAACATAGTAATTTGATAGATTTTCTTCCTTTACGATCTGATAGATCTCCTAAAATAATTCCGCCTATGACGCTACTTAATTCCATTATTGATATTAATGCGGTTAGCATCCATACTGGAGTCCCAATACTTTTAGCGTAAAGTGGAAACATGGGAAAAGTCATCCCAATTACTGTGTTTGCAGTAAATACAGCTAAATAGGTTCTTATTAAAATAGTCTGTCGCAATAATTATTAAATGCCCATATTATTATCAGAAGTAAATTCTTATATAGTTTACTACCAAGAGTTGTATACTGTTTAACATGGCCGAACACACAATTCCTGGCGGTGCTGCAGGCACCCCTGTTATTATATTAAAAGACGGTAGTACCCAATCAAGAGGTAGAGACGCGCAAAAAAATAATTTGCTTGCTTCCAAACTTGTTGTTGATATTGTAAAATCATCATTAGGCCCTCGAGGTCGAGATAAAATGCTTGTAGATTCTCTTGGAGATGTGACTATTACTAATGATGGCGCTACTATGCTTAAAGAGCTTGATGTGCAACATCCTGCTGCTAAAATGCTTGTAGAAGTTTCTAAAACCACTGATAGTGAAGTTGGTGATGGAACTACTTCTGCTGTTGTTTTAGCTGGTTCATTATTAGCTAAGGCTGAAGAATTATTAGATAAAGATGTTCATCCTACTTTAATCGTTGATGGTTATCTTCGAGCTTCTGAAAAAGCACTTGAATTATTGGATAAAATATCTGTTAAAGTATCTGCTGACGATAAAGATTCGTTGAATAAAGTAGCAGTAACCAGCATGCTAACTAAGTTAGTAGCTGATGATTCAGAAGAATTGGCTTCTTTAATTGTTGATGCTTTACTCGAAGTTGCTACTTCTGATAATGGTTTTAGTGTTGATCTTGATAATGTAAAAGTAGAGAAAAAAGCTGGTGGATCTATTGCAGATACTTCTTTAATTAAAGGCCTAATTCTTGATAAGGAAGTTGTTCATTCAGGAATGCCTAAATTAGTTAATAATGCAAAGATTGCTATAGTTAGTTCTCCATTAGAAATTGAAAAAACTGAAATGAGTGCAGAAATTCGAATAGATGATCCTGAACAAATGAAGATGTTTATGGATGAAGAAAATAACATACTTAGTTCTATGGTTGATAAAGTTTCTTCAGTTGGCGCTAATGTTTTAGTTTGCCAGAAAGGAATTGATGATGTTGCCCAACATTATCTGGCTAAAGCTGGTATTGCTGCTATAAGACGTGCTAAAGAAAGTGACATGACTAAACTTGCTAAAGCTACTGGTGGAAGAATTGTAAATAATATTGATGATTTGGCATCAGCTGATTTAGGTAAAGCTAAACTTGTTGAAGAACGAGTTGTTGAAGAAGATAAATGGGTCTTTGTTGAAGGCTGTAAAAATCCTAAAGCTGTATCTCTTCTTATTCGTGGTGGATCTCAAAGAGTAATTGATGAAGCAGATCGTTCTGTTCATGACGCTATTATGGTTGTTAAAGACGTAATTGAGTCTCCTGCTATTGTTGCTGGTGGAGGTGCTCCTGAATTTGAAATATCTCATAAAATTCGAGAATGGGCTACTAGCTTATCTGGAAGAGAACAATTAGCTGTTCAACAATTTGCCGATGCATTAGAATCAATTCCGTTGACACTTGCAGAGAATGCTGGTATGGATGCAATTGATGCTCAAGTTGATTTGAGAAATCGACATAGTGAAGGTAAAACTTGGTGGGGTGTAGATGTTAATGAAGGTAAAGTCGATGATCTTTTCAAAAAGGACATAATTGAACCCCTTAAAGTTAAAGAACAAATAATAAAATCTGCTACTGAAGCTGCTGCAATGATATTAAGAATTGATGATGTTATTGCTTCTGGAAAAATGAAAACACCTCCTATGGGTGGTCACGGCGGCGAAGAAATGTAATTCACTTCCAATAAGAGAACAATATAAAAACATAAAATACACAAATTTAAAATCCTCGGAACGAAAGTTTCGGGGTTTTTTTTATCTTAGACTATTATTATTTCGATAATTATATAACATAGCATACATACCTCAGAGCTTGAATTTTATTGGTTCATCTTACTGAGCTTGTCTTAAGAGATGGTCATCAATCTCTACTTGCTACTAGAATGAGAACTGAAGACATGTTACCTGTTTCAAATGTTCTAGATCAAGTTGGTTTCTTTTCGCTTGAAGTCTGGGGTGGTGCTACTTTTGATGTTTGTCTTAGATATCTTAATGAAGATCCTTGGGAACGTCTTCGTCAGCTTAAATCTAATTTTCCTAATACTCCCCTTCAAATGTTGGAAAGAGGCATGAATATTGTTGGATATCGTAATTTTCCAGATGATATTGTAATTAAATTTATCAAATTAGCTCATAGAAATGGTATTGATTACTTTAGAATATTTGATGCGTTAAATGATCTTCGAAATATTAAGGTCCCTATTGAAACTGTTAATTCTATAGGTGCACATGCTCAAGGAACTATTTGTTACGCGATTAGTCCTATTCATACGGTTGAATATTATGTAGAGCAGTTTAAAGCTCTGGCTGATATGGGCTGCTCTTCTTTATGTATTAAAGATATGGCTGGAATAATATCACCACAAAGAGCTTATGACATAATTTATGCTTGTAAAGAATCAGGAATTCATTTACCCATTGTTTTACATAGTCATTCTACTAGTGGAATGGCTCCATTGTCTTATCTTAAGGCCTGTGAAGCTGGAGTAGATGTTTTAGATTGTTCTATTTCTCCATTATCTGGGGGTACTGGGCATCCTGCAACTGAATCTATTGTTGCAGCTTTTCAAGATACTCCTTATGATACTGGTTATGATTTAAGAACTCTCGAAAACTGTAAAATTCATTTCAAGAAAGTATGGGATAAATACAGTTCATTGCATCGAGATCAGGCTATGAAAACTGATCCTTCTGTTGTTGTTCACCAAATTCCTGGAGGGATGTTATCTAATTTTATTATTCAACTTGAACAATTTGGTGCTGTAGACCGATACCACGAAGTGCTTCTTGAAGCTACTAAAGTCCAAAAAGATCTAGGGTGGCCTCCTCTTGTAACTCCACTTTCACAGATAGTTGGTGTGCAATCTACATTAAATGTAGTTTATGGTCGTTACAAACAGGTAACTAGCGAAACTAAAGAATACATTCGAGGAATGTATGGTAAGCCTCCTGGAGTTATTTCTCCTGAAATTTATTCTACTATACTTGGGAAAAACTGGAAAGATCAAGTTATTGATGTCCGTCCTGCAGATCTTCTTGACCCTCTTTATAACGAAACTCGAGATTTATTTTCTGATCGTGATCTTCCTATAAGTGAAGAAAACATTGTTTCATATTGCATGTTTCCAACTCAAACTGAATCTTTTCTTAATGGTACTTCCAAGCCTGAACCTATAGTCCCTCAAATTAAAGTTAATATGGATGATTTAACTAGAAATCTTAAAGCTACTATCAATGAACAAACTTATGATGTGATTGTAAAAAAACTAAAACGTGATTAAAAATGACTGTTGTCCATAAGCATTTATTTTACTGTAAAACTTGTAAACGTTTGAGGCCATCTAATAAAAAATGGGTTGAAGAAAATGTTTTTCCTGTTGAAAACCCTAAATTTAATATTGTTTCTTTCGATTGCAATATTTGTGGTACTCTTCTAGTCCAAACTAATCAATTAAATTATGTGGTTGAATAAAAATGCCTGAACATATCATTAAAAGAGTTAGAGGTTTCACTCCTGATCTATATTTATCTGTTTCATTTCAAACTATGATTAAATTTAGCGTTAAACGTGGGTCAAAAATTAAATGCGTTCTTAAAAATATTCTAGATGATCAAGGTAATGTAAAAAATAGTTTGAATAAAAAAATTATTTGTGATGTATCTCAGCGTGATGGCCGTTTTTATCTTCCTTCTGATTTGATTTCTGAAATGAATATTACTGGTGTTGATTATTTAGAAATTATACTTGAAACATTAATTTCTTCTAATAATTCTGAAACTGAACTCTATCCTGGTGAATTAGTTAAGACTAACTCTACTATTTCTTAAGTGTGACACTTTTTTATTATTTAATTTCAGGTTTATTCTTCTAAAGCATATTTAACGCATTCTTCATCTTGTTCTCCAGTTCCTCCACTTGCCCCCATCGCTCCTAATAGTTTCCCATTTTTAATTATTGGGAATGCTCCGTTCCCTAAAGTAAATCTTCCTTGATACATCCCATTTACAGACATTGCAAAACCTAAATTATCTTTAAATCTCTTTATTATTTCTCTAGATGGTTTTCTCCACGCTGCTGAAGTGAATGCTTTACCTTCAGCTATTTTTAATGTTGGGAATAATGCTCCATCCATTCTTTCACTTACTATAGTGTTCCCTCCATTATCTACTACTGCAAAGCTCATTTCTACTTTCAGATATTCGGCTCTTTTAATTGCCTTATCGATTAGTTCCTTTGATTTATTTAATGTTAATTCTTCCATTCTTTTTTTTAATTAATTTTTTAATATAAATGATGTTGTTCTTTTTGATTTCACATTATTTTTTTTTTAGCTTACTCAAATATTTTTTTCTAAACTCCGTTATTTTTGGGGTTATTATTATCTGGCAATATCCATAATTCGGATTCTTACTGTAAAATCTTTGGTGTTGTTCTTCAGCTTTATGAAATATTCTAAGAGGGCTAATTTCTGTTACAATCTTATTATCCCACATCTTTTCTAATTCAATTTCTTTTATTACATCTTCAATAATTCCTTTTTGATTATTATCATGAAGTATTATTGATCTATATTGGGTACCTATATCATATCCTTGTTGATTCAAAGTTGTTGGGTCGTGAGTTAGGAAAAATATTCTTAATATTTCTTTAAGAGATATTATTTTTGTATTAAATGTTATTTGGGTAACTTCTGCATGATCTGTATTGCCTTTACAAACTTCTTCATAATTTGGTTCTGGGGTTTGTCCTCCTGCGTACCCTACCTCTATCTTTTTCACCCCATTTATTTCTTCAAAAATGGCTTCTGTACACCAAAAGCATCCTCCGCCTAATGTTATTGTTTCTAGATTTAATTCATTTTTTTCTTTCTTATTTTCATCCTTCGTATTAATCATTGTGTTGCACTTTTTATTCCCTTATTCAAATCTGGTTAATCTATATGGTTCGAGCATTTTTGTGTTAGTCTTATTAATTATTTCCAATGATACTACTTCTCCTATTAATGGAGCTAATGTTACTCCACTATGCATTAGCGTTACGTATACGTTAGGTACTTTGTTCGAAAATCCAATTATTGGAAGTCCGTCAATAGGCATAGGTCTGTGACCTATTGGCAGTGAATAAGGTTTTACTTGTTTTATATCTGGTAAATATTGTTGAACTAGAGATTTAATCTCTTCAGCATATTCTTGTGAATCATCGGTGTTTATAGTTTCTTGATTTCCTCCTCCCATATTGATGATTCCTTCAGTTGATTGCCTTATATGAATTCCATTTGTTAGTAATTCCTTTTTAGTTGAATTTGATACTGGAAAATGTATTACTGATACTGAATCTATTATTCTTGGAATTGGATCCGTTCTAATAACTATCCCTGGACTTTCTCTCTGTGGAACATTAATATTTGCCATTGCTGCTATTTTTGTAGTTTCTATCCCACTAGCTAATATCAATATGTCGCATTCTACCTTTCCTTTTGATGTTTCTACAATTCTTACTTTATTCTGTTTAGTTTTTAAACCAATTACAGGGGTGTTTAACAATATTTCTACACCATTATCTTGTGCACGTTTTAAACATTCTTTAACTACTTTACCTGGTTCTACTTGACCATCAATCTCTGAAAACGAAATTGCGGTTATTCCATCTGTTACGATTCTTGGCTCAATTTTGTTTAATTCTTTTTTCGTGATAATGTAACATGGGTATCCTTCTTCCTGAAGTCTTTTAACTTGTTTCTTTAATTTTTTTGCTCCATCTGACGTATTTTCTAAATGTATTTCTCCTCCTTGATGAAATCCTACGTTGTTTCCTAAATTATCTGAAAACCTATTCCACATTCCCATTGCTAATCTATTTAATTGATGATATTCTGATGGTTCTTTTCCAAATGAATTTAACCATGCGAATGAATGACTTGAAGCTCCTGAGCATGGACTTTTACTTTCTATTATAGTTATATTTAATTCGTTATGACTGGATAAATTATAAGCTATTGTAGCTCCAATAATTCCAGCTCCAACTATAATTACCTTGGTTTTATTTTTCAAGTATTATTTTGTAATTGTTTCTACGTCATAAGTATTACTTGCTTGTTTAACTAGCGGGCCCGGCCGGATTCGAACCGGCGACCCTCGGCTTAGAGGGCCGATGCTTTTGACCATTTCTGTCTATCCAGGCTGAGCTTCGCGCCTTCTTTGTTTATTGAAGGTTACGAGCCCAATCAGCTTATGGCTGAAGGATTAACAGGCCCATGTTATCAAATCCCCTCTAATGTTTAAGTATATCCACTGACTTCGTCTCAAACTTATTTACTCCTTTTTTCCATAAATTAGTTGATTACCTTTATGGCAGTTTTGCTACGTTTTCTTAGATATTTTCCTAAGTACACTTTACATTTAATAATATTGCTTTTTGGCGTTATAATCTCAGGAGTATTTAAATTAAGAATACCGATGATAATTAATTCAATTATTGATGAAGTTATTGGTTCCGGCGATTTTAATCAGTTAATTTTTATGTGTTCTACCGTAATATTCGTCACAGGAATTTCTATATGTGGCGATTTCATTTATCGTTATGGAAGTCAATATATTGGGTCTAACATAGTTTTTAATGTTCGAGAGGATCTTTTCCTTTCAATTCAACGAAAATCATTTAGTTTTTATGATCGTACTAAAACTGGGCAAATACTTTCACGCGCGACTGGTGATATTGAGGCTGTTAGACGATTTATCGCGTTTGGATTAGGAGAAATGGCTTCTGGTATTTTTCTTACTTCATTAATTGTTATTCGATTATCTGAACTTAATCATCAGCTTCGTTCTCTTGTAATATTGACTGTTATACCTCTTTTTATTGTCGCTTTCATTTTCTCGAGAAAACAACAACCTCTTTGGGTTAATATTCGTGAAAAATTTGCTTCAATAACTGAAAATATTCGAGAAAATTTAGTAGGTTTGCAATTGGTGCGTTCTTATAATCGAGAAGATTATGAAATTCAAAAATTTAATAATATAAATCAAGATTTTTCTGAAGCAAATTTGGATATGGCTCAAACTCGTGCAGCATTCATACCTTTAATGCCTTTGATTGTAAGTATTGGAACTGCTACTGTATTTCTTTATGGTG
>CAZIZY010000045.1:0-50659 GCA_964544235.1 uncultured Nitrosopumilales archaeon
CTAAATATGAACAAGTTTATTTTGTAGTTATTTTAGATTAATTTCTGTTAAATACTTGGAAATCTATGATGTCACTATTATTGGAGCTGGCCCTACTGGATTATTTGGTGCCTTTTATGCAGGTTTACGTGGATTAAAGGTAAAAATAATAGAATCTTTACCTGAAGTTGGAGGACAAGTTTCTGTATTATATCCAGAAAAATACATTTATGATATTGCTGGGTTTCAAAAAATTATTGGAAAAGATCTTTCTAAAGAATTATACAAACAAGCAATGGTTTTTAAACCAAAAATTTGTTTAAATGAAACTGCTCAAAATCTTAACGTATTGAATGATGAGCTTCTTGAAATTGAAACTGATAAAGGAAAACATCATTCAAAGACTCTTATAATTAGTGCTGGAATAGGAGCATTTTCTCCTAATAAAATAAATAAACCAGGAGTTAGCGAATTTGAAGATAAAGGAGTTTATTATAGTGTTGCAAATCGCTCTATACTTAAAGGAAAATCAGTCTTAATAGTTGGCGGGGGAGATTCAGCAGTTGATTGGGCTTTAAATCTTAATGATTACTGTAAATCTGTTACTTTAATTCATAGGAGGGAAGGTTTTCGAGCTTTAGAAAGTTCCCTTGATGAGTTAAAACATTCTAATGTTGAAGTTAAGACGTTTTATGAATTAAAGGAAGTTAAAGGAACTGATATTGTTAAGAGTGCTACAATTTATGATAATAAAACTTCAGAAGAAACTAAACTTGATATTGATGCTTTATTGATATTTTTTGGACATAAAGCTGATTTAGGACCCATAAAAAATTGGAATTTAGATATCGACAAAAGAAATATCATTGTTGATGTAAATATGCAAACAAGTATCCCTAGAGTTTTTGCGGCAGGTGATCTTGTTTCTCAAGAAGGGGGACTAAAATTAAATTTAATTGCAGTAGGATTTGCTCAAGCAGCAATAGCTGTAGCTGCAGCTAAAAAATTAATTGATCCAAGTTCTGCAACATTTGAGCATAGTAGTGAAAAAGGACTTAATATTTAATTTTTAGTAACCAATCCAAGGGCTTTTGAAGCTGTTCGATCTGACTTTACAGCAGGATGACTTGGATCTATCATTATTACTTCATACCATAAATATTTTCCATCTTTATAAGCTAAATATGAATTTAAAACTCGTAAATTAGGGTATTTCTCTAATACTCTTTTTTCAGCGACTTGTTGCATTCCAATAGCCGCCTTAATTCTTACTACACCTAAGTGTTTTTGCCTTCTTCCAGCTTTTGGTCTACTTTTTCTCATTCCGCCTCTTCCCACTTTTATTCTTACTACGATGAAACCTTGTTTTGCTTTATAACCATAAGAACGAGCTTTATCTAATCGAGTTGGACGTTCAATTTTAATTATTGTCGGTTGCCTACGCCATTCCATTAAACGACTACGAATATCCCAAGGTTTATCTTTCCATATTTGTTGCCACCTGGAATTTATATGATTATACAATTTTACAAAATAACCTACTTTATTTAATTCTTAAACATTCTGTTTTTACTTCGGTGTTTATAAACTTAATCTGTTATAATTAAAAAAACTTATTTTTATTCATAGTATTTCTATCTATGTACCGCTTTGTTAGTTGGAATTATGGGAAAAGCTAATACTGGAAAGTCCACTTTTTTTAACGCCGCTACTCTTCTTAACGTTCCTATGGCTTCTTATCCCTTTACTACAGTTTCACCAAATAGAGGCGTAGCTACAATTCGAGTTAAATGCATGTGTAAAAAATTAAATGTTGAAGATAATCCAGTAAACTCCAGCTGTATTGAAGGAAATCGTTTCATTCCTGTACAGTTAATAGATGTTGCCGGTTTAGTTCCTCAGGCTTCTGAAGGAAAAGGTCTAGGAAATAAATTTTTAGACGAATTAAGACAATCTGATGTAATTATTCAAGTGGTTGATTCATCCGGTTCTTCTGATGCTAATGGAAATCCTTGTGAGGCTGGAGATAGAGATCCATTGGATGACATTAATTTTGTTGAATCCGAATTTGATTTATGGTTAAAACAAATAATTTTACGTGATTGGGTTAAACTTACTAAAATTTTGGAGTCTGAAAATGTAAGTATTGAACAAATGCTTGTTGAAAGATTAAGCGGCCTTTCTATAAATGATGAACAGATTCATGAATCTCTTCGGCAGTCTGGTTTAAAAGGCAAAGCACCACATTTATGGACTGATTCTCATTTACTTAATTTTGCCTCTAACTTAAGATTAATTTCAAAACCAAGTATTATTGTCGCTAACAAATCTGATTTATCATCATCTAAATCTAATATAAATAGAATTAAAGAGAACAATAAACTCGTTATTCCTTGCGCTGCAGAAGCTGAACTTCTTCTTAGAAGAGCTACTGCTCAAGGTTTAATTAATTATTTACCTGGAGATGACCATTTTACTATAATTAACACTTCTCAATTAAATTCACAACAAAAGAACGCACTTCAATTTGTTGAAGATAAGATTTTATCTGAATGGGGTTCAACTGGAGTTCAAGAAGCAATTAATTCCTCTTATTTAGATCTTCTAAATTGTATAGTAGTTTACCCTGTAGAAGATGAGCATAACTTTTCTGATAAAAAAGGAAATATCTTACCTGATTCTTATGTAATAAAGAAGGGATCTACTGCTAAAGATCTAGCTGGTTTAATACATAGTGATTTAGAGAAAAACTTTCTTTATGCTATAGATGCAAAAAAGGGGATTCAATTATCTTCCGATCACATACTTGAAGATTCTGATATTATACGTATAGTATCAGCATCAAAAAAGAACTAGGAATCGTCTTTATTTGCTACTGGTGGTAATTTAATTAATTTAGTTTTCTTTATACCTACATGTCTTAAATTAGAAACTTTTTTTGCTTCGTTATGAATATCTGAAGCAATATTTCCTAAAACTGCTTCATGAGCAAAATCTTCATAGGTCAGACTAGATGTTTTTTCGTTTAAAACTTCTCTAGCTTTCAATCTAATTCCATGTTTTCGAGAAGAATTTAATCGTGATTGAGAAAAAGCTACAACATAAACTCTTACTATTGCTCCATCATTAGTCGTAAAATCATCTACAAAATTTATCATACTTGCGCCACGACTAATTAGACTACGAAGATATTCTCTTGAATATTCTTGTCCTTGAAGGACCGTTTTTGCTGTATTATCTTTAATTTCAATAATTTTAAACCGTAATTTAGTGACATATTGTTTTGGATCTTGTTTCATAACGTCAAATAATGTTGTTTCTAATACTCTTCCAATGGATTGTTTAGAATCTGTTATAGGGGTCTGAGCTACTATCGCGTTATCGAAAGATTTG
This sequence comes from uncultured Nitrosopumilales archaeon, assembly GCA_964544235.1. Taxonomy (GTDB): domain Archaea; phylum Thermoproteota; class Nitrososphaeria; order Nitrososphaerales; family CAZIZY01; genus CAZIZY01. Next base: position 3,373 of record CAZIZY010000045.1, read on the forward strand.
GGTGTTTCAATTTTTACCCATTGTTTATCTCTCCATTTATCTCTTGTTCTTCTTGATCTTTTAGACATCTAATATTGAAAAAGTGAGGTTTCATTTAAATTAGATGCCTAATTTCACTTATTTTTTTATAATTTTCGTGTTTCCCATATATTTTTGAAGAACTTTAGGAATTTCAATTTCCCCATTTTCTAGCTGATAATTCTCTATTATAGCTATTAACGTTCGTTCAACAGCAATTAATGTTCCATTTAATGTATGAACGAATTTTGATTCTTCATGAGGTTTATTTCTATATTTAATACCTAATCCTCTAGATTGGTAATCAGTGCAATTACTACAAGATGCAGCTTCTCTATATTTTTTATGACTTGGAAACCATAATTCAACGTCATATGTTTTCGCTGAAATTTTACCTAAGTCACCAGTACAAAGAAGAACAACTCTGTGTGGAAGTTCTAAATTTCTGAAAATTTCTTGAGTATTTGAAACAATATTCTCTAATTGATTCCAAGAATCCTCCGGTTCTGAGAATATAAATTGCTCAATTTTTTCAAATTGATGTACTCTAAATATTCCTTTAGTATCTTTACCATGGGCTCCAGCTTCTTTTCTAAAACAAGGACTAATACCTGAATATTTTAAAGGAATTACATCTTTTTGAAAGACTTCGTTCATATGCATAGCCGCTATTGCATGTTCAGAAGTAGCAATAAGATACAAATCTTCATCTTCAATTTTATAAATAACTTCTTCAAAATCCGAAAATATTATTGAACCATTTAAAGCATCTTTTCTTAAAGCATAAGGCGGTTGAATAAGATTAAATCCTTTTTCTTGAATAAAATCGAACGAATAATTGATTAATGCATGTTTAAGTCTAACTAAATCTCCTTTTAAGTAATAAAATCTAGATCCAGCTACCTTTCCAGCTCTATCAATATCAATAAGATCTAACTCTTTTCCAAGACTAATATGATCATTTGAACACTTTAATTCTTTTATATTTCCCCAACTTGAAATTATCTTATTATCATTTTCATCTTTTCCTAATGGCACTGAATTATGAATGATGTTTGGCATTTTTGAGAATAATTCTTCTATATTATTATCTAATTTCCTAATTTGTTCATCTGATTCAGTTATTTTATCTGATAAAACCTTCATTTCAGATATTTTTTTTGAAGCGTCTTGATTTTTTTTCTTTAATGTTGAGATTTCATTAGCTATTAGATTTCTATTTCTTTTCATCTGTTGTGATTCATTCACTAAAACACGTCGTTCTTCATCTATTTTTGAAAGATAATCAACATCATATTCCATATTACGATTTAAAATCATTTTTTTAATTTCTGAGGGATTTTCTCTTATTATTTTAATATCAATCATTCTTTATCACTTTTATCGATTATTGAAGAAGATACCTTAGCATGTTCAAGTAATTCATCAACAGTTGAGATTAAACTATTCCATTTTTCTTTAGATGAAACCATCATTATTATTTTTTCATCCTTTAATTCTAATTCTAACGATAAAGATTCAGGAATATTAACATTATCTGGAGTTAATGATTCATAGATTGCTTTTGCTTGTTCTTTACTTTTAGTTTCTATTAGAACCTTCACCTCAATTTTCATTTTTGATCTTTTAAGTTCTCCTGTATGCTATTAAGAAAGTTATTTACTTGTTCTTCTGGAATTTTAGCTCCAGCCGCTGCTGAGTGTCCTCCTCCTACTCCACCACATTTTACTGCTGCTTCTCTTAATAATTCACCTAGATTTACTTGATCCATTTCAGCTGGTCTACGAGCGGAAATTTTAAATTCACCGTCATTACAATCAGTTCCTAAAATAAGAAGCTTATTTTTGAATTTATTATTTGAACTTAATATTGATGCAACTGTTCCTGTAACATATTCGTGTACAACACCTTTACCTGATAAATATACTAACTTCTCATCATCTTTTATATTTTCATTATTTTCAAGATGTCTAACGTATTTACTTAATGTACTTCTATATTCTTTCGAAGTTTCTATAGCAGCAGAAAGATATTCTCCTCTTTCTTCCATACAGATTGCAATTCCTACACTAGGTTTACCTATTCTTGCACATGCGTTTAGTAGAGTTCCAAATTCTCTTGCGTCTCTAAGCTGTGTAAATGGATCTTCATTTTTTAAAACATAGACATCTGAAATTATACCATTTAGATTTTCATCTATAGAATCATTATTAGTTACAAATGGTACCATAGCTTCTACGAGTTTTTTCTTTTCATCTTCAGAGAGATCAGATATAGTTCTCCATCTATCTCCTTCTTTTACTTCTATTCCTATTGATTTTAATGTAGCTAAGCATGCATCTGAATTACCTGTTAACCCTGACAAAAATGGATTTGTAGTCGATGAAATAGAAAAATGTATTGGACGTGTCTCTCTTCCATAAAAGGATAAATCCTTTGATACTTCGATAAGACCTTCTGATACGGCTTCAGATAAAATATTTTTATTAAGAGAAATTAACGCCTTTCCTTCACCTTGATCTTGTCTATCAGCTAATGCTGCAATAATAGGTAACCATGAAAGATCAACATTCTTAGAAGATATTGATTTTGAAATCATATACGTTAATCCAGTAGCACTAACTTCTTTTGAACCATCAACATCATATTTCCAAACATTAAATACTCTCTCATGCTTTAATTCGCTTTCAGGAATCTCATGATGATCAATTAAGATCCATTTATCATTAAGATGTTTATCAATTTCAGCAGATAATCCTCCACCTACTTCACATAAAATGTGATAATCATACTCTTCACCTGAAATATTCTCAAGTTCTTTAATTGTCATTTCACTCATTATTCGAAGATTAAATCTTCCTCCTTCACGCTGAATCGTTCTTGCCATTACACTGGATGATGCAATACCATCGGCATCCATGTGACCAATTATTAGTATATTCTTTTTTGACGAAATAATTTCTTTAATTCTTGAGGCTGTATCATTTACTCCGTTTATTAGCGTAGTAAAATCGTTATTCAAAGCATTTCTATTCTAATTGAGCTACAGCAACTGAAAACTTCCAGTCTTTTGGTAATATTTCTTCTTTTTTGTAGTATTTGGATAATCTATGTATTTTAGCTTCAAGAAGTTCAAGTGAACGAATATTTCTTCTATCACCTGGATGAGATTTTAAATGACTTTGTAATTTACTTGATCGGATTAATAACCTATTTAGATCTTCTGGAGTTTCAGGCGATAAATCGTTTTCCTTAAGTACTTGCGTAATAGATTTTCCGATAATTGTTTTAACTAAAGGTATTCCGTGTTCATCTCTCAGTTTTATACCAATTTGACTAGTTGTATTTTCTTCTCTAGCTAATTTTACTATTAATGAAATAATCTGATCTGGACTATAATCAATCCAATCTGGTTTTTCTTTATTATTTGGCCTAGTTGAATGAGATTTCCCATTTCTAGGTGAATGTATCCTACCCATATCTTATTAATAGTTTAAGTAAACCGTGATAAATGTTATGGCTGTTTTATAATTTTGAGTTAATATTTGATACAAATTCGTTAAATGATTTTGCTCTATGTGAATATTGATTCTTTTCATTGATACTCATTTCACCATAAGTTTTTTTTGAATTATCTGGAATAAATATACAATCAAAAGCAAATCCATTGTTTCCTTTGGGCGATTTAGCTATAATTCCTTTCGTAATTCCTATGAATTTCTTTATGTTTCCATTCATATTTACATGAGCTAAAACTGACTTGAATTCAGCATTTCTTGATTTAGATTTACTTAAAATTCTAATTATTCCTTCGATGCCTATGGTTTTATATGCATGAGACGAATATGGGCCTGGAAAACCGTTTAATTCTTCTATAAAAAGACCTGAATCTTCAACTATTAATTCAGTCTTTAGATTTGAAAACGCGTTTTCTGCAGCAATTACTGCTATTTTTTCTATATTATCATTCTGTATTTCTATTTTACTAAAATCATTTTTTTCGATTTTAATTCCATGTTTACTAAGAATTCTACTTGCTTCTTGATATTTGTTGATATTTGTTGTAATGAATAAAATCTCATTCTGTTTATGTAATTTTGGCATATCTTCCTCTCTTTTCTAATTCATTAATTCTCTTTAATACTTTAGTTAAATGAGGGGCCCCACATATTTCTTCGTATCCTAATAATATCCATTCAAAAAACTTTATCGATTTATCGGTATAATAATTATTTAGAGTTTGATTTAATATGTGTAAATCCATAGCGAAATCCTCTGTTCTTTGTGATTTAATTGAAAGTCCAAAATCTATAATCGCTATTTTATTTTGATATTTAATAAAATTTGAAACTGTTAAATCTCCATGTATTATTCCTCCTTGATGAAGATTACCAATATTTTTACCTATTTCTATACATTTATCCATGTGCTCCCCATCTTCTAATAATAATTCTTTAACTCTTTTCCCTTTCATATATTGCATAATTATTTCCGATTTAGATATGTCTAAATAATATACGATTGGTGTTAATACACTCAAATTTTTTACTTCTATCAACATTCTAGCTTCATTAATTGTTCTTCTTTTACGCAATCTTTTATCAAGAATAGGCTGTCTATATTTTCTTTCTTTACGAATTTTTGATATTGAACTTTTTCCATAATATTTTCCTAAGAAAATATCTGCTTCTGAACCTCGTTTAATTAATTTCTCCATGGAATATCAACTTCATTTAATCGCCATGATTGAGTAACTTTAGCTTCTTTTGGAGTTATTTGTTTATTGCATAAATATCCTAGTAATCCTGTCCATGCTATCTGTGCTCCACAGTCTCCACTATATTTCTTTGGAATTGTATGAAGTGAAATACCAAATCTATCACATGTCTCATTAAGCATTGATTGTAATCTTTTGTTAGCTGCTACTCCTCCTGTCAATAAAATTTCGTCTTTTTCAAGGAAAGACAAAGCTCGTTCACATGTTTCTACAACCATAGCAAATATATTTTCTTGTAATGAATAAGCTAGATCTTCAATCCTAATACCTTCATAGTAAAGCTTTTTTACCGCTGTCAATGTTCCTGATAATGAAACATCGTTCCCTTTTACCGTATAAGGTAATTCGATATATTTTTCTCCTTTATTTGCCAATTCTTCTATTTTTGGTCCTGAAGGTGAAGATAATCCAATAGTTCTTCCAAATTGATCTAATACTTGTCCTAATGTAGCATCAAGCGTTTCACCGAATATCCTCCATCGTTTGTTGTTATGCGCAGAAATTAAAGTATGACCTCCAGTGGCTAAAAGAACTATTGGATCCTTTGCGTTAGTAAGATTTGCCGCTAATTCAATATGACCTACAGCATGATTTACTGCTATCAATGGTTTATTCAAATAAGATGATAATGTTCTAGCTGTTACTCCTCCAACTTTAAGACATGGACCTAATCCTGGCCCAGCAGAATAAGCAATAGCATCAATATCATTAAGTTTAATTTTCGATAATTCTAGTGATTTACCAACAATTTCTGACGCTATTTCCGAATGATGCCTAGAAGCTTCCCTTGGATGGATTCCAGAAGATGGAGGAGCTACATATGCTTGTTTTATATCTGATAGAATTCCTTTTTTACTATCTATTATAGAAACTCCAAATGTATGAGCTGTTGATTCTACTCCCAAAATTAGAATTTTATTCTTATTTTTAATAGATATGCGACCCATTAATTTCCATCTTATTACTGTTTTTCTCTATATAATCCACCGATTAAATCAATATATGGTTTGACTTCTACTAAATAATCATCAAATCTAGCTTTTTCAAATTCAATATTTGTATCATTTTCATTAAATTCAGTCTTAATTGCTAGAACTATCCCTCTATTTCTTTGAGGTAATTCATTTTCAGTTTCAGGGAAATAAATTAATGTCCCATATCCTGTTTTTTTGTTTCCTTTAGTAAAAACTATATTATAATACATTAAATCAGGAGTTTTTCCCTTGTATTTTTTTCTACTTTCGGTTCTTTTTACTTGGTCAAAATCATCTTTTGTAATTATATCAACTATTTCTTTAATATAATTTGATTCTGATAATTTCTTCTCATAACCGTCATGTTCTACGGGCAGTTCATAAATTGATTCCATTAATGTATCCCACTCATCAATAAGTCTAAATTTAGATCCCGAATCTACAAACATTTCTCTTTTTAATTCTTCAGATAATAATTCTTCAATTTTAATGTCTTTTTTTACCATATTTTCACTTCTAATATTAAATATAACCTATATTTTATATTAATTATTATTAATTATACCGCTATTAGTAACAAAAGTTATATAAGCTAATTTAGCGAATTATATTGTCCTGTTTCTTATTAAAATAATCTTGAGGAAATATATATGAGTAAAGAGTCTACTAGTTCAAAAAAGGGGAAAACTGGAGCTTCTGTTAAGAAGTCATCTAGTGATAAATCTACTGTTAAGAAGAAGGCTTCTGATGCTAAATCAGTTGTTAAGAAGAAGGCCTCTGGTGCTAAATCAGTTGTTAAGAAGAAGACCTCTACTAAAAAATCTAAAATTACAGAATTAACGTATTCACCTTCTGCAAATCTTTTAGTTCCTAAGCATGAAATCCTTTCTGATACTGATAAAAGCGGTGTCCTTCAACAGTATCATGTTACTCCAGATCTTTTACCGCATATTTTAGTTACAGATCCAGCTGTACTTGAAATTAAAGCTAAACCTGGTGATGTTCTAAGGATCACTAGAGATAGTGAAACTGCTGGTGAATCAATTTATTATAGGGTTGTTGTTGAATAATGGGTAGAAGACCAAAAAGCGCTAATAAAAAAAGTAAAAAGGACAGTAAAGTAGAAGCTGTTATAGTAGAAAAGAAACCTCGTAGAAAGAATGTTAAACCATCTAACAATACTTGGGCAGTATACGTAAGTATTGTTAAAACCGAAGGTATTGCAAGACAACATCTTAATTCATATAACGAATTTATTGAAACTGGAATACAACAAATTATTGATGAAACTTCTTCTATAGATATAGAATCACTTGTAGCTCCGTATAAAGTTCGTTTTGGGAAATTACGTATAGGATCTCCTCGTGTAGTTGAAATAGATGGATCTACTACTGGTGCTCTTCCATTAGAAGCAAGACTTCGAAGCTTAACTTATTGCTCTCCTTTATATGTTGAAATGTCAATTGAAGAACAAGGACAAGTCACTGCATCTCAAACACATTATATTGGTGATATCCCTGTAATGGTTAATTCAGATCTTTGTTCTCTTAGTAAAATGGGCCATGAAGAAACAATAAGTTCTGGTGAAGATCCTCGTGATACTGGTGGATATTTCATTATTAATGGTTCCGAACGAGTTATAGTTGGACTTGAAGATCTTTCTCCTAATAAAATAATGGTTGATATTACTCAACTTAGTGGCGTTGATGTTTTTAAATCAAAAGTTTATTCATCCATTGTTGGATACCGTTCTAAACTTGAAATTACTTTAAAACCAGATGGATTAATTAACGCTAAACTTCCTAATTCTCCTACAGATCTTCCGGTTACAATATTATTACGTGCGTTAGGAATTGAGACTGATAAAGATATGGCTTATGCTATCTCACCTGAACCACTTATGCATGATTTTCTTGATGTAACATTTGAACGGACTAATGAAATAAAAACTCAGAATGACGCTTTAGTTTACATAGGGAATCGAGTTGCGCATGGAATGATAGAAGAATTTAGAATTAAAAAAGCTGAGAATATACTTGATTGGGGACTCTTACCTCATTTGGGTAAATCTCCTGTTGATAGAGAAGCTAAAGCATATTTCCTTGGTGAAGTTATTTGTAAACTTTTTGAACTTAAATTAGGATGGATTACTATAGATGATAAAGATCATTATGGAAATAAAGTAATCAAATTTGCAGGACAAATGTTAGCTGATCTTTTCAGAACCGCTTTTAGAAATCTTATTCGTGACTTAAAATATCAACTTGAAAGAATGAGCTCAAAACGAACAATTGGTGCTGTTGGTGCAGCATTAAGGCCTGGAATTATAACTGATAAATTGAATAATTCTATCGCTACTGGAAATTGGGGTAGAGGTAAAGTAGGTGTTACTCAATTAGTTGACCGAACAAATTATCTTGGTACTCTTAGCCATCTTAGACGAGTTCAATCTCCTTTAAGTAGAAGTCAACCTAATTTTGAAGCTCGTGACCTTCATGCAACCCATTTTGGTAGAATTTGTCCTAATGAAACTCCTGAAGGTGCTAATTGTGGACTTGTAAAGAATCTCGCTTTATCTACCATTATTTCTATTGATGTACCTACTTCTGAAATACTTGAACATTTATCTTCTTCTGGACTTGTACCTATGGTTAATGATGATTTAGTTATTAAAAGTAAAGGATGTAAAGTATTCATTGATGGAAAATTCATTGGTTATATTGATGATGGCGATGAATATGTATCTAATTTACGAAAGCTAAGACGAGAAGGAAAAATACATCCACTTATTAGCGTTTCTTTATATAAAGTTCAAGATCTAAAAGCTTCTCGAAGACTATTCATAAGTACTAATGCTGGACGTGTTCTTCGACCAGTTATAATTGTTGAAAATGGAGTTCCTAATTTAACCGGAGAAATGATAGCTCGATTAGAGCATGAAGAATTTACTTGGAAGGATTTAGTTAATGAAGGAGTTCTAGAACTTTTAGATGCTGATGAAGAAGAAAACGCATTTATAGCTATGGAGAAAAAAGATTTAGTTCCAGAAAATACTCATTTAGAGATTCATCCAGCAGGAATGTTAGGTATTGCATCTTCATTAATTCCTTATCCTGAACATAATCAATCTCCACGTAATACTTATGAATCTGCTATGGCTAAACAATCATTAGGATTTTCTTCTCCTACTTTTCCATTTAATACTCATGTTAGACAACATCTACTAGTTTATCCTCAACCTCCTTTAGTTACTACTAAAGCTTTAGAAATGCTTGGAGTTGGAGAAAGAGCTAGTGGACAAAATTGTGTTGTTGCAGTACTTTCGCATGAAGGATATAATATTGAAGATGCTGTTGTATTCAACAAATCTTCAATAGATAGAGGTCTTGCACGATCATTCTTTTATCGAATATATGATGCCGAGGCACGTCAATATCTTGGTGGAATGAATGATGTTTTTGATATACCTTCTTCAGAATCAAGTATACGTGGATATCGTGGTGAAAAATATTATCGATTACTTGAAGAAGATGGAGTAAGTTCTACTGAATCTGTAGTAACTGGTGGTGATGTGATAATTGGAAGAACTAGTCCACCTCGATTTATTGAGGAGTACAAAGGATTTGAAACTAGTGGACCATATAGACGAGATACTTCAGTTACTGTTAGACAATCAGAGACTGGTGTTGTAGACTCAGTATTCTTTACTGAGAGTATAGCTGGAGGAAAATTATACAAAGTTAGAGTTAGAGATATGAGAATTCCTGAAATAGGTGATAAATTCGCATCTAGACATGGACAAAAAGGAATAGTAGGTCTTGTTGATTCGCAAGAAAATATGCCTTATACCGAAAATGGTATTGTGCCTGATGTTATTATTAATCCACATGCATTTCCATCTAGAATGACAGTTGGACAATTCCTTGAAACTATAGGTAGTAAAGCTGCTTCTCTTCGTGGTACAAAGGTTGATGGTACTGCTTTTGATAGTGAAAATATTGATAGTCTCGGTAAAGTTCTGGAAAAACACGGATTCAAATCTAATGGAAGGGAAATAATGTATGATGGACGTACTGGAAAGAAATTTGCTGCTGAAGTTTTTATTGGAGTAGTTTATTATCAGAAATTACATCATATGGTAGCTGATAAAGTTCATGCTAGGGCTCGTGGGCAAGTTCAAATGCTTACAAAACAACCTACTGAAGGAAGAGCTAGAGGTGGAGGTTTAAGATTCGGAGAAATGGAACGAGATTGTTTAATTTCTTATGGAGCTTCTATGATGCTTAAAGATAGATTATTAGATAAAGCTGATAAAGCTGACGTTAAAATATGTGAAAAATGTGGATTAATAGCATATTTTGATGCTAGACAACGTAAATATGTTTGTAAAGTTTGTGGGGATTCAGTGAAGGTGTCTACTGTAGTTATGGCATATGCATTTAAACTATTATTACAGGAAATAATGGGCTTGAATGTAGCTCCACGAATTTCATTGAAGGATACAGTATAGTAGGTGATTGGATATTTCTTTTATAGAAGAATCGCTTAAAGCTGTTGATTCCATCAAATTCTCAATTTTTTCTCCTAATGAAATGAGAAAATATTCTGTTATTGAAGTAACTGCTCCTGAAACTTATGATGAAGATGGTTTACCTGTACAAGGAGGATTAATGGATAATCGTTTAGGAACTCTTGAACCCGGACAAAAATGTGGAACTTGTGGAAATACTTCAGCTAGATGTCCTGGACATTATGGCCATGTTGAATTATCCGAACCTGTAATTCATATAGCTTTTGTTGATGATGTTAACGTACTTCTTAAGGCTAGTTGTCGAGTATGTGGGCGTATTCTACTTAATGATGAATCTATTGATTCATATAATTCTAAACTTTCTTCCAAAACGATATATTCTCCTAAACTTTCTCAGAATGTCACTAAAGACATTATTAAAGATGTTAAAACAATTACTGTTTGTCCTCATTGTAATCAAGATCAATTTGAGATTGAATTTACTAAGCCAACTGTTTTCCATGAATTAACTGATTGGGGTGGGGCTACACGTTTACTTCCTATAACTATAAGAGAACGACTTGAACGTATTACTGATGAAGATTTTAAACTTCTTGGATATGATCCTAGTTCAACAAGACCTGAATGGTTTATATTAAATTGTTTACCTGTTCCTCCTGTAGTTGTTCGTCCTTCTATAACATTAGAATCCGGAATTAGATCAGAAGATGATTTAACACATAAAACTGTAGATATTTTACGAGTTAATCAACGACTTCGAGAAAGTAAGGAATCAGGAGCACCACCATTAATTATTCAAGATTTAGTTGATCTTCTTCAATTTCATGTTACTACCTTTTTCGATAATGAAGTTTCAGGAATACCTCAAGCTCATCATAGATCAGGTAGACCTCTTAAAACCATCAGTCAAAGATTAAAAGGTAAAGAGGGAAGATTTAGAGGAAGTCTATCAGGAAAAAGAGTTGACTTCTCGAGTCGAACTGTTATTTCTCCGGATCCTAGTCTTGATATTTCTGAAGTTGGTATACCTGTTGAAATAGCTAAAAAATTAACTATTCCTGAAAGAATTTCTTCTTGGAATAAAAAATATTTGATAAATTTAGTTAAACGAGGGGCTAATGAACATCCAGGCGCAAATTACGTTATTAGACCTGATGGCGTTAAAATTAGATTAGACTATGTTGTTGATAGGGATACATTAGCTGATTCATTAGTTGAGGGATTTATTGTAGAACGACATTTACTTGATGGTGATGTAGTACTTTTCAATCGTCAACCTTCTCTTCATAGAATGTCAATAATGGCTCATTTGGTAAAAGTTCTTCCATACCGAACATTTAGACTTCATCCTGCTGTTTGTCCTCCTTATAATGCTGACTTTGATGGTGATGAAATGAACCTTCATGTTCCACAAAATGAAGAATCTCGTTCTGAAGCATTTACCCTTATGACTGTTCAAGATCAAATTCTTTCACCAAGATATGGTGGTCCTATAGTAGGAGCAATAAGAGATTTCATCACTGCAGCTTTCTTACTTACAAAAGATGAAACCACTCTCACTAAAGATGAATTTAGTAATTTAGCATTTACTGGTGGATATTCGGGAACTCTTCCTAAACCTGATATAATGAAACCTACTCCAATGTACACTGGTAAGCAATTAATTTCATTATTCTTGAAAGATGATTTTAGATTTGTTATGTCTTCACGATGGGCTAAAAATCTTGGTGAGGAAAGTCCAGATTTAGTGATTAAAGATGGAAATATGATTAGTGGAGTAATTGATAGAGCTGCTATAGGTGCTGAAGAACCTGATAGTTTGTTACATCGAATTGCAAAAGATTATGGGAACGAAGATGCTAGAGCATTCCTTAACGCTATTTTTCCTTTATTAACTAAATTCATTACTAGAATAGGATTCTCATATAATTATGATGAATTAGAATTATCTAAACACACCGAATCTTCTATTAATAAAACTATTGACAAATCTTATTCTCAAGTTTCTTCTTTAATCGATGAATATAATGAAGGAAAATTAACTGCTACTCGTGGCCTTTCAGGAATAGAAACTCTTGAATCATTAATTGTAAGTGAACTTTCTAAAGCTCGAGATAAAGCTGGAAGACTTGCTGATGAAGCTTTTCCATTAGATAATTCTGGTGTAGTAATGGCTAGAACTGGAGCTCGAGGTTCTGCTCTTAATCTTGGTCAAATGACTGCTACATTAGGTCAACAATCAGTTCGTGGGAAAAGAATTGAACATGGCTACCGTAGTCGTGCATTATCTCATTTTGCACCAGATGATCCTTCTCCTGACGCTAAAGGTTTCGTTAAATCCAATTATAGAACTGGATTATCTCCTACTGAGTTCTTTTTCCATGCTATGGGTGGAAGAGAAGGACTTGTAGATACTGCTGTAAGAACTCAACAGAGTGGATACATGCAACGAAGGCTTGTAAATGCTATGGAGCATTTAAAAGTTGAATACGATCTTTCTTTGAGAGATCCTTCTGGTTCAATAGTTCAATTCACTTATGGAGATGATGGTGTCGATCCTGCAAAGAGTGATCATGGTAAAGCTGTTAATATTGATAGACTTGTAGATGTTGAGTTAGTACTCGGAGATAAAGGTAAAAAAGTAACTCCAAAAGAACTTGAATCAATTATTAAAAAATACGCTAAATCATTTAATAAGCGTGTATTATCTGATTTAGAATTAGCGTTATCTGATAAACCTCTTTCAAAAATTAGTGTAGAAAGAATATGTAAATCTACTGTTTCATTGAAAGATAAAGCAACAGTTGAGCCTGGTGAAGCTAGTGGAATAATAGCTGCACAATCTATTGGAGAACCAGGTACTCAAATGACTCTGAGGACTTTTCACTTTGCTGGAGTTAGAGAACGAGCAGTAACTCTTGGACTTCCTAGATTAATAGAACTTGTTGATGCTCGTAAAAAACCGTCAACTCCATCGATGACTGTCTATTTGAATGATACATATAAAAAATCTAATGAAAAGGCATTACAGGTAGCAAGTAATATTTTATTATCAAAAATAAGTGATGTTGTTCTTTCTAGCAGTGTAGATTTTAGAGGTATAACTTTCATTCTTGATGAAGATAAAATGAAAAATAGGACTGTCGTTCTTGATATGGTATCTTCTGCAATGCAAGTAGGAAAGAGAAAAATACAAGTTGAAGATGACGCTAAAACAATTACTGTTAATATAGATGGTGCTGATTTACCCACTTTAATTACAACTCGAAATAAAATACTTAATACTCGAGTTAAAGGCCTTACAGGTGTTACTCGAATAACAGTTGTTCAAGAAGATAATGATTGGTTTATTCAAACTACTGGTTCCAATCTTGCTGGAGTGTTTGAAATTGAGGGAGTTGATATTTCAAGAACTACAACTAATAATATTTCCGAAATTGAGTTAACTTTGGGAATAGAAGCTGCTAGACAAGCTATGATTAATGAAATAATGGGAACTTTAGATGAACAAGGTCTTGAAGTTGATATTCGTCATATTTACTTAGTTAGTGATTTAATGACCGCAAAAGGTCAAATGCAACAAATAGGTAGACATGGAATTACCGGAAATAAAACAAGTGTTTTAGCTAGAGCTGCATTTGAAATAACTGTTCCTACAATTGCTTCCGCATCAGTAAAAGGTGAAGTTGAGAACTTAAAAGGAATTACGGAGAATGTTATAGTTGGATTACCTATTCCTGTTGGAACTGGAATGATTGATCTGTTTATGAGAGGATGATGATTATATGGAAAAAAAGATAATTGATGCTGTTTTAAGACCACTATCTAAAAAAACTACACAAATTTACGGCTATAAGGAAACCATTAATTCTATTTCCCAAAGTAAAATAGTATTTTATTCTTCTTCTCTTTCAAATGAAAGAGTAAAACATCTTCAAGATTTATGTGATAATTCAAATGTCCCTTGCGTTAAGTATGAAGGTTCAAGTTCCGATCTCGGTCATGTTTGTCGTAGATTATTTCGAGTTTTGACCGTTTCTATACAACAATCTGACAAAGATGATCTAAATAACTTATTTAATACTCTAGGAATTGAAAATGAATAGGTGATTTAATGGAATCAGCTATAACTCTGAAATCTGAAGAGCTTCAATTAATGTCTTTAATTCAAGATTTAACTGGTGTTACTGCTAAAGATTGTATATTTGATTCTAAATTAAATCGCGTTATTCTTGTGGTCGATTCCACTCAAATGGGTTTAGTTATCGGTAAAAAAGGAATGATGATTAAAAAACTAAAAAAGATTACCGGTAAATTAATTGAAATCGTTGAATATTCTGATGATCCTGTTAAATTTGTTACAAATATATTAAATCCAGATTTAATTGAAAATATTAAATTAACCAAGAATTCTAACAATAATCAAACTATTGTTGTTAATGTGGATGGAAAAAATAAGGGGGCTGTAGTTGGAAAAAATGGCCGTAATGCAGAAAAAGCTAGATCGCTCTCAAAAAAATATTTCCAAATTAATAATATTCAAATACTATGATGTTTAGGAAGCCTTACACACATGAATTAATTGGAGTTTAATGAAATATATGAAATCACCTAAAGGAGAATTTGCAGGAAGAATCCTGAAAGATAAGCGTTCAAAGCTTCGATGGTCTAATATGTATTATAAACGTAAAATGCTTGGACTTGATACAAAGGCTGATCCATTAGGAGGTTCACCTCAAGGTAAAGGCGTTGTATTAGAAAAAGTAGGTATAGAATCTAAACAACCAAACTCTGCAATTCGAAAATGTGTGAGAATACAATTAGTTAAAAACGGAAAACAGGTTACTGCTTTTCTTCCAGGTGATGGTGCATTAAATTTTGTAGATGAACATGATGAAGTTCTTGTTCAAGGTATTTCTGGTTCTATGGGCCGTTCTATGGGTGATATTCCTGGAGTTAGATGGACTGTTTTTAAAGTAAATGATGTTTCACTAAATGAACTTGTTTATGGTCGTAAGGAAAAACCACAGCGATAATATTGATTGTGATTAAGTATGTCTGAATTATTACTTTTTAGAAAATGGAATTTAAGCGAAATTGAAGTTAACGATCAAGGATTAAAATCAGTAATATCATTAAATCCTGTATTAATTCCTACTTCAATGGGTAGACATGAGCATAAAAAATTCGCTAAATCAGAGGTTAATGCTGTAGAAAGACTAGTTAATAGTTTAATGCATTTTGGAAAGAAAGACGCTAAAAATACTGGACGAATGAGTGGAAAAAAGCATAAACTCATTAATGTTGTCAAAGCAGCTTTTGAAATAATTTATCTTCGAACTAATGAAAACCCTGTTAAAATATTTGTTCAAGCATTAGAAAATAGTTCACCTAATGAAGATACTACTAGAATAGCTTATGGTGGTGTTGTTTATCATCTTTCTGTTGATATTTCTCCTCAAAGAAGAGTTGATTTAGCTTTACGATTTATTTCAGAAGGCACTCGAGAATCAGCATTTTCTTCTGTTCTTTCTGTAGAAGAGGCTTTAGCAGAGGAAATAATTCTCGCTTCTTCAAATGATCGTAATAGTTATGCTATTAAAAAGAAAAATGAACAAGAACGAGTAGCTGTAGCTTCTAGATAAGTAAATTAAGAATAAATCCTCTTATTAAAATAGAAGATTACCTTATGTAAACATATTTGAAATCAAAACTTGATTCAATATTAAATAAATTGCACGGACATCTTCTTATCAACAACTTAGAATGGATTTACGATGGCATTTATCCTGAGTGGAATATGCAAGAATTTTAGAGAAAATAAATGATGACTGACTCTAATTGGGGCAAAGAACCGGTACTTTGTTTCACGGCAGATGTTGATTGGGCTTCTGAAGAAGCACTCGAAGAATGCAATCGTCTATTTGAATCGTATGGGATTAAAGTAACATATTTTATGACCCATCCAAGCGAGGTTCTGAAAAGATTACATGATAAAAATCAAATCGATGTTGGTATTCACCCGAACTTTTTAAAAGACTCGAGCCATGGAGAAGATTACGCCTCAGTTATAGAATATTGTACAACGAAACTTATCAAAACAGAATGTTTTAGATCTCATAGGTACTATGATGTCACTGACATAACGCATGGACTTGTAAGTAAAGGATTTAAATTTGATTCAAATGTCTGTACTTTACTTCAATCAAATATTCAACCGTTTAAACATGAGTCCGGGCTTGTTAGATTCCCAACATTTTTTGAAGATGGCGCTTATTTAGTCAACAACTTCCCATTAGAAAATAATGTTATACCTAAAATATTTGGTAAAAATAATTTAATGGTTATCAGTGTTCATCCCATGCTCATGGTAATGAATTCACCAAACATTCAACATGAAAGGAATGTCAAGGATAACTCTTCAAGATCTCAATGGAATAAAATGTCTGGCGAAGAATTAAAAAAAGTTAGATTTGATGGGAGAGGAATTCGAGATTACGTGACTGACCTTCTTCAATTTATAGTAGATAAAAATTATACTGTAAAGACCTTGGAAGAACTATATAAGGAATATATGAAGAGCGATAATAGTGGCATACCGAAATAATAAAAAAAAACCAACGGTCTTGGGATTACTATTTGAAGGGTCTGACCCATCAGCAGCTCTGATTATGGAAGGAAAAATTATTGCTGTTGTTGAAGAAGAAAGAATGCTCAGAGAAAAGCATGCATCTTGGAAGTTTCCGATTAAATCTGTTAATTACTGTCTAGAAACAGCTGATATAACCCTAAAAGATGTTGATTTTATTGCAATTGGATGGGAGGCTAATAAGTTTCCTAGTTATATGAGAAAATTCTATGCTGAAACAGAAGAAAAGTACTCAGATTTTTTTTCTGCAAGAGCACGAGACTGGCAGGCCAAAAACCTTTACAGATATACAAAGGAGAGTCTCACAAAACAACTAAAAGAAAATATATTAAACATTTGTCCCAAAAAAGACTGGCCCAAAATAGTATTTATTAATCACCACCTGGCACATGCGTGTTCTGCCATTATGATGTCAGGTTTTGATGATGCGTTGATTATTACTGCTGATGGACACGGTGAAGATGATGCCACAAATATTTGGATTGGAGAAAGTGATGAAATTAAGCATGTAAAACAATGGCAACTACCACATTCACTAGGTTGGTTTTATACTAAATTCACTCAATTCTTGGGTTTCCGAGCACATGATGGTGAGGGGAAACTAATGGGTCTTGCCGCTTATGGTAAGAAGGATCCAGACTTATTTGAAAAAGTCGATAAAATAATTGCTTTTACAGGTGAAGACGACATCTATAAGATAAGTGCCAAATTTTTCTATGGTGATTATGAAAAAGAAAACTATACAAAGGAATGGCTTGAAATATTTGGAGAACCACTGCCTTTCGAAATGAGAACTGAATACAGCGATTATCATAAAAATTTAGCATATGCAGTTCAGAAAAAACTGGAAGATATAATGCTTAATATCGTAGATCACGCAATCGAACTCACAGGAAAGCAGAATATTTGTGTTGCGGGCGGAACTTTCATGAATTGTAAAATGAATGGTGAAATCGCAAAAAAATATGGCTACGATAAATTATTTGTTCAGCCGATTGCGGGTGATAATGGAATTTCCCTTGGTTCAGCACTAGCAGTTTATTTGAATGAAAAAGCTGGCTGGAAGAGAGAGCGATTAAACAATATATATTTCGGGCCAGAATATGACCAAAAAGAAATTACTTCTGCTTTGAAAAAAGCTGGATTAACATACATAAAATCCAAAAATGTCGAAAAAGATACTGCAAAATACGTGGCTGATTCAAAAATTGTCGGATGGTATCAAGGTAAGATGGAAGTAGGTGCAAGAGCTTTGGGGAATAGAAGCATTATAGCAAATCCACTTGATCCGAAAACTAGTAACATAGTAAATATGAAAGTAAAATTTAGGGAAACATGGAGGCCATTCTGTCCGTCAACAATGATAGAAGATGGACAAAAATATTTCGATTACAATTTTGAGCTTCCATTCATGGTTGTGGCATGTGAGGCAAGAGCAGGATTCAAAACAATTCTTCCTTCAGCTATTCACGTCGATAATACTGTAAGAGTCCAAACCGTAAGTAAAGAAACAAACCCTAAATTTCATAATTTAATTCGTGAATTTAAAGAAATTACAGGATACGGTGTGGTTATTAATACTTCCTTTAATCTAAAAGGTGAACCAATAGTTAATACCCCAGAAAATGCAATCGACACATTCCTAAACTCCGGTATGGACGTACTTGTGATTGGAGATTATATAATTGATGAAAAGGCTAAACCCGTTCAAGGTAATGAAAGTAATGCCAGTGATTAACTATTAAATAACGGTGCCTTACAGCACCTCTTCCGACAATTAGTATGTGAGATTTATGACAAGATTATATACTCTTCTTGGCTTTCATTGAAACCGCATCAAACCTTATATAACAACTATATGCAAGAGTTTTTAGTGTAAATAAATGGCAGATAAGCCCCACATGAATTTAGTAGTTACCGGTCACGTAGACCATGGGAAATCTACAGCTATGGGACATTTTCTATATGACCTTGGCGTTGTAGAGGAAAGAATAATTAAACAATATGCTGAAGAATCTGAAAAGATTGGTGCTGGTGACACTTTCAAGTATGCTTGGGTTATGGATAGTCTTAAAGACGAACGTGAAAGAGGAGTAACTATAGATATAGCTTTTCAAAAATTTGAAACTCCTAAATTTAACTATACCCTCATTGATGCTCCTGGCCACAGAGACTTTATCAAAAATATGATTACTGGTGCTAGTGAAGCAGACGCAGCAATACTTGTTATTTCATCCAAACCTGGTGAATTTGATGTCGGAATTTCTTCTGGCGGTCAAGCTAGAGAACATGCTTTTCTTTTAAGAACTTTAGGAGTAAAGCAGATAATTGGATTACTTAGTAAATTCGATGATCCTCTTGTAAATTATTCTGAAGAAAGGTATGAAATTTGTAAAGCTGAAATGGAAAAACTAATGAAACAAGTAGGATATGACACTTCACAAGTTAATATCGTTCCTGCTTCCGGTTGGATTGGTGATAATTTAGCTAAAAAATCAGATAAAACTCCTTGGTATAAAGGTCCAACAATATTGGAAGCCTTAGATTCTCTTAAGGAAGAAGAAAAACCGATTGGTAAACCTCTTCGATTACCAGTTCAAGATGTTTATACTATTACCGGTGTAGGTACTGTTCCAGTTGGACGTGTAGAAACTGGTAAAATGAAGGTGGCAGATCAAGTGATAGCTATGCCTTCTAATGTAAAGGCTGAAGTTAAAACAATTGAAACTCATCATTCTGAAATACCATCTTGTCAAGCTGGCGATAACATCGGATTTAATCTTAGAGGATTAGCAAAAGGAGATTTGAGACGTGGTGATGTAATCGGTTCTATTGATGAACCTCCAACGGTTGCGAAAGAATTTATAGCTCAAATAATCGTTGTTCATCATCCAACAGCTATAGCTGCTGGTTATACTCCTGTTTTACATGCTCATACTACCCAAGTTGCAGCTACTTTAATTGAATTAGTATCAGCAATTGATCCAAGGACAGGTCAAACTACGCAAGAACAACCTAAATCTTTGAAAACTGGTGATTCTGCACTTGTAAAGATTCAGCCTCTTAGACCATTATGTATTGAAGCATTCCAAGAATACCCCGAATTAGGCCGATTTGCTCTTAGAGATATGGGAACTACTATCGCTGCTGGTGTAGTTAAAGAAATAACTGCTAATTGGGAATTAGATAAAGCAAAAGAATGATAATTCCGAAGGAACCAATAAACTCATTCATCTCTTCCAAATATTCTTGAGAATATAGCTTCTAATTCAACTAAGCCTTGTTGAGTTATGGCTGAATAAGGTATTATTTCCTTAGCGGAGCCACTTTTAGTAAGATTCTGTAGTATTCCTTTACTTAGTAAGTATTCCATTGATGATGTTTTCTCTTTATTAAGCGCTTCCTCTAAAATTGAAGCATTTGAAGACCATGAAATAATTTCTTTCCATTTAGATTCTATTAGATCACATTTTGTTAGTACTGGAATCTGAGTTATTCCTAATCGAAGTTGTAATGAAGAGGATAAAAGTGATATTGATAAAAAATTAGATGGAGAAGATAATATTGCGCCATCAAATAAAAAAATAGATGCCCTTTCATCAAATTTAATATTATTTACTACATATGGACCACTATTTCTATAAACAAATTGTTCAATTTGACCTGGAGTATCAATTATAACGTATTCTGGACTATGTTCTTCTATATCTGGAATAATTGATTCTAGATTAGTAGCTATAAGATCACAAGCTAAAATTAATGCTCCATTTGGACCAAGTTTGTATGTGTCCATTATATCTGTTAAACTAATACGATCCCGTATGTCAACATCAGCAACATAAGGAAGTTCTGACACTCCTGGATCTAAATTAACTGATATGCAATTAATCCCATTATTTTTGTACCATTCTGTTAATGTCGCTGTAAGTAATGATTTTCCAGATCCAGCTGTCCCTATCATAAAGACTCCATTCATGATTAGTTGTTCTTACTTTATCTAATTTAATCCTTTATTGTTAATGATTACTTCTTGGAGCAATCCATTCAATAAATTCTTCTAACTTCACTGATGAAAAACTGATCTTTATAGGTCCTAGTGGTGAATCATCATATTCTTCACATAAAACAACAACTTTTGCAAATGCGGCTTGTTTGTTAAAAAACAACCAACTTGTATTATTGCTTTGATTTAAATGAAGAAGTCTTCTAGCAACTCCTAATATCTTTCTTATTCGAAACTGTTGATATATTGAATGCATGATTTGAATATCATCGAAATTCAATGCAATCATGTCATTTTTTGTTTCGGTAGAATCTACAGGATGTAATATTAAGTTACTTATAGCATGATTTACTTTTGAAATCCTTTCTGAAGGATTAACAGGGGCTTCAATTAAAATTTTAATTGGATGTTTAAATTCCTTAACTTTCAATTCCTTTTTTCCATCGCTCTAAAATTTTTTTTCCTAATTCTTTTAATTTATTTATTTCTATTTGATTGTTAACAATTGTTTCATCAGCTAAAGCAATAGATTCACCAATTCCTACACCTAACTCGACGTTATCACGTTTATTAAAACCACTTTCATCTTTAGGTGTGTCACTTCTTCCACGTTTAGTTTGAAAATTAACTCTAACTTGTTTCGAAGCATGTATAGAAAGAATCTTAACTTGACCTAGATTCTGAAACACATTTACTTCATTCATGCTTCGTATACCATCAATAACAATAAGTTTTGATTGTGATTTAATAATACGCTTTGAAGCCATTTCTGCCATAATTCCTTCTCCGTGATTTTTTCTTAATTTAATCATAAGTTCTCGTAAATTGGATGCGGTTGGCTCAATATTTTCATTTAATGCAGTCTCTCTTACAAAATCACCCAAATTAACTATCATAAATCCTAAATCTTTTGCTATTGATGCAACAGTTGATTTCCCAGCACCAGGCATCCCAGTTATACAAACAATTAATTTATTAGTAATTTTATTCATCCACCGTCACGATATATTATATTCTATAATGTTTTCTTTCGATCACGATATTTAAAAATACTTCAAACACAAAACTCTTTTTGTGAGATCTTTTATTGCGATTGATATAAAAAATGAAGAATTACTTACCAACTTTAGAAAACTCCAATCAATTTTCTCTTCGTTAAAACCAGATATTAAACTTATATCACCAAACAATTTACATCTAACTTTATCATTTTTAGGTGAAATTACTCTTGACGAATCTAAAAAAATATCTTCAAAGCTTAATGATATTAAATTCAATAAAATAAATGTGGTTTATAATGATCTAGGTGTGTTTCCTAGTCGAAATAATATACATGTGATATGGATAGGATTTACTCCTGATTCTGAATCTCATTTGAAAAATTTATCTAAAGTAATTGATGAAAAACTTTCTTGTATTGAAATTTATGAAAATAAACCGTTTCATCCACATATTACTATTGCTAGAATAAAAAATAACAAAAATATTGACAAACTATTAAATTCTATTGATTCTATGAAAAATCAATATTTTGGTTCTGAAATCTTTGATAATATTACACTTAAAAGCAGTACTCTTACACCTGATGGTCCAATTTATCGAGATTTGTTTACTAAGTCTTTATCGGGAGATATATTAAATGAATGAATCTATTGATTCAGTTCTTAATGAAGTTGGAAGAATAATTTCTCCTACTTTGAGTGAAGAACAAAAAATTAACACGATTTCTCAATCCATTTTTAATAAAGTTGAAAAATATTGTAATTCTAATAACGTTAATGCAGTTCCTATAATTGGTGGTTCAGTTGCTAAAGGGACTTGGTTAAAATCTAATGTTGATATTGATATCTTTGTTAGATTTTCTAATGATCTTGATGACTCTGTTCTACAAGATGAAGGTATAAAAATTGGGCTAAATTCGCTTAAAGGTAATGAAACTCGATTACGTTATTCTGATCATCCTTACGTAGAAGGTTTTTATGATAATTTTCGAGTTAATATTGTTCCATGTTTTGATACTCCTGTAGGAAAATGGCGTTCAGCTGCCGATAGATCACCTTACCATACTGACTTTATTCAAAATAATTATAATTCTCATCTTCAAAAAGAAGCCCGATTATTCAAACAATTTTTAAAAGGTCTTAATATATATGGTGCGGAATTAAAAATTCAAGGATTTAGTGGATATGCCTCTGAACTTTTAATTCTAAAATATGGCTCTTTTAAAAATTTGATTAAAAATGCATCTAATTTTAAAGAAAAAGAAATAATCAAATTTACTGATGTTGATACTCATAAGACTAAATTTAATGAAAGTCCTTTAATTATTATTGATCCAGTTGATATTAATCGAAACTTAGGATCTGCAATATCTTTAGAGAATGTATCTACTTTTGTTCTTTCATCAAGAAATTTTCTTCAAAATCCAACGAAAAACTTCTTTTGGCCTTCTCCTCAATCTGTTTCTCAATTAAATTCTTCCTTAATTTCTAATGTTGTTGTTGTAATTTTTGATATTAAACAACGAAGTCCAGATATACTTTGGGGTCAACTTAGACATAGTATTGAAAGTCTTAAAAAACAAATTAATCTGAAAGACTTCAATGTTATTAACTGTAAATCAGCTAGTGATGATGTTAATAAGTGCGCTTTTCTATTTCTTGTAGACGAATTAGTTATTCCTTCACATAAAATTAGAGTTGGACCTTATTATTACCTGCATCAAGAATGTGAAAAGTTTATTCAAGCAAATATTGATAAAGCAACAATGTTTTGGTTTGGTGATGATGGTAAACTCTATTCTATTATGGCTAGAAATGAATTTAGTTTTACTAAAACAATTTCTAATTATTTACATTTTCAAATAAATAATATTGGTATTTCTCCTGGACTCATTGACGATATTTCAAATGGATTTCAAATATTTGTTGGTAAAGAGTGTTTACAACCGGCATCAAAATATACTTGGGTGCTTTCTGAATTAGTGAATCTTATTGGCTCTGAAAAATTCTTGTTACGTGAACGTAAGTGACCTTTCACAAGAGCCTTATTCACATGTTATAACTTATCCTAAATATAATATCAGTGATATTGAAAATAGGATTAAGGAACTAAATCAATTAAAAATTAACACTATAATTTTTGAGGGAAATGTACATTTTGGATCAACCCATGTTTTAGGTAAAGGATGTGAAAGTGTAGTTGTTAAAGCTAAATTTAATGATCAAATTTTTGCTCTTAAAATTAGACGTACTGATTCTTCTCGTTTTAATTTAAATAATGAAGTTGAATATTTACGGTTAGCTAATTCTGTTGGTGTTGGACCAAAATTGAAAAACTATACTGATAACATGATTCTGATGGAGCTTATAACTGATATTACTTTATCTACTTGGATTGAAAATTTATCAAGTAATGATTCTGCACTCCATTTAAAAAATAATATTAGGGATTTACTTGTTCAATGTAGAAAACTTGATAATATTGGATTAGATCATGGTGAGTTAAGTAATCTTTTCAAACATGTTTTTGTTGGCGAAAAAACTTCTATACTTGATTTTGAATCATCAAGCATATCCAGAAGAGTTAAAAATGTTTCTTCAGCTATTCAATGGCTTTTTATTGGTGGTCCTTTTTCTCCTAAAATTCGTGATTATCTCAATATATCTAACGTAGATGATGTCAAAAATTACACTAAATTATATAAATCTAAAATGAATGATTCCTCTTTTGATAACTTACTAAAATGTATCAAAATTATATAGCGAATCTATATCTTTATGTAAATTATTAATAATTTTTAGGGGCCGTCGTCTAGTTTGGTTCAGGATGCCAGAGTATTTATACGGTAAACTTGGGGATTAATCGAACTGATTTGCTGGTGATCGCCGGTTCAAATCCGGCCGGCCCCATTTAATCATCTGCAATATTGTCGCTTCTTCCTGTTTTTTGACCAATCAAACTATTTGTTTCAACAAATCCACATTTTGGACAAGCTAATTCTATATCTATTGAGAGATTAATGTAATACTCTTCATTACAGCTTGAACACTTATGCTTTCCCAAAATTATCTTCTCTAAATCATTTTAACATAGTTATTTATTAATAAAATTGATTCTTAGTAGCTTCTACAACTTGTTTCATTAATGCAGATATTAATATTGGTCCAATTCCTCCAGGAACTGGAGTTAAAAATCTCGCTTTATCTTTTACTGATTCTTTATCTACATTACCTATTAATTTCCCATTAATTTCATTATAACCGCAATCAATGATCAAACATCCTTCTTTTATCATATTTGATTTCAAAAAATTGGGTTTTTCTATATCTATCAATATTATATCTGCTAAAGATGTTAATTCATTAATTCTAGATGATTTTTCTGATAATGTTGTTACATTAGCACCCTCTTTTATCATTAAAGCTGCAAACGGTTTACATAATATGTTACTTGTTCCTAATATTATACAGTTAGAATTCTTAATTTTTATGCCATATTCTTCTATCACAGTTTTCGCAGCTATAGCGCCTGCAGAAACATAGGCTTTTTCTCCCAATAATATTCTCCCTACACTTTCCGGATTTAATCCATCAACATCCTTCTTTAGTGATATTGAAGAGCTTAATTCAATTTCATTTATTTGCGATGGAAGTGGTGTTTGAAATAATATCCCATTTATATTTTTATCATCATTCATCTTTCCAATTTTTCCAATAAATTCTTCAGTACTAATTTTATTATCAATTTCTTTAATAATTCCTTTAATTCCTACTCTTTCACAAGCTTCTTTTTTACGTTTTACATAGAATTCTGATTTTTTATCACCTTTAATTACAATTAAACTTAAAGTAGGAACTATCCCTATTTTTTTTAGCTTGCAAGATTCTTCATATACTTCTTTCTCTAATTTAGTGGCTATTTCTTTACCATTTATTATTTCCATTTTTTTAACCTATATTATCAATAAATAATATTAATTATCTTATGTATTAACTTTAGAAAACCTTAAGATAAATGTAAAATAAATATTATATGTTGAATATTGGAATTATAGGTGGAACTGGTTCTCTGGGAAAAGGTTTAGCACTGAGATGGTCAAAAAATAATAATGTTTTACTGGGATCACGAGACTTATCAAAAGCAAAACGTCTTGCTTCAGAATATCTTCAAATTTCTAAATCATTTTATGGTAATAACATGCTTGGCAATATAACTGGAACTGATAATAATGATTTAGTTTCTTCTTCTGAGATAATTGTATTTTCTGTTCCTTATCAAAATTGTTTAGATACGGCTCAATTAATAAAACCACATATTAAAAAAGATACCATAATAATTTCACCTATTAATTATCTTGAATTTGGAGGAAATCTGTCTGATTATTCTCAATTGTATAATCAAAAAAGTTCTTTAGCTGAGTCAATTTCTAAGATTTTACCTGAATCAGATGTTGTTTCAACTTTTCACACAATTCCTGCCCATCAATTATCCGATCTTGAATATAATTTGAATTGTGATGTATTTGTTGCCTCTGATAATATGGATTCTTATTATAAAGTAGCAAAACTTATAGAAGAAATCCCTAAATTAATTCCTATTTATTCTGGTTTTCTATCTTCTTCTTTAATGTTAGAATCATTAACTCAGTTTCTTCTTAATATTGGTAAAATAAATAAGATTAAATCTCCTTCGTTAAAAATTGTTTAATTACATCTGTGCTAGATTTATTATTAATAGAGAAAATTAGTATTATGAGTTCATTAAGACCATTAAATATTGTTTTCCTGAAGATAGGATTCCTTGGTTCTAGTTTGCTTCCTGAAATATTATTAGATGAGCGCTCAACTCGAGAAGATATCAATATTTATTCATTTTCAACTGGATGTAATATGAATGTTGACAATGTCGAAAAAATAGTTAAAATTTCTCGCTCATTTGATCCTCATCTTATAATTTTTATATCGCCTGCAATGGAAAAAGAACAAATAAAAAAATCTATTAAATTATTAACCACTAAAGTACCTGTAATTGCTATAACTGATTCATCTTCTCGTAACTTTTTGCTAAAATCTAATTTTAAAAATTTTGGGTACATATTATTTGAAGCTGATTCATTAATTGGAGCTAGAATGGAATTCTTGGATCCAATTGAAACAGCAATATTCAATAGTGATTTGCTTAAGGTTTTGTCTATTACTGGAGCTCTAAGATTGTTTCAAGAAGTTATTGATTCAAGTATAAACTCATTAAAAACAGGAAATAGTCCAGATCTCCCTAAAATTATTGTTGATGAGAATAAAGCTACTAGTTATTCTCAAATATCTAATCCGTATGCATTATCTAAAGCATTAGCTAGTTATAATCTGGCTTCAACTGTTTCTAAATTATCTTCACAAGGAATTTATAAAACTAAAGATCGCGATAAATACATCCCTATAGTTTCTGCAGCTCATGAAGTTATGAGAATTGCAGCAATATTAGCTGATGAGGTACGTGAAATTGAAAAAACTGGTGATAACGTCATTCGAAAACCACATATTAAAGATGGTTCTACGTTAAATAAAAAAAAACTATTTGATAAAGCATCTAAATAATTAATTTATTCTTAAATTATCTACAAATACACCTTTATCTTTCACTGTTTTACCAATTATTTGACAATCCATTTTATTGTTTTTGATAATCTTGATTACTTGATTCTCGTTCTCTTCTGGACAGAATACACAAAAACCTACTCCCATGTTGAATGTTTTATACATTTCTTCTCTAGAAATCTTACCTGCTTTTTGTATCAATTGAAATATTGGAAGAGGATCGGGCATATTATTTAATTCAAATCCTAAATCTTCTTTTAATCTTGTTAGTTTTGTAAATCCTCCACCCGTTATATGAGCTAAACCTGAAATTGGTAAATCGTTTTCTAGCAGTTCTAATATTGGTTTCACATAAATTCGAGTAGGTTTTAAAAGTTCTTCCCCTAATTTGTTCTTTAGAGGATTTATCCGTCCTTCAAGTCCATATTTCGCTAAAACTGTTTTTCTAGCAAGGGTTAATCCATTTGAATGAATTCCTGAACTTGCAATTCCAATAATTGAATGTCCTGGTTTAAGAGATGAACCTGTAATGATATTCTTTTTTTCCGTTATCCCGATTGCTGTTGCTGAAAGATCGAATGCTTTATCTCCAATACCATTTATTAAATCTGAATGAATTGATGTTTCTCCTCCAATTATAGCAGTTTCTGATTCTTTTGCTCCCTTTGTTAGTCCTTCCATTATATTATTCATTAATTTGCTATCGGCTTTCTTTAAAACTAAATAATCTAATAGCGCTATCGGTTTAGCTCCAATGCATATTAAATCGTTAACATTCATTGCTACACAATCAATTCCAACTGTGTTAAATTTCTCCATCATTTGCGCTATCAATACCTTTGTTCCTACACCATCATTATGTAATGCCATGGCTTTACCTCCTCCAATATCTATAAGTGACGCATAATGTCCTATTCCGAGTAGAATAGAACCAATTCCCTTTCCTTTATTTTTTATTGTTTTATTGGACATTCTTAATAGAATTTCTTTACTTCTACTAATTTCGTTTACATCTACTCCTGCCTCACTATAATTCTTTGGTAATGTGTTGTTGATTTCACTTTTCAAGGAATTCAACCAGTTAATAGTTCATAAGCTTCAATATATCTTCTATTAACTTTTGATATTATGTCCTCAGGAATGGCAGGTGGTTGTGGAATATCCTTCTTTTCTTTAATTGCATCGTCAATTCTTTTCTTGTATCCCTCTTCAATTAACCAATCTCTTACAATTTGTTTATCGAAACTTTCTTGAACTTGACCAACTTCATATTTATCTTTAGACCATAATCTGAATTCATCTGGACCTATAGAATCAACCAATATTATTTTGCCATTTTCATCTTTTCCGAATTCCATCTTTAAATCACATATAATTAAGCCTGATTCTAATGCTTTATTTTTCATCTTTAGGTATATTTCCATACTTAATTCTTCGAGGTGTTTTATTTCTTCTTCAGTTAGTATTTTTTCGCTTATTATTTGCTCGACTGTAATTTGGGCATCTTTTGTATCGGATTTTGTTGTTGGATCAAAAATCGGAGTTGGAAGTTCAGCTCCAAGTAACGGTTCAATTTCAACAGAAACTTCTCCTTTTTTAACTCGATCATAAAGACCTCCATAAAGATAGCCTCTCACAATGAATTCTATTGGAATTATTTCAAGTCTTTTTACAATCATCAAATTAGGTTTTATTACTTCTATCATGTGATTTGGCGTTTCCAAATAGTTAAACCAGAACGAAGCAAATTTACAGAGGATTTCTCCCTTGCCAGGAATATCTGATGGTAAAACAACATCAAAAGCTGATACTCTATCTGAAAATTCAAATAAAATTTTTGATTCATCAATATTGTATATGTTTTTTACTTTTCCTTTCTTTAACGGGGTGAGTTTTGAAATATCTATTTTGTCCAATTCTATCTTGCTCCTATATTTTTAGCTAGCGATTCATCTTTCAATGACAATATTCTTAGCGCTAAATGAGCTGAATTTTCTGCTCCATTAATTGCTACACAAGCTACGGGTACTCCTTTAGGCATTTGTACAATTGATAGTAATGAATCAAGTCCTCCTAGGGCTACATTTATTGGTACTCCTATTACTGGTTTTTTAGTTTTTGAAGCTATTACTCCTGGGAGATGAGCTGCTAATCCAGCTATAGCTATGAAGATATCTGCTTTAGATTCTTGTATGTACTTCTCTAATTCTGTTGGATTCCTATGAGCTGATATGTACGCATGATCATTTTTGATCCCTAATTTTGTTAAAGTATCTACTGCTTTTTTCACGTGAATTTCATCACTTTTCGAACCTGCAATAACGGCAACAAGCGACATTATATTATTATCTTAAAATACTTAATTATTATCTATTATTATTACTTTCTTTCCTTTTATTCTTAATTTCTTTTTTGCAAACAGCATTATAGCTTTTGAATAAATTTTATGCTCTTCTATTAAGATCTTCTTTGATAAAGTCTCTATTGTATCTCCCTCTTTTATTTTTACAGATTCTTGTAATATTATTGGACCTGAATCTACGTCAGCTGTAACAAAATGAACAGTGCACCCAGATACTTTTACTCCGTATTCTATTGCTTGTTTTTGTGATTCTAAACCCGTAAATGATGGAAGAATTGAAGGATGAATGTTAATTATTCTATTCTTAAATTGTTCTATGAACCATGGAGATAATATTTTCATAAACCCAGCTAAAACTACTAAACCATTTTCTTTTGTAACTCCTTTGTTAACCAGAGATTTGTAAAGAATTTCATCATATTTTGAATTATTATTCTTTTTTTGCTCAATTATTAGCGTATCAATATTATGTTCTTTTGCTTTTTCTATTGCCGCTGTGTTTAATTTATTGCTGATAACAACACTTATTTCAACTTCTCCTAATTCATTGTTTTTATATGATTCAATTATAGCTTCTAAATTAGTTCCTCTTCCCGAAACTAATATACCTATTTTTAAAGTCATATCATTCACAATTTATTTTTATAATTTTTCATTTTTTCATTCGATCAGTATATTGAGGATCAATATCTAAACAACTGTAATCTCCTGTTACACATGAAGTACATAATTCATTTTTCGCCATTTTTAGTCCTTTGGATAATCCTTCTAATGTATTATATCCTACAAATTCAATTCCAAGTTCTTGAGAAAGTTTTTCGTTTATCTCTTCTATTTTTGAATTATTATCTGTCACATTGTTTACTATTAATTCTTCACTTGTTGGAAAATCTATTCCAGCATAACATGGATACCTAAGAGGAGGAAAAGTTACTAAAAGTTTAATTTTTTTAGCTCCAGCTTTCTTTAATGTCTCAATCATTCTTTTTGAACTAGTTCCTCTTACTATACTGTCATCTATTAATATGATTTCTTTATTCCTAACTGTTTGTTCTATTGCTATTATTCTACGATTAATTTCTACTCGTTCCTTTTGTTCGGGCTCAATAAAACTTCTTAATCCTCCTCTTTTTCCATATCTATCTTTCATTAAACCTTCTTCTATTGGTATTCTTGATGCCTCCGAAAATCCTAAAGCTGCCGGTCTTGCAGAATCGGGAACAGGTATTACTACATCTCCTTTTACTTTATAGAGTTCTGCTAAAATCTTTCCAACATTCTTACGTGCTTGATAAACATTAACATTTTCAATAGTTGAACTTGGATGAGCAAAATAGGTATACTCAAATGAGCAATGAGCATGATTATTTGTTTCTTTAAAAATATGTGATCGAATATTTTTTCCATCTATTTTAATTATTTCTCCTGGCTTAACATCTCTAACAAGTTCTGCATCTAGCATTGATAATGCGCAACTTTCTGAAGCAATTACGTGTGTTTGATTCTTTTTATTCCATCCTATACATAATGGCCTGAATCCATTTTCGTCTCTAACTGCAAATAATTCTTTATTCTTAGTTAATATCACAAAACAATAAGCACCACTTATTTCTTTACTAAGCTTTGAAAAAGATTCAAACCATTTTCCATTATTTTCTCGAAGAATTTGCATTAACCTTAACCCTATAATTGTTGTATCACTTGCCCATTCTGGAATATCAAACTCTTTAGAAATGATTTTTTCAATTTTACTTGTATCTGATATTGTTCCATTATGAGCTATCGAAAATTCTTCTCCAATTTGAATAGGTTGAACATTCTCAAAAACAGTACTACCTACAGTTGAATATCTGGTATGTCCAATCGCCATCTCGCTTTTAGCAGATTCTGATAAAGATTGGGCAGCTTGAATTTCATCAGTTATTAATCCTAACCATCTAAAAGGTCTTGATCCAGGTAAAGCAATTCCCCATGCTTCTTGTCCTCTATGCTGAAGAGCTCTTAGTCCATCTATTACCATTGGAATAACATTCGT
Organism: uncultured Nitrosopumilales archaeon; assembly: GCA_964544235.1. GTDB lineage: Archaea > Thermoproteota > Nitrososphaeria > Nitrososphaerales > CAZIZY01 > CAZIZY01. The sequence continues at coordinate 35,318 of CAZIZY010000045.1, forward strand.
TTCTGATGTTGTTTGGATTCCTATTATTCCACATTTTTCTCTAGCGCTAATCTCTCATCACCTTTGATATTTTATTTTCATATGAATCTTTGACTTCATCGAGTCTAACATTAAGAATATTTCTTTTATTAGAATTAATAATTATCTCGTTTGAATCTAATTCTCCTATTTGATTACAAGGAATTGAATATTTGTTAAAAATTTTCATCACTCGATCTAAATTATTTTTTGAACTTGTTAACAAAAATCTTCCATGTGACTCAGAAAATAGCATTTCATCATGTCTTTTACAATTATGGTTAATAGAATCTATATTTATTTTTGCACCTAAATTATTTTCTATACATATTTCGGATAACGCTGTTGCTATTCCACCTTGTGAGCAATCTATTGAAGCATCAATTAATTCTTCTTCTGACACTCTTAGATAAGCTTCGTGTAACCTTTTTTCATATTTAAAATCTACTTGTGGTACTTTTCCACCTACCACTTTATGGATTTGCTCATAATATTCTGATCCACCAAGCTCTTCATTGGTTATTCCTATTGATAAAATTATATTTGACTTCTTTTGAGATAATAAACTTCTAATCTTTAAGGGATCGTCTATGAATCCTATTACTGATGATAATGGTGAAGGTTTAATTGCTTTATTTTCAATTTCATCTTCATTATAGAAGCTTACTTTTCCACCTACACATGGTAATTCTATTGCTTTGCAATAATCAGCCATTCCTTTTACTGATTCAGTGAAAGACCAAAATACCTCAGGATCATTTGGGTTTCCAAATTGTAAATGATCTACCATTGCTATAGGCTTAGCTCCAACACTTAATATATTCCTACATGATTCTGCAAGAATACCAGCTGAACCATTATATGGATCAATGTAGCAATGCTTTGAATTTCCATCCGCCTTTAATGCAAGATATCTATTATTAGGTAAACGTAGTACTGCTGCTCCTGATTTACCAGGTTTAATTACGGTACTTGCTCCAACCTCATGGTCATATTGTTCGTAGACCCATTTTTTGCTTGAGATATTTGGTGAAGATAGTAACTTTAATAATACTTTTCCAAGATTATTTGGTTGGTTTGGTTTTTCAAACTTCTCCATTAATTTTATGTATTCTGGCTTTTTTGATTTATGAAAGATTTCTGGCGCATTTGCTAAGAATGAAATTGGAAGTTTAGCTATTATCTTCTCTTCGTCTTTGATTACTAATTGTTTATCTTTTGTTACTTTTCCTATAATTGAATAAATTAAATCATATTTATCAAATATTTTGAATATTTCATTTTCGTATCCTTGTTTTACTATAAATAACATTCTTTCTTGAGATTCTGATATCATTATTTCCATTGAAGACATATTTGAATCTCTAACGGGAACTTTTTCAATTTGCATCTGAATCCCAGTTCCTCCTTTATCACCAATTTCAGATAATCCACAAGTTAAACCACCTCCACCTAAATCTTTTACGCCAGTAATATTTCCCGTTTTTACTGATTCTAAAGTAGCTTCTAGAATTTGTTTTTTTGTGAAAGGTTCTGGTATTTGTACTGCAGCTCTATCTTCTTCATTTTCCACGCCTAAATTCTGAGATGAAAATGAAGCACCTTGAATTCCGTCTCTTCCAGTTTTTCCTCCTACTATTATTATTAAATCACCTACATTTTTAGCTTCACCCAAAACAATCTCATTTTCTTTCCCATAGCCTATACAAATTACATCTACCAAACAATTTCTTTCAAACGAAGAATCAAATTGAACTTCTCCGCCTACTGTAGGTATTCCAACACAGTTTCCATAATCTCCGATCCCTTTTACAACTTGTTTGAATAACCATTTTGAACGATTACTAGTTTCGAATTCACCGAATCTAAGAGCATTTAATAATGCTATTGGTCTAGTTCCTACCGAAATTATGTCTCTTAATATTCCACCTACTCCTGTGGCTGCTCCTCCATATGGATCTATTGCTGAAGGATGATTATGACTTTCAACATGAATAGTTATTACATTTCCATTTCCCGCGTCTATAATTCCAGCATCAAATCCTGGACCTAATAGTACATTTTTACCTTCAGTAGGAAGTTGCTTTAAAATATTTTTCGAGGATTTATAACTACAATGTTCTGACCATTCAGCGTCAAACATTGCTATTTCTAATTCATTTGGCTCTCTTTTTAACCTGTTTTTTATTGCTTCAATTTCTTTTTCAGTTAAAGAAAATTGAGATAAAATATTATTATTCATTAAAAATTACCCTTTTAAGTTATTTACAACTGATTGGATTATTTTTATTCCATCATCATTGTTGTAAGGGCTTAAAATCTTCTCTGAACTTCTTTCAGGATGAGGCATTAATCCTACAACATTCCCTTCTATATTACTTATTCCAGCAATATTTTCTAATGATCCATTAGGATTAGATTCTTCATTTTTTATACCTTGTTCATTAACATAAGTAAATATTATTTGATTATTCCTTTCTAATTCTTTTAGTCCTTTATTATCTATAAAATATCGACCTTCTGCATGAGCTATAGGCATTCTTAGAATAGATGACTTTTTACAGTCTGAAGTAAATGAAGTTTTATAATTGTTTACCCTTACATTAATCCATTTACAGACAAATTTTAATGAAGAATTATATAATAATGATCCTGGAAGAAGTCCCGATTCAACAAGTATTTGAAATCCATTACAAATTCCTAATATTGGTTTTCCTTTATTTGCCATGTCTTTAATAATTTTTAGAGCAGGACTATGAGCAGCTATTATTCCTGCTCGAAGATTATCTCCATAAGAGAATCCTCCCGGTAGAATTACTACATCATATTTATCTATATTATTATCAGTATGCCATACTAATTCAGTATTTATTTTTAAGATATTTTTTATTACGTGTAATGTGTCTCTATCACAATTAGTTCCAGGAAATCTTATTATGGCTATTCTAATCATAATTCTTCTTCCAATTCAATTATGCAGTTACTTACTAACGGATTATAGATCCTTAGTTCATCACATATCTCTTTAATTATCTTTTTTGCATTTTCTGAATTATTAGCTTTTACTTCAAATTTTAATAATTTAGCTGTACGAATGTTACTTACTTGATTATAATTATTTTTCATTAATAAGTCTCTTAAAATAACTTCTCCTTCAGGATCCTTGATAAGAGGTTTGTTCTCAATCTTCACAATTACTTTATATGTACCTCTTTGAGTTGACACGTCTATTAAGTCATTTACAAATTAAGTAATATTTAACTTTAAATTAATAATTATGTTTCTCTATAACTTCAATTATAATGTAATTCTTAAAATATTACTTTTCACTTAAAATTTATTATAAAACTTTGAATTATTCTAATGATATTAATCACTTGAAACTTTCTAAAAATATTACCCACGATCCTAAAATATTCATTCTTAATTTTCGTCAAGATGATCCTAAAAAATGTACAGCTTCTAAATTATTAAGACACAATCTCGCTATTCCATTGAATAATAAATTCCGTATACCTCGAAATTCTATAGTTCTTAATCCATTTTCAACAGAATTATTCACTCCTCTAGATCAAAATTCTTTGAAAAAAGGCCTTGTGGGTATAGATTGTTCTTGGAAAAGAACTAATGAAGTATTCACAAAAAAACTCAATGGTAATAATAAACGATTACCTTTACTTATTCCTGCTAATCCCACTAACTATGGAAAAGTTGGCGTCTTAAGTTCAGTAGAAGCTTTAAGTGCAGCTTTATTTATTTCTGGATTCAACGATCTTAGTTTGAAAATTCTTAATATCTTTAAATGGGGGCCTCATTTCCTTCAATTAAATAAAAATGCACTTGAGGATTATGCTAACTCATCTAATGAAATTGAAATGAAAGCTATTGAAAAATCTTATTTTGGACAATTATTCAGTTCTAATTAATTATATTGACAAATCTTATAATTAATGACATTATAACATCTTATGTATATCCTTGAATATCAAGAATCCTAAATATGTTTGGATGGATGGTAAAATAGTTGATTGGGATCAAGCAAATATTTCAATATTGTCTCATGCTTTACATTATGGAACTGGTATCTTTGAAGGAATTAGGGCTTATCCAACTGAAAATGATTTACTAATTTTTAGATTAGAAGATCATATTAAACGAATGTTTGAATCAGCTAAAATCTATTATATTGATATTGGTTATGATCTTAATGTTTTATGTTCTTCAGTTATTGATCTCATACGTAAAAATAATATGAAAGGAAGAACTTACATTCGTCCAATTACTTATGTAGGATACGGTGGAATTGGGTTAAATTTCACTGGTTTCCCTATTCATACCGCAATTTGTACCGTTAGCTTCGAGAATTATTTTGAAAAGGACGGTCTTAATGCATGTACATCATCTTGGAGAAGAATATCTGATTCTTCTACTCCTCCTTTAGCAAAAGCTACTGGTAATTATATTAATTCTGTATTAGCTAAACTTGAATCTCTTAATAATGGATATGATGAAGCTATATTATTAGATCATGAAGGTTTTGTTAGTGAAGGCTCAGCTGAAAATATTTTCATAGTTAAAGATAATGAAATACATACTCCACCAATCTCCTCTTCTATTCTTAATGGCATAACTCGTGATACTGTAATTAGACTTGCTAATGATTTAAAAATTAATGTTGTAGAAAGAAATATTTCTAGAACTGAACTTTATACATGTGATGAAGCTTTCTTCACTGGTACCGCAGCTGAAGTCACTTCTATACTAGAAATAGATCATAGAAAAGTAAAAAACGGTAAAAATGGAAAAATCACTTCAAAATTACGAAAATCATATCAAGATTTAGTCCATGGACGTAATAAAAAATATTCGAATTGGCTCACTTCTGTTTATTTGGATTAATTTCTTTTGAAGTCTTGTCCAAAGGTTGCTTTTTTAGGTTCTTCAGGTTCATATAGCGAAGAAGCATCTTACAAATTTTTTAATGGTAAATTAATACCTGTTAATTTTAAAACTATTAACTTAATATTTCAGCAATTTTCCGAAAATAATTTTGATTATGCAGTAGTACCTATTGAAAATTCTATTGAAGGCAGTGTAAATCAAACTTATGATTTGTTATACACTTCTAAAGCAAAAATATGTGGTGAAGTTTTCCTTAAAATAGATCATCATTTATTAGCAAACAAAGGAACAAAAATAACTCAAATAAAACGAGTTTTTTCTCATCAACAAGCAATTTCTCAATGTCTTCCTTTTATTGAGAAAAATGGATTTGAAACTATTCCATATTATGATACTGCAAGTAGCGCCAAATTGATAGCCTCTGAGAAACTAATGGATTCTGCAGCAATATCAAGCTCAAGATCAGCTGGAATATATGATCTTCAAATTCTAAAAAAAGATATCTCTATTAATCAATCTAATTACACTCGTTTTATAATTCTTTCAAAAAATGATTGTGAACCTTCAGGAAATGATAAAACTTCAATTATAATCAATCTTAAACATGTTCATTCTTCCTTGTATCATGCTCTTGGAGAATTCGCTTCTAGGAAAATTAATCTTACGAAAATCGAATCACGACCAATCAAAGGTAATTCATGGGAATATTTATTCTATATAGATTTTGAAGGTAATAAAAAAGAAACTCTTTGTAGATCTACACTTCAGAATCTGAAAAAACACTGTAACTCTATCAAAATTTTGGGTTCTTATAAACAAGCATTATAATCAAAGTTTTTCTTCGTAAAAAATTATAAAAGTTTAAAACTATCTTTTAATCCGAATAAGTAGTGTTAACATGAAAATCGATTTAATATCTAAAGAAAAAGAATTTATTGAATTCCAGATAACTTCTCAAGATACTTCTATATCTAGTTTAATTCATCATGAATTACTTTCAGATCCTAAAGTTACATTCTCTGGTTATACTGATTCTCATCCGTTAACTAAAACATTTAATTTTTCGGTTCGAACTAAATCTTCTGATCCTGGTAAATCTTTGCAAGCATCTATTAAAAAAGCAATTAAAAATATTGACATTCTAGAAGCTGAAGCTAAAAAGTCTATTAAAAAATCTACATCCTAGTTTGTGGTGATATTCATTGAATTTCTGCCCTGACTGTGATACAAGATTAACTCCAAGACAAGTGCAATTAGATGATGATCTCCTTACTGCTGAAGCTTGTGATAATTGTGGTTATTATAAAAAAATAACTGATATTAATTCAACTAGAATTGAGGCTTCTAAAGATGATAATTCAATTGTAGAAATAACAGATTCGGGTGATGAAGGCCCTACTTTACCTACTACTCAGGCTAATTGCCCTAAATGTGATGGTAGAGAAGCATTTTGGTGGTTACTTCAGACTCGAGGCGGTGATGAATCAACTACTCAATTCTATAGATGTACAAAATGTAAACACACTTGGCGAGTTTATGCTTAATTCTTAAATTTCTTTATATTTATAATCGTATTTAATAATAAATGGCTGGAAAATTACCAAATGAAAATAGGTATTAATTCATCTAAAACATTTCCTTCTCCTAAACGAGTGCTATTAATAGTAACTCTTGGACATATGTTACAACATTTTACTCAAGGTATATCTGTTCTTTATCCTTCTATTATGGCCGATCTTGGACTTAATTATACTCAACTGGGTTTAATTATTGCCGCAGGTTCAATTACAGGAGGATCTTTTCAAATCCTTTTTACAATACTTACTAGATATTTCCAAAAAAGCTTTCTTTTAGGAATAGGTACAATGATTATCTCTTTAGGTTTTTACGTAATGAGTATTGCTACTAATTTCCTTCATCTTTTGATAGCTAAAATTATTTGGGGATTTGGTTCTGCAGCTCAACATCCTATTGGTTCTACAATGATATCTGATCAATATGATAATAAAGAAATTGGGAAAGCTTTTGGCCTTCATTTTAGTTTATCCAATATAGGCACTCTATTAGGACCAATCGTTATGGGGACTTTGTCTGTAACTATCGGTTGGGAAAAGACTTTATTACTTTCAGTAATTCCACCTTTAATTTTAGGCGTAATTATGATTCATTATCTTCAAAATAGTGAATCTAAAGCTCAACACGAATTGAATGACGTATTAACTGATATACGTTCAGCTTTACGTATTAAAGGGGCTGTTCCTATAATTATTGCTCAATCATTAATAACTGCGGGAACAGGTTGGGGTGTTATCGTTAAATATACTCCATTATTTCTTGTCGATGCAATTAATTTAGACATTTTTGATATGACTATAGTATATTCAATTGCTGTTAGTGGAGGTATTTTTGGCCCATTAATTATTGGAAAACTTTCTGATAGAATTGGACATATACAATCAGCTATATTAGCTACCTTTATTTCTTCAATAATGATTTTCTTACTTGCACTTTATGATTCATTCAGTATTCTATTAGTTATACATCTTTTCATGTTGGCTTTTACTGCTTTTTCTCTTTCAGGACTTCTTCAATCTCATATCTCTGATATTGTTGATAAAAAAGATCGTGAAATGATTATTGGATTATTTTATACTATTGGTTATGGTTCTAGTTCAATATCAGTAACTATCATTGGTTTTCTAATTGATAAATATGAATCGTTTACTCCTGCTTTCTTTTTAATAGCTATTCTCGGTATTTTTGCCACTATCATTTTATTCTCTCAATTTCTTAATCGACGCTCTAATAATTTGTAACTTAACCTTTAAAGACTAGCACAAATAAATTATATCTGACAATTTGTGAAATTCGTATCAAAAACTTCTTCACCTTCTCCTTGGAGAACTATGATTAGTTCTATTTCTTCAATAGTAGAAGAAGCTAATTTTGAAGCTACAGCTGATGGATTGTCTTTTCGAGCAATGGATCCTTCTCATATAGCTTTAATTGATGTTTTTTGGCCTAATACTGCATTTGAAAAGTATGAATGCAATGAACAAATTAAATTTGCTGTAAGAGTCGAAGATCTTAATAAACTCATAAGAAGAGCTAACCAAAAAGACAGTGTAGAATTCTCTTTAGGTGATGATGAACTTCTACAAATAAAATTTGAAGGAACATATTCTAGAGAATTCAACCTTCATTTAATTGAAAGTACTTCTGGTTCAACTCCACTTCCAAAGTTAAATCTTGATTCTAAGATTATTCTTAAAGGTTCTATTTTTCAACAATTATTAAGTGATATTTCTACGGTTTCTGATCATGTTATATTATCTTCTACTACCGATAGCATAACTTTTTCTGGAAAAAGTGATACTGGAAAGGCTTCCGCAATTTTAGATAAAGGTAATGAGGATCTATTGGAACTTAATGTTACTGAAGCTAGTAATTCAATGTATAGTATTGATTATTTGAATAACATTACTAAAGCTTCTATTACTGCTGATGATAGTGTTTCTTTAGATTATTCTAGTAAGATGCCTATGAAATTAGAACTTAAGCTTGGTGATAAAGGCGGTTTGATTTGCTTTTATTTAGCTCCACGAATTGAAGAAGTTTAGTTGATTAATTAATAAAATATAAGTGCATTTACTACTATTATAATTATAGATTATTATATTGGAACTAGGAAGAGGTGATTACGCAAAATATCCATTTTTACCTGAGTCAGGTAAATTTGTTCAAATGCAAGAACTATCAATATCTAATTTAGTTGACGGATCTAATGATAATATTATTAATCGAGCTAAAGAGCGAATTATAGAGGCAGCTAAAAGACAAGAAGTTTCTGACAAATCTTATGATTATGATGTCGAGTTACTTTCTTTTCCAGTTTCATTGATGCTAGTTAAAGCCGCAAATATCAAACATTTTATTCCACAATATTCTTTTGCGGAAGCTATTAGAGTAGAGCATTTAATGGAGAAAGAAAAGAATAAAGATCTTGTGATCTTTATCTTCAAAACCATGTTAAATATTCCTATTGAAGAAGTATCTTTTACTTCAGGCTCAAAATTATATGAATTTCGAATTCCTGTTGTTGAATATTTAAAGCGTTCAACAAAAATACATGGTGAACCTTGGAAACTTATTAGCAAACCTATAGAACGAGGGTATGTTTATCTCAATACTCACGATCTCATACGGTTAATCAGAGACGAAACTAGTGACTTAATCTATACTAAAATAACTGATATTTCTATTCCTAAGCTTCCATCTCAACTTGAAGATATTCTTGAAGAAATTAGATCATATGTTCCTAGACCTAGACCTAAATTAACTATTATTTCCCCTTCCAAATATCCTCCTTGTGTTATGAAAGCATTAGATTTAATACAAAATGGTAAAAATTTACCACATTTTGGAAGATTCTTAATGGCTACTTATCTTTTAAAAACTGGTAAAACGGTTGATGATATTGTAGATTATTTCTCTAAAGCTCCTGATTTTAATGAAAAAATCACAAAATATCAAGTTGAACATGTTTCTGGATTAAAAGGAGGAAAAATATCTTATAATGTTCCTCTTTGTAAAACTCTTCAAACTCATAACTTTTGTTTTAAAACGGCTGAATGTGGAACAATTAAAAGTCCAACTCAATTCGGTATTAAACGAATAAAAAAGGATTAATTGATTTGAATAATTCCACAATTCAGCTAATTCAGCAACTTTATCGCGAATATTATTACAGTAATATCGAAAATATCATTATGCCTAAAAGATTTGAAGAAAGAGAGTTTGGATATTTTCGATTTAATTCTCAAATGATTCGTCATCTTTCATTTAATTCTCTTGGAGATCTTAGAGCTTTAATAATTAAACACGTACCTAAATCTGTATATTATTCTGTTTCATTTTATCAAGATCCTGAAGCTGAAATGAATGTAAAAGGATGGAAAGGAGGTGAAATAGCCTTTGATATTGATTGTGATGATTTAGTAAGTAAATGTAAATACAAACATGATTATTGGTTTTGTAAAAGCTGCGGATTATCACGTTATGGTAAAAGACCAAAAACTTGTAAAAAATGTTTGTCAGATAAGCTTGGCGAACTTAATTGGGTTTGCCAAATTTGTTTAGATGGAGCTAAAAATGAAGTTTTTAAATTACTTGAAATTCTTGACGAACTCGGAATGTCTCTGAAAAAATCTGAAATCTTTTTCTCTGGTCATATGGGATATCATCTTACAATTGAAGCTGAGGAATTCTTGGATTTAGATCAACCTGCAAGAAGTGAATTGGCTGATTATATATCTGGATTACATGTTAATTCTGAAACTCTTGGAATCTCTAAATCTTCTATATACGAAGATCTCGTTAAAACTTTACCTGAAGTTTCTGAATCTGGTTGGCGTGGTAGAATTGCTAGAGGATTTCATGAAAATTTTGATGATATAGACGGTTCTAAAGTTTCTTTAGCCCAAAAAATTACCCAAAAAAATTATAGGTGGCTTAATAAACAGGTTAGTAACATGTCAAAAATTAAAGGAGTTTCTATTGATTCTGCAGTAACTACTGATATACATCGTATTTTCAGATTACCTAATACTCTTCATGGAGAAACTGGTTTTGTTAAATGTCAATGTGATCTCGATAATTTTAATCCTTTTGTAGATCCAATTGTTTTCAGTGATGAACTTTGTAAAGTAAAGACTAGGAAAATACCTGTTATTACATTAATGGATCAAAAGTTTGGTCCATACAATAGTGGTGAAATTGTTAATTTACCTTTTTACATGAGTGTTTATCTTATGGGTCAAGGATTAGCTGAGGTGGTTTAATTCGAAAATGATTAATTTAGAAGAGATTGGAAAATTATTAGAAAAAGAAATTAGTGAACAAGAACTTAGTTCAATACCTAATGATACTTATACTGAAGTGGCTTCAATTATTAAAAATCTAAAACGTGTTCATATTAATAATGACATTAATAGTCAATTAAAATCTTCTAGAGTTAATTTATTATCTAAAATGACTGTTAGCTTACTTCAATTACGTTTACAAAAAATAACAAATCATAATGGTGATTATTCTAATATAGACTTTAATAATCTTACTTCTGAAGAAAAATATTTTATGAACTTTGTTCACGAAATAGAAAAGAGAAAATCTAATCTAATTTTGTCAATAGAAGAAGGAAGAAGTTCAGTTCTTGAATCAATATCTTCACAAATTCTTTCTAAGAATATTCTTCTATCATTTCTAAAACCTACAAATTCTTTTGTTGGTACTGATCTTAATAATTATGGACCATTTAAAATTGAAGATGTTGGGTTAATTCCTTTTCAGAATGCTATTTTACTTATTAAACAAGGAATAGCAAAAGAAATCTATACTCCTATTTAATTCATCTCTTAAATATTATACTTGATAAAATGGTCATTCTTTTTCAAATATTATTACTTCACAAGAAGCATTTTCTTTAAATTTTTTTGCATCTTCGATACTTCCAGCAATCGCTCCCCAATGCATAGGAATAGCAATTTTAGGATGAATATCTAATGTAGCTTTAACTGCTTCTTCCCAAGTCATTACATATGTTCCACTTACTGGAATTAATAAAATATCAGGTTTAATATTATTCATTTCTTGAATTTGATCACTATCTCCCGCATAATACAATTTAGTTCCTGAAATAGTTAAGATATATCCTACTCCTCCTTCTTCTTTAGGATGGAAAAATTTTCCAGGTTCCTTAAATTTATTAGTGTTATGTGCTGGTACTGTTTTTATTTTTATACCTAATATTTCAATTTCATCATTTTGGGTTACAAAGATTATTTCTTTAGATTCTACAGATTTAAGCTGATCTTTACATGAAGGTGGTGATATTATAGTTGTTTCAGATGTAGATATTTTATTAATACTTTCTATCTCTAAATGATCAAAGTGATCATGACTAATTAATATAATATCTGCTTTATCTTTCTCATTAATTTGATATGGATCTATATAGATTGTTTTTTCCTCTTTTATTTTAAATGAAGAATGTCCTAATCCACTTATTTGTAATTTTTCTAATTCAAACATTGTTTTATTATTTATTTTTTCGATTCTAATAAATATTCATTTTCTTTTATATTTTCTTTTAATTTTTCATATAATTTAGGGTTATTCTTTATAACTTTTACAAATAATTCAAATCTTTTCATTGTTTCTGAATTAAGATAATGTTCTATTCTTTCAGCGTCTTTGTTAGCTATTTCTTCTTTAACTCCTATAATTTTCAAGAATTCTATTAATAGAATGTGGCTTTCTCTTACTTTTTTAGCTATTTCTTCTCCTGCTTGAGTTAATCTGATTTCTCTATATTTTTCATATATCAAATATCCTTCTTCATCAAGTTTTTTCATCATTTGAGTTACACTTGACGCTTTAACATGTAAATGATTTGATATATCTGTCATAGAAGCATAGCCCTTTTCTTTGATTAATTCATAAACTATCTCTAGATAATCTTCGACAGTTCTATTGTGTGTTGTTTCTTTAATATGAGCTTCTGATAATCTTGTTAGTCGATTATTATCTTCAATTGTGTTATCTTGAGCCATTATTAAGGCATTTATTTATACAAATATAAAACATAATGCTATTTTATAGAAAAATCTTATATTTCTTTTAAACTAAGTACTTATAATTTCGAATATGACTCTTGAAATATTATGTAATAAATGTGGCTCTGCTCTTTATAGAGGATTAGAACTTAGATCTACTCGAGACATTCTAAAATCAACAGACGGTAAATGTAACTCATGTAATTCTCCTCTTTCTTCCCGTGATTTTGAATTAGATATTTCTCCAATAGTTTCATATGATGATTCTAAATAATTTTATTTACGAGCTCTCTTAAATACAAACATTCACTATGTTCAACAGTTAATTTTTTTGGATTGTTGACTTTATCAACTATTTTAACTCCTGAATTCTTAATTATTACTATTGGCCTTTTTTCTCTTGTTTCCCCCATTAATAATTGAGAAGATGAAGCAAGATCATCCGCAGCAGAAATTGAAGTTACTACCATGAAATTACCAAAAAGATCTTTTTTTCCACGTTCATCCTTTAGAGCTTCAAATCCTGAAGAAGCAATAGCTATTCCAGTCGTACCTCGTTTTCCTGGTAAAAGTCTACTGTCTGTTAAAATAACTCCGACCTTTTTTCCTAACTTAATGAGGATCATCATTCTTATTTGTTCTGCTAGACGGTATGGTTTATTGGGATACATTATTGCATGTCCTGAATTAATATTAGAACGATCTATTCCAGCATTCGGAGCAAATAGTCCGTCTTTTGATGTTAACAAAAATCCTGGAACTCCTCCAAAAACTGAGTCACTTTCTCTGATTATTAATTCAGTTAATTGTTCTGGAATTCTATATTCTGATGCTATTTTTCTTGTTTGATGAGAGGGATTAATTTTACTTAATTCTGCAATACGTCCTTGTGATAAAGCTGCAAATTTGCTTGAAATAGAAATAATATCTCCGTCATCTAATTCTACTCCTAATTTATGTATAAATTTGAGAATTTCTTTAAATAAATCAAATTTTTCTTTTTGAAATTCTACTTCCGTTGAAAGGATTTCTATTTTTTTTGTCGCCATTATTGCTTTTCTCTTTTTAATATGGTATCATATATTTACCAGTAACAAATAGTTATTTAACTAATGAAAAGAAGAACTCCAATTTATCCTTATCATAAAGAACATGCTAACGTTACAGAATTTTCAGGATATGATATGCCTCTTTGGTTTAATGGGATAATTGATGAACATCTAGCAACTAGAAACTTTGCTGGATTAAGGGATGTTTCACATATGGGTCGAGTAGAAATTTCTGGAAAAGACTCTGTTTCCTTTCTTAATCACTTACTTCCTATTGATATTAAACTAATCAAGGAAAATACGTGTGTTTATACTCTTTTATTGAATGAAAATGGAGGAATAATTGACGATTTAATCGTATATCGACTTTCTGATAATGATTTTATGTTAGTTGTTAATGCTGGAACCAGAGAAAAAGATCTTAATTGGTTTAAATCTCATTCCGATCAATATTCTGTAAATATTAATGATATTACATTTAACACTGCACTTTTAGCTTTACAGGGCCCATTAGCGGAATCAATATTAAAATTATTGGTTGACATTGATTTATCTTCAATTAATCGATTTCAACACTCCAAAACTCAAATTGATGGAAATCCTATACTAATTTATAGAACTTGATATACTGGTGCAGATGGGTTTGAAATTAATATCTATCAAACTTCTGAGAATGAACCTTATAATGCGATTAATTTATGGAATAAAATTCTTGATAAAGGTACTGATAAAGGATTACTTCCTTGTGGACTTGGTTCTAGAGATACGCTTCGTTTAGAGGCTGGATTGTGTCTTTATGGGCAAGATCTTAATGAAGAACTTAATCCCTTTGAATCTAGATTAAAATGGACTATCGATCTTAATAAAGAAAATTTTGTAGGAAAAAAATCTCTTTTATCTAATCAAAATAACATAAATAAAATTAGAGTTGCATTTCAGTCAGTTAATGAAGGAATACCTAGGCATAATCATTCTATTACATGTGAAAATAAAACCATTGGCTTAGTTACTAGTGGAAGCTATTCTCCTTTATTGTCAAAGGGAATTGGAATGGGATATATTGATTATAATTATAAAGATATTTCTAAATTAACATTTGTTAATCGTGGAGTTGAAAAGGAAATTTCTTTAATTAAATTACCATTCTATGATACTTCTTTATATGGTCACAATAGGATCAAGTGAATATAAATTATAATTTAAAATTTATCTATTTTTGCAATAAATACATTCTTTTTTCCGAATCATTTATAATTGGGTTATAATATTCTTTTATTTTCCATTGAAGCCCATTAATAGAAATATAATTATCGGTTTTCTTATAGTAATTATAATATTATCTTTTTTGGTTATTATTCCAAATAATTCTTCGTTAATTAATAATGAAAATTCTAATGAACTTATTTTTGTAACAACTGATTATATTCTATATGATTTTACTAAAAATATAGTTCAAGATAACGCAAAAATTCTATTATTACTTGATAGTGGACAAGATATACACGATTGGGAGCCTGATATATCTGACATTCAAACTATATCAAAAGCAGATGTTTTAATTTATAATGGGTTTTTGTTTGAATCTTTCATATCTAAAGTAGTTATTTCTGCAGACAATAAAGATTTGATTCTTATCGACTCTACTGAAGGATTATTCCCCAATGGTGATCATGGTGATGATCATGGTGATGATCATGGTGATGATCATGGTGATGATCATGGTGATGATCATGGTGATGATCATGGTGATGATCATGGTG
>CAZIZY010000046.1:0-14164 GCA_964544235.1 uncultured Nitrosopumilales archaeon
CAGAATTTCAGAAATATGTTCAGCAAGAAAGTATATCTGCTCAGAATATAGGTATGGAAGAATGTTCTAAACTTGTTGAAGGAATGATGAAGGATCTTGGTATTACTACCAAAATTTATCCTTTAGAAAATGGTGCACCTATAGTATATGGTGAACTTCTAAATCCTAATTCAGATAAAACTTTGCTTTTATACAGTCATTATGATGTGCAGCCTCCTGAACCGTTGGATTTATGGAATTATCCTCCATTTGGTGCTGAAATTCATGATGGTAAAATATATGGTAGGGGTGCATCTGACGCAAAGGGTAATGGGTTTACTTATTTAAAAGCAGTAGAAACTCTTCAAAAGACACCTGGAACTAATCTTCCTAATATTAAATTCTTATATGAAGGTGAAGAAGAAATTGCTAGTAAAAATCTTCCTGGGTTTATTAATGCTAATAAAGAAATGCTAAAAGCTGATGCAGCTATCTCTGCTGATGGTAGTCTAGACGAAAATGGTGCTCCTCGGCTTAATTTAGGTTTGAAAGGATTACTTTACGTTGAGCTTAATTGTCAAACAGCTACCGGTGATGCACATTCTATGAGAGCACCTTTAGTAGCTAATCCCGCATGGAGACTAGTTTGGGCTCTTAATACTATTAAAGATCAAAACGATCGCATTCTTATTGACGGATGGTATGATAACGTTATCACTCTCACTCAAGAAGAAAAAGATCTTCTTGGTGAAATCGATTTCGATGAAAAAGAAATTCAACAACAATGGGGGGTTTCCAGTTTTCTAGGTAATCCCACTGGAACTAATGCATTAGAACAATGGATCTCTCAACCAACTGCTACTATTTGCGGATTTGGTTCAGGCTATACAGGTGATGGATCAAAAACTGTTCTTCCTTCTAAAGCGAAAGTTAAAATTGATTTTAGGTTAGTTCCTAACATGAATCCTGACGAACTATTTGAGCGTGTTAAATCTCATCTTATTCAAAATGGATTTAATGATATTACTGTTACTAAAATTGGACAGCTTTATCCTTCTAAAACTCCTGTAACTTCTCCTATAGCGAAGGTTGTAAGAGATGCAGCTGAAAAAGTATATGAGCAAAAACCATCTGTATACCCAAATTCTGCTGGATCTGGACCTGATTTTGTATTCACTAAACTTCTTGGATTAAATTCTGTATGGACTGGATGTTCTCCACCTGCATCTAACATTCATGCCCCTAATGAATTTACTACTATCCGAGATATTAATATGGGAGCTAAATATGCTGCAACTGTTCTTCATTACTTTGCTTAGTTAATTCTTGGATTCCTTATCAAAATCTCATTATTCTTGTAAACAAGTTATTGGTTCTTTATGAATAATTCTGATCAAAATAACCAGTTTATTACACTAATAATTATTACTACTATCTTTTCTTTAATTGCCATATCTTCTTTATTCTATTACTCTTCATCTTTTGGATCATTATTAGCTCGTTCTGATCATTCTAATATTGAACCTGTTTACGTTACAATGCTTCCTGGTTCTTATGATCCTGAAAATAATGGATTCTATTATCCTAAAGAACTCAAATTGATTTTGGGTCTTAATAGTACCGTTATTTGGATAAATGATGATCCTGATATATTGCATACTGTTACTGCTTCATTTAGCCGAAATTATTTTGGAGAATCTGCTACTCGAATGAATTATCTTCTTCCTGATGAAGAATGGACTTTTAAATTTATTGATGAAGGATCTTACAAATATTTTTGTGCACCTCATCCTTGGATGACTGGTAATATAAATGTCCTTTAATGGCTTCATCTGTTTTCCTTTTAAAAATTTCTAGTTATTTCTTTTTAATAATATTATGCGAAAAAGATAAAATACTTCTTATTCTTAATACTAAATTATGCCTATTATCCATTGTCATATATTAGAAGGACGAAATCATGATCAGAAAAAGAATTTTGTAAAAGACGTTACTGATGCTACTGTCAAAAACTTAAATTGTGATCCTGATGTTGTTGAAGTGTTTATTCATGAAACATCTAAAGCACATTATGGAAAATCTGGAAAATTAGCATCTGATTAATTTCTAAATTCTATCAATTTTATTAAGCATAATTCATTCTAAATTGTCTTCAATTATTTTCATACTTACTTCCCAAAGTTTTTTTTGTAATTCTTGATTATTTGATTCGGTTGAAGTTTTAGTCTCTTTCATATTCGAATAATATTTTCCTGTAATTCCTTCAATATCTTTTGATGTAGCTAAGTATATTGGCGTCTCTGATCCTAATTGTTTTCCAGTAATGCGAAAATTTTGGGCAATATTCATTATTGTATTAATTATTTTCCTTTCTCGAAGTATTCTGGTTCTTATTGTTCCAGGATGTAATGCATTAACTGTTACTCCTGTACCATGTAATTTTTTCGATAGCATATACGTGAAACATATATTTGCAAGTTTTGATTGTTGATATTCTCTCCATCCTTTAATTGGAATATTATTTGTAATCTTCCATCTGATTGTTTTTGATAATAAATCGTCAAAATTTATTGTAGGTCCCCAATGTGCTGCTGATGACACATTTATTATTCTTGATGGTTTACTTTTTTTTATAATATCTAACAATAAATGCGTTAATAAAAATGGGGCCACATGGTTAACTGCGAACGTCATTTCGGCACCATAACTAGTTATACGTCTTTCTGGAATCAATATTCCTGCGTTATTTATTAAAACATCTAATCTATCGTACCTTTCTTTGAATTCTTCCGCAAATTCTTTTACGCCTTCCAGAGTTGAAAAATCTGATATTATTAATTCTGCTTTTAGTTCTTTTGCATCATTTCTAATATTATCTATTATCTTTTCTCCCCTTTTACGATCTCTACCATGTATTATCACAGTTGCACCTAACCTAGCTAATTCTAGTGCAGTCTCTTTACCTATTCCTGATGTAGATCCTGTTACTATGCATATTTTTTTATTCATTGACACTGCTATTCACTATGGAATTCTGTTTTTTAGCCGAATTTATTATTGGAATCTAAATTCAGTCCCTATTCCTCGTTTTTTAGCTATTTCATACAACCTAAATAACACCACTGCATCTTCTACAGGAATTCCTCCATTTATCAGAAGAATGTTATCTTTTTCGCTCATTCTTCCCTCTTTCTTTTTTAATATTATTTCACTTAATTCTCCATGAATATCTTGGGCTGAAAATGCTCCTCGCTCTATCTTTACTTGTAAACTGCTTCTCTTTAAAATTGATTCTAGATCATCTACTATTATTCTATCGGATATTCTGGGTAATTCATCATCTATTTCCTCATTCATATTTATCGATCCTACAAAAAACCCTCGTTTTAACCATTTTCCATTTAATATTGGTGTTTTACTATTTGTGGCTGCAATTATGATATCTGAGTTATTTACAGCTTCTTTAACACTATTATGTGGTTGGATATTGAGATCGGTTTCTTCACTCATTTCTTTTATGTATTTCATCGTATTCTTTGAATCTCTTCCAACAACATTCACTTTTTTAATTTTGAATAGCTCATTTAACGCCATTAAATGTGATTTACCTTGTACTCCTGAACCTATTATCGTTACTTCCTCTGAGTCTTTTCTGGCTAAATATTTAGCTCCTACCGCTGTTGTTGCTCCCGTTCTCATTGCAGTAATTAAATTACCATCAGCCACAGCTAAAGGCAATCCTGTTTCCGGATCATTAATTATTATTAATGAATTAAGTGTAGGTAATTGAATTCTAGAGATTGTATTAAATCTACTTAACCATTTTATTCCAACTAATGGCTTATTATTTTCTGAAACTGAATATCCGGCCATTCCTACATACCATCCGTTCATTCCTTCAAATTCTTGTTTCTCAAAATCCATTTTTATTTTAGGCATAGCTTTTGCTGTGCCATCACCTAGTTTTCTGAAAAGATATTCCATGTCTGTTATAATTTCTTTCATTGTCGCTATCTCCTCTATGTCTTTTAATGAAAGCAATAATGTTTCAGTCAAAACCTTATCAAAAGATTATTCTATCTTATTATATTTATGATGTTACTTCTTTTATCATTTTCTAGTGTAAACTGTTAACTATCTCTGTTGATTTCTATTAATTGATGGTGTCAAATAAATTCGCTAATTTATTGAAATCTTTATTTAATCAAAATAAGCGAAACTCGTTAAAAACTATCAAGTCTGATAATGCTGTTTCTTCGATTAATTCTCAGATCTCAGATAAAAATATCAATTTACATAAAAAAATAAAACATCACCATCATGTTGAACCTTTATCGAATGATGCTCATTCACTTAATATTTATTTAGGCTCTGATATTTCAGGTGAATCTTATTATTGGTCTCCTCTATCTGAACTTAATCCTCATATGCTTATTGTTGGTGTTCCAGGTGTCGGGAAAACTCAGACTATAAAATCCATTATATCTAGTCTTCATGGATATTCAAATCCCGTTCCTACATTTGCTATTGATTTTGAGAATGAGTATACTGATGTAATTGATTCAATAATTAGGCCTGGCTTAGATATTTCTGTGTCTAAAAGTTTTTGGAATCGGAAACGTTATTCTATTAATCCTTTGGATCTTCTTGAAGGAGGACCGACAACTGTTAAATTCAAAATCTCAAGTATTCTCGCTAAAATCTACAAACTTGGTGATCAACAAGAATCTATATTGAGAAAAGCTATATCTGATTCTTATCAATCTCAACAAATATTTGAGAATGATATCTCTAGTTGGTCTAGAAAATCTCCAAGATTTGAATTAATTAAAGATAACTTAGAAACCGCTTCTAAACAAAAAGGCGAAAATGGGTCTCGTGCCCGTTCAACATTAAACAAGCTTGAACCGATATTTGAAACTGATATGTTTAATGGAGACACTCAAATTACATTGAATCAACTATTAAAACAAGGGGCTGTTCTTTCATTATTATCTCTTCCCACTGAGGAAACTAAACTTGCTGCGTCTGAGTTCTTTTTAAGATGGTTATGGCATGAAATTCAAAAGCAAGGAGAATTGCAAAATGAATTACAATTACTAATTGTTCTGGATGAAGCTCATAAATTAGCATATGAATTATCTCCGGTTACTGATCTTCTTCGTCGAGGAAGAAAATATGGGGTTAGTATTATTCTTTCTACCCAGCAACCTGGTGATTTTGAATATAGTGAATTAGCTTTTCAGAATACTTCGGTCCATCTTTCTTTTAGATGTGATTCTGATAAGCATGCTAGACAAATGTCTAAAGAATTATTGTCAGAAACTGATTTGTATTCTGCTCTTAGAAAACTAGGAAAATTCGAAGCATTTGTATCGAGCTCTAATCATGACCCCGTTAAAATCAAAATTTCTCCTTACTATCAAAAATAAGGATTATATTTTGTCTTAATTATGATTTTAGTTTATTTGTATCTGTTTCTTTAAATTATTATTGAAATCAATCATTCTTTCATAACATATTTAGTTAATTCTGCCCATAATTGTATTTGACCAATATAATTAATCACTGGTATTTCATCATCTTGGGTTTCTAATACTATCCTTAATGGATGTTCTTTATTGTGGTTTTTAATTGCTAACCTTTTTAATTCTCTTATAGATATCTTCTTTTCTTTTTCTAATTTTTCCCAAGCTCTAAGTCCTTCGGGGCTAATGTCTTTTATTGGTTCAATCAATTAGATCTAATTTGATTTATTTCTTTATTCTATAAGAATTAGATTGTTTTAATTTTTTATTAGTTTTATATGCGGGCCCGTCGGGAATTGAACCCGAGACCCCCGGGTTTCTTTCTTCAGCAGATAAAAGCTTCACTGCCATTATTGGCTCCAGTACTCTACCTGGCTGAGCTACAGGCCCACATCTAATGTTCAGTTATGGATGTTATTATTACTTACTTTACTAACATTGTTTTACCCAAGTTATTTCTATTTTAATCTTGATTTTTAGTGTAAAACTCAAATATGGTTGCATTTTATCATTATAATGATGTGCCTTGGTGGTGTAGCCAGGTCTAGCATGTGAGCCTGTCACGCTTGCGACCCGGGTTCGAATCCCGGCCAAGGCGCCATTAACATTCTATAGTTAATGTTAATTAATTCGTTAATTGTGCTAATTACTTTCTATTCTTTTATTTTAGTAATTCTTAAATTATGCTTTCGTTAATTTTAACTCGTTTAATCTTTATATTGACTACTCTGAAAACTGAAAATATTCTTGAAGTATCTAATTTAACTAAATATTATGGATCCAGTTACACTATTGGAAATAAAGTAATTGGTAAATGTAATATTGGTGTTGATAACGTTTCTTTCAATATAAAAAAAGGTGAAATATTTGGCTTTTTAGGACCAAATGGTTCTGGTAAAACAACTACTATGCGGTCAATTCTAAATTATTTAAAAATACAAAATGGTCATATCAATATCTTTGGGGTTGATCATCGTGTAAATGCCTTATCTATTCGTAAAAATATTGGATATCTTCCTGGGGATCTTGGTTTATACGATAATTTCTCAGGAGACGAATTATTACATTATTCTAATTCTCTTCGTAATTCAAATAAAGATTTTCTTAATGATCTAAAATCAATATTTAGTGTAGATCTGACAAAAAAAATTAGAGGATTATCTAAAGGGAATAAACAACAAATTGGCATTCTTCTTTCTTTAGCATCAAAGCCAGATTTTCTTATTCTTGATGAACCAACATCTGGATTAGATCCATTAATAGCTTCAAATTTCACTGATCTCCTTAGATCTCTTAAAAAAGAAGGGATCACTATATTCTTATCATCTCATGATCTTAATGAAGTTCAAGAGATTTGCGATCGTGTAGCAATTATAAAGAATGGTAAATTAATTCTAGTTGAAAGTGTTAATACTCTTCAACGAAAATCAACCCAAAATGTAAATGTTACTTTTTCAAGATCATCTTCCATTAACATAGATGAAATAAAGAATATGAAATCAGTTATTTCAGTAGAACAAAACCGTAATAACTCGTTTGTTATAAAAATTAAAGGCGATTCTAATGGTTTGATTAATTTCTTATCTAAACATAGGTTTCAAAATTTAACAATTGAAGATCCTTCTCTTGAAGACATCTTTTTGCAATATTATCAATAGGTGTAGTTTTATTGTTATCTGTATATTTGAAATTTCTGAAAAAAAACGTGACTTGGGGCATTATTCCTCCATTAATTCTTTCTTTCTTTGTTCCTCTTCTTGGCTCTTTCTGGACTGCTATGCTTCCTGAAATAGAAAATTTCTCTAAACTTCTTGAAAACCCCATATATGACGAATTTTTAGGTTCAACTTCTTCTTTTAATTTTACTGATTGGACAGGATTCTATTATATTGAACTATTTACTTTCCTGGAGTTAGTTATTATCTTTACTGTAATTCTTGTTCCTACCCGATTGATAACTTCTGAATTAGATAATAACACGTTTGATTTAATTCTTAGTTATCCCATTTCTAGATGGCGTTATATATTCGAAAAATTCTGTGTTTTTCTTACATACAACTTGTTGTATCCTGTGTTTATCTTAATATTAACTTATCAAACTATAATTTCATTAAATGTTGAAATGAACTTGGTTCTTCTATTATATTCGCTATTTGGAGTTTGGATGATAATGTTTTCACTTGGCTCACTTTCCTTACTTTGTGGCGTCATTTTCTTTGAATCTAATCGTTCACTTGCTGCATCCGGTATAATTGTATTAAGTCAGTATATTCTTGTCCGTATAGGATCTATTTCTAACTCATTATCTTATTTAAAGAACTATTCTATTTTTAATTATTTAACTGCACATACAATAGTTACTTCTCAAAAAATACCTCTTTATGATTTGTTTATTGTTTCTTCAATTGGAATATCTGCTTTAATTTTTTCACTTATATTAATTGAAGAAAAAGAATTTTAGTACTGCACTAACCTCTAATAATTATTAATTCATTCTTGTTTCAAGAATTAAATGGTGATTCGTTAATAAAAATTTAATACCGTTATCTTCCTTATATTATAATTGTATTGTCTTTAACAAATGAAATGAAAGAACTCTTCAATAATTCTCTTATTGAAAAATATCCTGGAATCATCGCTACATCTTCTTTAGACGGTGTTCCTCATATGGCACTTAAGGGCAGTTTAATTGTTTTTGATGAAAAACGTATTTCTTTTTGGGATCGAACTTTTGGACTTACAATCTCTCATATTGAAAAGAATCCTAATGTTATGGTTTTGATTCGTAATAATAATACTAAAGTTGGATGGCGTTTCTTTGGAAAAGCTACTTTAGTTAATGATGATGATCTTACCTCTTCTATTTGGGATAAAACACCTCAGGCTGAGAAAGATCGTGATCCCGATAAAAAAGGTGTCGCAGTAATTGTTGATATCGAATATATATTGCCATTTACTGGTCCTCCTGTCAAAATTGAATAGGTGTATTGATCTAGTTGGAATATGTCAATTTAGGTAACGCAGGTCTTAAGGTTTCTAAAATATGTTTAGGCTGTATGACTTTTGGTAATTCTGCTGAATGGATGTTAGAAACTGAACAATCTAAACCTATAATAAATAGAGCGATTGATTTAGGTATTAATTTCTTTGATACTGCAAATGTTTATTCTAAAGGAAGATCTGAAGAAATTGTAGGCGAACTTCTACAAGGTCGAAGAAATGATATTGTATTAGCTAGTAAAGTTCGTGGAGTAATGGGTGATGGTGTTAATGATTATGGTCTTTCCCGCTATCATATAATGAAACAAATTGAAGGGAGTTTATCTCGACTTAAAACTGATCACATTGATCTATATCAAACTCATAGATGGGATTACACTACTCCTATCGAAGAAACATTAATCACTATGTCTGATCTAGTTAGAAATGGTCAGGTTAGATATATTGGAGCTTCTAATTATTTTGCGTGGCAATTATCTAAATCTCTTTGGACTAGTAAAAAACTTAATTTGGAAAAATTTGTAAGCATGCAAAATCATCATAATTTATGCTATAGAGAAGAAGAGCGTGAAATGGTTCCATTATGTAAAAATGAAGGGGTTGGATTAATTCCTTATAGTCCTTTAGCTAGAGGTTTCTTAACTGGAAAATATTCTAGAGATCTTTCTCCTCAATCTGTAAGATATGGTACTGATCATTTGCTTCATCAACGATTCTTTCGTTCTGAAGATTTTGATGTACTTGAAAATGTGATTGAATTATCTAATCAAAAGAATGTTTCTCCTTCGCAAATTGCATTATCTTGGCTTTTCAAAAAAGGGATTACTTCAATTATACTTGGAGCTACTAAAGTTGAACATATTGATTCTGCAGTCGGCGCTTTGAGCGTTAAATTATCTGATGATGATTTACGATTCTTAGAAGATCCTTATACTCCTCGTGATCTTTCGGGTCCTTCTTATAGTACACTTACTGATACCGATCTTAAGCGAATCAGCGATCTTAAAAAAGATCCGTTATCTAATCCTCCTGCCTGATCTTTAACGTGTTTGAATATTTCTCTTAAATATTTCGAATAAGTTATCTACTTCCCAATATTAATATGAATCTAGTGCGGGGGTAGCCAAGCCAGGTCAACGGCGCGGGACTTAAGATCTAATTATGGCTTATGGTGAGAAATCCCGTCCTTTAGGGGTTCGTGGGTTCAAATCCCACCCCCCGCATTTTATTAATTATTAAGGATAATAATGAAAAACTCATTACTTTCTTTTTTTCAAATAAGTTTTACGAAATCTTTCAGAAGCTAAAATAGAATTAAGCGGTTTATATTGAAGCATTAATTGTATAAATGGTCAGATACTCGCAGCAAACCATATAGTTCCTATTCCTACATTTCCACCAAGAGTAAAACCTACTATAAGTACTATCAACTCTATTGAAGTTCGAGCTATACCGATAGGAATTCCACGCTTAGCTAACCCTGTCATCAATCCATCTCTAGGTCCTGGACCCATTTCTGCTCCTATGTATAAAATAGTGCCCAACGCAGCTAATATTGGGGCAATTAACACCATCAGAAGTCTAACAACTAAATTATCAGTATTTGGAAAAACAAACATGCAGACATCAATAATTATTCCTATTAAAATTACATTAAGAATTGTTCCAATTCCGGGGCGCTCTTTAAGTGGTAACCAAAGGAGTATTACTGCTATCCCAACTATTATGCCGATCATTCCTACACTCGTTAGATCAATATTATTTCCGAAAATTTGTTTACTGATATTAGTTCTAATAGAAATTCCGTGATGTAAAACAATCCATGGTCCTAATCCTAATCTTGCTTCTAACATTAGAGATATCGCAAATCCGCATATTATTAGCCCTGTATTAAGGCGAATAAAACGGTTAAAAAAGTTGTTCATAAGTTTCATCAATATTAGATTTGTATTTTTTTATGGTTTTATTGTTCATTATGATTAATTACTTTTTTTGACATTAATTGTCGTAAAGATTAATAATTATTTGAATGCTTTAATCCTTATTGGAAATGGCTGATATAAAAATTGATAATGCTACCATTCTTACTCTTAATCCTACTAGAGATATTATTCTGAATGGCTCAATATTAATTGAAAATAATATAATTATTGGTATTGGTCCAAGGAATGATCTTCTTCAAGAAACCGCTGATAAAGTTATAAATGCTAATGGTAAATTGGCTGTTCCTGGATTTTTTAATAATCACATTCATATTAGTTATGCTCATGCTGTAAGAGGAATTTTTCCTGATGGCTTATCCTTTTCTAAATATCTTAACCAAGTTTTTCAATTACAGTCTGAAATGTCAGCTGAAGAAGAATACTATACTAGTTTACTTGGAATTATTGATATGATTAAAAATGGCACTACTAGTTTTTTTGAACCTGGTAGCGTTAAACATATTCCATCATTAATAAAAGCAATTGAAAAATCTGGATGTAGATCTATTATTGGAACTTCCGTAGTTGATACAGATAACCCGATCAATCTTCCAGTTCTCAATACTGATGAAGCTTTATCTCTAATGGAGAGAACATTGTCACAATATCATAATTCTATATCTGGTCGAGTAAGAGTTTGGATAATGCCTTATTCTATTAATTATTCGTCTAAAGATCTTTTAATTGGATCTAAATTGTTATCACAAACTTACAATACTGGTATTAGTTTACATAGTTCCCAAAATGAAGAACAATCTCGTATTACTGAGAAAAAAACTGGTAAATCTCCAGTAGAATACCTTCAAGATCTTAATCTTCTTGGTAATGATTTATTATTATCTCATATGGTATCTGTATCTGATGTTGAACTAGATTTATTATCTTCAACAAATACTAATGTCGTTCATCTTCCATCTGCTGCTCTTAAAATGGCTTCTGGTGTAACTCAAATAGGTAAATTTCCTGAAATGGTTGATAAAAAAATTTGTTTATGCTTAGGTACGGATGCTGCTAATAATTCTAATCACATGGATATTCTACGTTCCGCTAATATTGTGGCCTCTATTTATAAAGACACTAAGCAAAATTCTTCGATAATGTCCCCTGAAACATGTTTAGAAATGTTAACGATAAATGGGGCTAAATCTCTAAGCATGAATAAATATTTAGGATCTATTGAAATTGGTAAAAAGGCTGATATTGTTTTATTTGATACTTTAAGACCTGAATGGCGTTCTTTATTCAATCCTGTTAATAATTTAATTTATTCTGCTGATGGTAGAAGTATATCTGAAGTAATTATAGATGGCCGTATAATTATTGAAGATGGTGATTTTATTGATGTTGATGAATTAGAACTGATTACTAAAGTTCAAAATATTGGTGAAGATCTATTATCTAGATCTGATATTGATCCCTCTTTTGATTGGCCTTTGATCTAACTCTGGATAGTATTGATTGTTACTTTATTCTTTATTTTTAAATTATTAATCAATAGAGTTATTACTTTATAATTAACTAGCTTTATTGTATTGCCAAGTAAACATATCGAGCTTGATCATCAATATTCAGTCCAATGTTTTCCAAAAAGACAAGATATTGTTATTACAGGTTCTAATGGCTCTAAATTAATTGATGATTCTGGGAATGAATATTTAGATCTTTTTTCAGGAATCTCAGTTAATAATGTTGGTAATAACCATCCTGATGTTGTTAAAGCTATCAAGCATCAAGTAGACCGTTATATGCATGTGTCTAATTATTATTTTAATGACGTTTCTCCTAAACTTGCTGAAAAAATGGCTCATATTACTCCTAATAATCTTACCAGAACTTATTTCTCTAATAGTGGCACCGAAGCTGTAGATGGTGCTGTAAAGCTAGCTAAAAAACACTCATCAATTAATAACAAATCGGGTCATCTTTTATTTTCTTTGGAAGGGTCATTCCATGGTAGGCTTTCTCTTACTTTAGGATTAACAGGACAAAAAAAATACAGAAAACTGTTTGACAACTATGTTTATCCCGGAATAATTTATGGTCCTGCACCTTATTTTTATCGTGATACTGAAAACTTAGATGAAATTGATTTCGGAAAAAAATGTGCTGAAAACTTAGATAAATTAATGTCAGAATGTAATGAAGGTGATATTTCTGCATTAATTATTGAACCAATATTTGGTGAGGGTGGTATAATTGTTCCTCCTGATAATTATATTCCTTTATTACAACGTATATGTCGATCTCATGACGTTCTCCTTATAATTGATGAAGTTCAAACTGGAATAGCTAGAACTGGAAAAATGTTTTGCTGTGAACATTGGAACGTTACTCCTGATATTATGACTTTTGCAAAAGGAATTGGTGGCGGGTTACCTATTGGTGGTTTCATTACTTCTGATGAAATAGCTTCATCGTTTGAAGAAGGAGATCATTTTTCTACGTTTGGCTCTAATCCTGTTAGTTGCGCTTCATCTTTGGCTGTTATTGATGTAGTAGAAAAAAATAATCTTTCTGAACGTTCAGAAAAACTTGGTAATCATGTTATTCGTCGTCTTAATGAATTATCTCAAAAACACTCTTTGATTGGTGACATTCGAGGTAAAGGATTGATGATTGGTATTGAATTAGTTACTGATACGGTAAGTAAAAATCCTGCTAGTCAAGAAGCTTTATTATTAAAAAATAAAATGCTTAGTAACGGGTTCTTAATTGGATTAGGTGGAATATTTGGTAATGTACTTAGATTTCAACCTCCGTTAACCATCTCTATGGATGATCTTGATTTTGCTTTAGATTCGTTTGGT
This sequence comes from uncultured Nitrosopumilales archaeon, assembly GCA_964544235.1. Lineage (GTDB taxonomy): Archaea > Thermoproteota > Nitrososphaeria > Nitrososphaerales > CAZIZY01 > CAZIZY01. The sequence continues at coordinate 13,297 of CAZIZY010000046.1, forward strand.
AATTTATTAGATGGCCTCTAATAATCATTGAACTATTTCTTTTATTGCTTTTTTAATGTCTTCTTCTTTGGGTATGACTTTATCTTCAAGTGGTCTACTATATGGTATCGGTGTATCTGGAGCTGAGATTCTTATAACTGGCGCATCTAAATAATCAAACGCGTCTTCGACAATTATTGATGATATTTCTGCTGCAACTCCAGCTGTTTTACAGTCTTCTGATACAACAATCGCTTTATTGGTCTTTTTAACTGAATCTATTATTGTTTTTTTATCAAATGGTACTAAAGTTCTTGGGTCTATCACTTCTACATTAATTCCTTCTTTACTAAGTTCTTCTGCAACTCTCATAGATTTATGAACCATCATCATTGTAGCTATTATTGTAACATCTTTTCCTTCTTTTTTAATTTCCGCTTTACCAAATGGAATTGCATATTCTTCTTCTGGAACATGTCCTACTAGTAGCGGATATTTTTCTCTAATACTAGGCATTCTTACTGCGAAATATTGAAGTTTATGTTCAATAAATACTACTGGGTCTTCATCTCGTATTGCGCTAATTAATAATCCTTTTGCATCATATGGTGTTGATGGAATTACTACCTTTAATCCAGGAATATGCATTAATAATGCTTCAAGACTTTGTGAATGTTGTGCAGCTCCTGATCCTACTGGATATCGAGATCCCGTTGTAGTTCTAAGTACAGTTCGTGTTTTGAAATTTCCTGCAAACATGTAACTAAATTTTGCTAATTGATTCAGAATATTTTCCATTGTTAATCCTATAAAATCAATGAAACTGATTTCGGCTACTGGTCTCATTCCCGTTACTCCTGCTCCTATTGCTGCACCTAAAAGAGCTATT
>CAZIZY010000047.1:0-5951 GCA_964544235.1 uncultured Nitrosopumilales archaeon
AAATTCAGCAGGAAGATACATAGGCGCACCAGGATTTAACGAAATTGAAAGATTACGAGAAGAAGACTGGGACATAATATTTGAACTAAACATGATGGGAACAATACTAGCAATTGAAACAGTAATACCACACATGAAAAAAAGAAAATACGGGAAAATAATAAACATTGCATCACAAGCTGGAAGAACAGGTTCAGGTACAGGAAATCCAGCTTATTCAGCTTCTAAAGCAGCGATAATTAATTTAACACAATCATACGCAATAGAATTAGGACCACATAATATCAACGTAAACGCAGTGTGCCCAGGATATATTTGGACCCCAATGTGGGAAAAAGGTGGTGAAAGAATAAAAATAAAATCGCCGGAAAAAAGTAAATTTACAAGTAGAGAAATATTTGAAAATGTATTAAATGTCCAGCCGTTAAAAATAGAAACTACAACAAATGACATAGCATATACAGTGAATTTTCTATCTTCTGATGAAGCTAGAAGTATAACGGGCCAATCAATAAATGTCAACGGAGGAGCAATTATGAATTGAGAAAGATAATAAGTGAATCAAAATAATGTTTGGATTTAAAAAAGTAACATATTACAATTATGATGATGAAGAAGCTCTCAAAAATGATGTACTTAAAGAAAATAGTTCTATTTTCGGAAATGAAGCAATTTATATTGAAAATAAATGGGTAAATACAAAAGACACTAAAATGGGAAATGAGACAGAATCTCCTATTGGTTTTATCCTAGATTTTAGAAACGAGAAATTATGGATAGTTGAATACGATCTTACTAATAAAAAAGATAATCATGTATTAAGCCAAGCAATAAATGTAGATAAAATACTAAGAAGCCCTAATACTATTAATGAAATTGAAAATGGAATCTATAAAGAAGTGCTTGAAAAGGTCAAGGAAGACCCTGAATTAATGAAGATGATTAAAAACGTATTAGGCGAAAAAATGAATCTTCGAGATGAATTAGCACAAATAATCAAATATAATGAAATTGGATTTATTCTAATTATTGATAAAATGTCTGATGAATTCAAAGAAATTGAGTATTATATATCAAAAATAATGAACAGGGTAATATTAATTGTATTTCAAACCTATGAAGAAAAGGGCGAAGAAAAAAGAAAATACACTCCATTAACAGATTTGAATAAATTATCCCAACATAATAATTCAACAATAACAAAGTCACTATCATCGGAATTACTTCAAAAAATAAATTTAGAATGTCCGAATATAATGCTAACTCGAAATAGTATAAGTGGAGAATTATATCATTTCTACATAGATGAACCAGCAATATCTAAAAACAAATTTCTCACATTAATTAAACGCCAAACAATAATAACAGCTGTAATTAAAAAAGAGAAAGTCAAAAGAGAAACATTAGGATCATCAAAACACGGATTAAGAAGTTATTTTGGGAGAAATGAAGATGAAGGAACATTTTTCATTAATAGCCAAGAAAAAAGGTTTAGAATTGATAATATCCGAGATTCAATACGGCAAATTAAACAATCATATGAAATAACAAAGAATGAAACAGTAAAAAAGAATGAAGAAGAACAATAAAAGCGGAATATAGATATATTTCAATAAACAATATTAATGATAATTGAACTCTAATTCTTTTAATTTAATGAATAAATTATCTAAAGAAGTTATAGAAGATAAGAAGATAATGAGCAAAGTAAAAGATTGGGATAAAGTATACCAATTTACACCATCGGATAGTGAACCATTTTATTTAATAATAAAGAACAGTACTTTAACAGTATCAAAAGGAAAACATGATGCGCCATTAGCAACATTAATTGCGACTGATCAGAATCTATTCGAAATGTTTTCAGCAAAACTTGATCCATTTAAAGCATTCTTTGCGGGACAATTAAAGATAGAAGGAGATATTAGAGAATCTCAGAATTTAACGTTATTATTAAAAAAAGAATAATTATTCAATCATTATAATTTTAGTAGAAGAAGATAATCCTCGAATAATTTTAACCTGAAGAGGGTTAATAGCGAAGAAATCTGCCAAAACAATAATGAGACGCTTGTTAGCCTTACCTTTTTCAGGAGAAACAGTAAGATTAACAGTAAACATATTCTCGCCAGTAGAATTAACTTCATCTTTAGAAGAATTTGTTTTAACTTTAATTTCAAGAATACGCATCAAATATATTCAGATAAATGGAGAAACAAATTTGAATATAAATAAATAATTATTTATAGGCTTCAAAGTCCTTTCCTAAAACACCAGAGGCAATTTTAAGATCCATTATTTCATCAGTACCTTCATAGATTCGAGTAGCCCTAGTATCTAAGAAATGTCTTCCTACAGGAGATAAAATAGAGTAACCGAATCCACCGAATACTTGTACTGCTTTATCAGCTGATTCAAAAGCTAATTTAGAAGAAATTCGCTTAGCTATACTACTAGATTGATCTACATCTAATCTAAGATCTCTATTAAGAGGATCTTTTTCCCAATCTTCAACTTTAAGTGCACAAATATAAGTAGGCCATTTAGCCATTTCTAAACTCATAGCTATATCAGCAATATGTTTTTGAATAAGCTGGTGTTTACCAATAAGCTTACCATGCTGTTCTCTAGTAGAAGCCCTTTCAATAACAGAATTAAGACAATCTTCTATAACACCAACACAACCAGTAGCAACACCCATTCTACCGCTAATTAAAGCAGTATAAGCTACCCACAATCCTTTACCAGGAATACCTATAACATTTTCTTTAGGAATAACAACATTATCGAACTCAAGTAAAGCTGTATCAGAAGTAAAGAAACCTAATTTCTCTTTTAACTCCATCGAAACATCAAAACCTTCACTATTTTTGTCAACAATAAAAGCAGACATGTTTTTATCACCTTTAGGGTAAGCAAATACAACTACTGCATCACAAATGGACCCATTAGTTATCAAATATTTAGTTCCATTTAAAACGTAATTTCCATCAACCTCTTCAAAAGTGGAAGAAATAGAAGTAGGATCACTTCCAGCATCCGGTTCAGTTAAAGCATATGCAAGAATTTTATCACCCGTTGCAGCTGGTTTCAAATATTTTTCTTTGAGATCATCAGTACCCCATATTTCTAAACATGTTCCTGCAAGACCAATCGAAACACCTACAGAGCTATTTCCACCTAAACCAACCTGTCCAAGTCGTTCACTACAAAGAGTACTTACTATAGGTCTGGCACCTCTACCTCCATATTCTTTTTTGATGGGTATTCCAATTAAATCATGTTTTTTAAGAACTTCAATAGCTTGAGAATTAAATTTTCTCTCAATATAATTTTCGAATTCATCCAAAAGTAATTCATTAGCAGCCTTATCAACTGTTTCGAACAAAGAAAGATCAGTATCAGTAAAAGTAGTAATTTTACTAACTTCATTTATTGAGCGCTCAAAAAGAGATTCCAAACATAATAATATATCAAAGGACTGCACTTAAACGTTAAGAAATAAAAAAAGAAAAAGCATAATAAAAATAGATTTAATATTAGATTTAATGGAAAAAGTAGCAATAGTAGGAGTAGGACATAGTAAATTTGGAAGAAGAACAGATCTAAATCTAAACGAGTTAGCTTTCGAATCAATAAAAGAAGCACTGATTGATGCAGGAATAACTAGTAAAGATATTGAACATGTTACAGTTGGAACAATGGGTGGATTATCAGAAGAATCACTACCTGCAGTTGTTATAAATGAATATGCTGGATTTAATTCTAAAGGATTATTAAGAGTAGAAGCAGCATGTGCAACAGGAAGTGCGGCAATAAGAGAAGCATATGCCAATATTGCTAGCGGATTATGCGATGTTGCAATAGCTATTGGTGTTGAAAAGATGACCCAAGTAGAAGGGAGCACAGCAATTGAAATGCTTGGACGTGCCGGTTCATATTTATGGGAATTTGAAAATTACGGGTTAACATTCCCCGCATATTATGCAATGTATGCAATAGCACATATGAAGAAATTTAAAACAACTGAAGAACAATTAGGATTAGTATCAGTTAAAGCACATAAATATGGAGCTATGAATAATTTAGCTGAATTCCAAAAAGAAATTAATTTAGATAAAGTTTTAAATTCACCAGTAGTATCGTGGCCATTAAGATTATACAATAGTTGCCCAGTTAGTGATGGATCAGCATCTGTAGTTTTAGCATCAGAAAAAGCCGCAAAAAAATTAACCGATACACCTATTTGGATTAAAGGAATTGGTGCAGCAAGCGACACAGCAAATCTTAGTAAACGACAGAATTTTACTGAAATTAAATCAACAAGTAAAGCAGCTGAAATGGCATATAAAATGGCTAAAATAAGCCCAAAAGATATAGATGTAGCAAACGTACATGATTGTTTCAGTATATCAGAAATAATGGCATATGAAGATCTAGGTTTTTGCAAAAAAGGAGAAGGTGGAAAATTAATCGAGAACGAGGACACATACATTGATGGAAGAATTCCAGTAAATCTAGATGGAGGACTTAAAGCAAAAGGTCACCCTATAGGAGCAACAGGAACATCAATGATAGTAGAAATTACTAAGCAATTAAGAAATGAAGGAAATAAAAGACAAGCACGAATCAAGAATGGGTTAGGCCTAGTTCATAATTTAGGTGGAACTGGACATACATGCTATGTTACAGTTCTGTCACAATAGTGATAAATATGGAAATTAATGATTATAAAAAAATTAAAACAATTCACACATTGTCTCTTCAATATGATATTCCAACAGAAAGAATATCTACATTTTGGAAGAATCTTGAAAAGAATAAGGTTTCTACTACGCAATGTAAAATTTGTAAAACTAAATATTTCCCTCCTCAGATAGATTGTCATAAATGCTTAGAATCAAATATGAAATGGATAAAAATAGATACAGAAGGAGTACTTGAAACGTATACCCATGTCATGATGCCGCCAACATCTTTTATTAAAAAGATCCCTTACACGGTAGGAGTAGGATCCATTAAAGATGAAATAAAAATATTAGCATGGATAATAGATGTCCCATATAATGAAATAGATGTAGGAATGAAAATGAAGATGATTATTAAAGAAATAGATAACAGATTAATTTACATGTGGACGAAAGCAAAAACTAATAGGTAAATAGAGCTAAAGAATAATATGGAAAAAGTATGGGAAGATAAATTTATTGAAGTAGATGGCGTCAAATCCCATTACATAGAAGCAGGTAAAGGAGAGCCATTAGTACTAATACATGGCGGAGGAGCCGGATCATGTGGAGAATCAGGATATGGTGACACCATGCCTTATCTAAGTAAGCATTTTAGAGTAATTGCACCAGACGTAATAGGATTCGGATTAACTCCTGGAAGAGGACCTCAAGATTATCACGGATACGCCCAAGGAGATTTCTTAATTAAGTTTCTAGAAACTATGAAATTAGAGAATATATCATTAGGAGGACATTCCCATGGAGGATTTCTAATATCATATATAGCGCATGAAAGGCCTAAACTTGTCAAGAATTTAATAATGATTAATAGTCTAAATGGAACAACTCCAATACCACCAGAACCAGAAGGACTCCAATACATATATGGACCAAAAGGCCATCCAAATCCAATTCCTACAATGGAAAATACAAGAAATAATTTGTTAAAAGGCACATTCAACAAACATTTGGTAACAGATGAAAAAGTAAAACGAACATATGAAACATTAAAGTTGAACCATGAATATGGTAGAAAACGAATGATAGCCACAATGTCAACAATTGAACAAGCTAATAAAGATCTCAGCTATAATGGTAAACATATTTCAGAAAGCTGCCACAAATTTAACATGCCAGTATTAATGACTTGGAGCAGAGAAAATAAGGGTGCTGATTTAAATGATGCAGTTAAATATTTTGAGAGATTAAAAGACGCAGAAT
>CAZIZY010000048.1:0-5240 GCA_964544235.1 uncultured Nitrosopumilales archaeon
AATTCTTTTGTATTTCTTTTAGCGTTAAAGTTTAAGGATTACCGTTTTATTTTATAATATATGGGTGATGGTTCTCAATCTGAAGAAATTAAAGAACTTTATAAAAAAAGGGAAGAATTAGGTTATGAGCTATTAAATGCATCTACTCCTGAAGAAGTTGAATATGTTAAATCAGAAATATACAAATTAGAATATGAATTATCTAAAATCGATGACAGTTCGTAATTCTTTAATTGTCTCACCTTCATTATCACATATTAAATTTGTTAGTTTAGGCTCGTGATTTATTATGTATTCTGATGATTTATCTAATTATATTCATTCTTCCAACTATGATTCTTTTCCTACTTCTGTAATTGATCATTGTAAATTATTAATACTTGATACGTTAGGCGCAATGATCTCTGCTTCTTCGTCAACTTATCCTATTAGTGGTATTCTGAATAATTTTACACAATCAAATTCGGGCCCTCCTGAATCAACTATAATAGGAAGCTCTTTGAAAACTTCCTCAATTAATGCTGCATTAGTGAATGGAACTTTAGCTTATTATTGTGATATCGAAAGTATACATTTACGGTCTATACTTCATGCGTTAGCTGTTATTCTCCCTACTTCTTTAGCTATTGGTGAAAAATTACATATTAATGGCCCAACTATGATCTCTTCTCTAATTGTTGGTGTAGATGTAGCTAGTAGAGTAAGTTATTCCCTTACTCCTAGTGGCCAATATTCTCGTTCTTTTCACCCGTCTTCTGTTTGTGGTTGCTTTGGGGCTGCTTCAGCTTCTAGTTTTATCCTTGATCTTAATCCTAAGCAAATTAAAAATGCTTTAGGTTTAGCTGGATGCCAATCTTCTGGACTTATGTCTTGGGAAAGTGATCACACTGAAATGTCTAGGCCTTTTCAAATGGGAGTAGCTGCTAGAAATGGGTTGACTTCTTCTCTTTTTGCTGCTGAAGGGTTAGCAGGTCCTGAAGTATTTGAAGGTAAATACAATATATTTAACGCATTCACTAATTCTCCCCAAATTGAAAATTTGAATAAAAATCTTGGAGTGACTTATGAACTTTCTGATATTGCGTTTAAAAAATATTCATGTTGTGCTTTTCTTCAATCAGGAGTTGATGCTCTTTTATCACTCATTCAGAATTCAAATCTTGATCCTAAAAATATTTCTGAAATAAATTTAAAATTTGCAAGTAAAGGCGCAGCAGTAATTGATAATAATCAAATGAGATCTCATAACGCTCAATACATTCTTTCTACAGCTGCTTTTAAAAATGGAATTATGATGGATGATCTTCTTCAAGATCAATATCTTGATTCTCGAATTAGTAACTTATCAGAAAGAATCAATGTTATCTATGATAATGATTTAGATAATTCTTTCCCTTCAAAATATTCTTCTATTTTATCCATTAAAATGGATGATGGGCAAAATTATGAAAAATATGTTGAAAATTCACCTGGAACTTCTGACAATCCTATGTCTCGTTTAGAAATAGAATCTAAATTTAAAAAATTATCTTCTAATGTGATTAATAATGATTTATCAGATTCTATAATTAAATTAGTGAATAATTTGCATAATGTTGATGATATATGCTCTTTATCTGAACTCTTATCATATTGAAATCTCTAATTTTTTCATCTTACTTCATTATCGCATTATCAAAATCATTTATGATGTCTTTTATATCTTCAATCCCTACAGATGTTCTTACTAAACCATCTGTTATTCCTGCTTTCTTTTTAAGTTCTTCACTAAGCATTCCATGCGTCATCGAAGCTGGGTGTTCTACTAATGTTTCAACTCCGCCTAAACTTACTGCTAATCGAGCTAGTTTTACATTTTCCACAAATTTTCTTGCTTGATTAAACCCTCCTTTCATTTCGAAGCTTAACATTCCTCCGTATCCCTTCATCTGCTCATTCACTGTTTTATTTTTCTTTGATGCCAATCCTGGATAATTTACTTTACTGACATTCTTATTATTTGAAAGAAATTCAGCTAATTCCATTGCATTCTTATTGTGTTGTTTCATTCTTACTGGGAGTGTTCTTATTCCTCTTAACACAAGCCAAGAATCAAAAGGACTCAAACATGGACCAAATATTTTCAAAGTCTTCCAAGCTTTTTTAACTCTCTCTTTTTCTCCTACTATTATTCCCCCAATTATATCTGAATGTCCTCCAAGATATTTTGTTGCACTATGTAACACTATTGAAGCTCCTCTTTTAATTGGATTCTGATTATAAGGTGATGCAAACGTATTATCTACAAATACTGGTATATTGTTTTTATTCGCAATTTCTGAACATTCTTTAATGTCTATTATGTCCATTGTTGGATTTGATGGGGTCTCCATGTAAAATAACGCTACATCTTTTGTTAAAGCTTTTTTAACTTCATTTATTTCTTTGGCGTCAATTAATTCGTATTTTATTCCATATTGCGGTAAAACATTCGTTAAGAGTTCTTCGGTTCCTCCGTATAATGCTTTCTGAGCTACTATTTTATCTCCTTTTTTTACTGTTGATAATATCGCCATTGAAATTGCGCTCATTCCCGATGATGTTGCAATTGCGTCTTCTCCATATTCTAATTCTGATACCGTCTTTTCAAGTATTCTAGTTGTAGGATTTCCCCACCTAGTGTAAAATTCAGTTGGGTGTACTTCATTAGCATATTCTGCTCCCGTTTTCACATTTGGAACTTCAAATGTTGAAGTTTGATAAATTGGCGGTACTACTGATTTAATATTTAAATCAGATTTATTTTCTGAAACTGAATGTACTGCTATTGAATCAAATTCTAATTCTCTTTTTTTCTTATTCATATATTTTATATTACAACTAACTTGTTAATTTGTTTAATGCTCAAAAACTGTTAATCTTTATCTACTTGTTTTATCCACCTATTCTTTATTCTTTGTCAGCTGAACCATTACCTGAAAATGAATTTGATGACGACGAAAGTTGGGATGATGTATTAGATGAAGATTTGGATTATTCTGAGTAATTTTAATTCTTTATTCTTTTTATTTACCTAAATCCGGTTCTATATCGAACTCTTTATTTAAATACATCATAATATGTAACTTGATATATCTTTGGACATTACTATCTCTGTAATTAAGGCCGATGTAGGTGGAATTGGAGGTCATACTCGTCCTAGCGATGGTCTTTTAAATGCTATTCATTCTTCATTAAAAGATACTGATGATCTTCTAATTGATTATTATGTGGGTTATTGTGGTGATGATTCTCATATTGTTATGACTCACAATTGTGGAATTGATAATAATGATATACATCAAATTGCTTGGGATGCATTTATGAGTGCTACTGATGTCGCTAAAAAAGAAGGTCTTTATGGTGCAGGTCAAGATTTGTTAAAAGATTCCTTTTCTGGTAATATCAAAGGAATGGGTCCTGGTGTTGCTGAGATGTCTTTTGAAGAAAGACCTAATGAAGCATTTACTGTTTTTGCTGCTGATAAAACTGAACCTGGCGCATTTAATTATCCTATATACAAATTATTTGTAGACGCGTTAAGTAATACTGGGTTAATTGTTAATCCTTCTCTTGCTAAAGGTGTAGTGATTAATATAATGGATGTAGAAGAAGGTAAAATCGCGACTCTTTCTTTATGGGAGGATAAACCTGTAATAGAAGCTGCTTTAATGTATCCTGCTAGATATGTTATTGATTCTGTTTATACTAAAGATAACGTTCCTATTCTAAATGCTTCCACTGATCGGTTACATAATATAGCTGGTACTTATGTTGGAAAAGATGATCCTATTTGTTTTATTAGGACTCAAAAGAATTTTCCTGCAACTGAAGAAGCTGGTAGTGTTTTTAGTAATCCCCATTATGTTGCTGGTAATACTAGAGGAAGTCACAATATGCCTTTGATGCCTGTTAAACTTAATTCAGCATCATCAATTAACTTTTGTATCCCTATTGTTCAGTCTTTAGTTTTTAGTATGCGAAATGGAAAACTTACTGGGCCGTTTGACGGTTTCTCTACTCCTGATTGGGATTATATCCGAACTGTTGCTACTAAAAAAGCTTTAGCGATGAGAAGCCAGGGATTTGTTCATCCTGCTACCTTAGTTCCATCTGAATTGGAATATTCTGAAGGTTATAACTCTATTATGAGTATTCTTAAAGATAAGATGAAACCTATTGATTCTAAATCAGTTTCTGGTTCACGTAAAGAATCTTATGAGGATCCTGATTAATCGATCCGATTAAACGGTTAAATTCGTAATTTCCTGAAGGTGTTTAATATTTCTCCTCAATTTAAAACCCCATTATTAATAATAAACTTCAAAAATTATTTAGAGTCTTCAGGGAAAAAAGCTTTAGATTTGGCTAAAATTGCTGAAAAAGTATCAAAAAATCTTTCAGTAGAAATCATTTTAGCTCCTCCTACCTCTTTCATTTCTGAAATTGCTAATTCTGTTGACCTTCATGTGATATCCCAACATGTTGATATTAATGTAGCAGGTAGTACTACTGGATATTTAGTTCCTGAAATATTATTGTCTTCTGGAGCTACTGGGTCTCTTCTTAATCATAGCGAACATCGTATTCCTTTACCTGTTATTCGTGATTCTATTCCTCGTTTAAATGACTGTAACATGGTTTCTGTTTTATGTGCTAAAGACTCAAAAGAAGCTTCATCATTAGCTTCTTTTTCTCCTAATTTTATAGCTATTGAACCTCCTGAATTAATTGGTTCTGGAATTGCAGTATCCAAAGCGAATCCAAATATAATTACTGATTCAGTGAATTCTATATCTAAAATTGATTCTGATGTTTCTGTTATTTGTGGAGCTGGTATCGTTACGGGTGAAGATGTTAAATCAGCTTTAGATCTTGGTGCTAAAGGTATTCTTGTTTCTAGTGGGATCATTAAATCTGATAATTGGATGGAAAAAATAACTGAATTATCTTCTCCTATCATTAAAGCTTAAATGTCTCTATTTCTCAAATGTTTTTGTTAAACCATGTCTGATACCCCTAATCCTTTTGACGTATCACTTAATCAGCTTAATAATGCTGCTACTTTATTAAAACTAGACCCTGATATTCATTCAGTTCTTAAATCTCCTAAGAAAATTATCACGGTTTCTCTTCCAATTAAAAAAGACGATGGCTCTGTTGAAACATTTGTAGGTCATCGAGTTCAATATAATGATTTTAGAGGTCCTTGTAAAGGGGGA
>CAZIZY010000049.1:0-12679 GCA_964544235.1 uncultured Nitrosopumilales archaeon
AGCTTATTCAGCTTCTAAAGCAGCAATAATTAATTTAACACAATCATACGCAATAGAATTAGGACCACATAATATCAACGTAAACGCAATATGTCCAGGTTCTGTTTGGACTCCAATGTGGGAAAAAATAGCTGAAAGAATACAAAAGAATAATCCTGATATGAAAGGAATTAAAGGTAAAAAGATATTTGAGGAAAGAGTGAAAAGAAGACCATTAGGTAAAGAACAAACGCCTGAAGACATAGGAAATGTAGTGAATTTTCTATCTTCTGATGAAGCTAGAAGTATAACAGGTCAATCCATAAATGTCAACAATGGAACTATTATGAATTAAAGAATATGAAAAGAAAAAGATCTCATATTATACAAATTTATTATTAGATCAATGATTTATGCTAAATAAGAAATATAGCGCAAAATGTAACAGCATAATGGGTAAGAAAAAAATGTTTATTTTGATGCAGAACTAAATAGAGAATAAGTGATTAGAATGGATGAACAAGAAACACTCATATATGTAAAATTTAAATCGGGAGATGGAATATTTGAAAAATTTATGGGATGGATGCAATCCGATGAAGGGACGAATCTAAGAAAAGGCATCGCTCATATTGAAAAATCAGTTCCCGCAGTAGCGCCAGATAAAAGTTATGTTTTATTTAAAATATCCGTGCATAATAAAGAAAAAATGAAGGAATTCCTTTCAAGAAATAACCCAATTGCCAAACCCATTCAAGATGAATGTATTGAAAGTGTTAAAGTATGGGAATTAAGTCCAATTAGTATTTAATTTTAGTACATTTTTCAATATTTCATAAATGGAATTTATTTGGTTTAGTAAAAATTGAAGGTAAGAAAAAGATGTTTATTTTGATGCAGAATTAAATTGAGGATAATTGGTTAGAATGTCTTTCAAAAAAAGAATTATTGAACAAAAAACTGAGTTTTTAGTAGTGACGGTAGCACTAATTGTTGGATTAGGATTACTTGCATGGGGAGTAAGCGGAACATGGCCTCCATGGAGCTAAAATTAAAAGAACAACAATAAAATAATCAGTAATAATTCGTATTGGAGTGAATATCTTAGTGTAATATATTCACAAAATAATAAATAGAAATTAAGGCAAAAAGATAACGATTAGAAATCCATACTAGAGTATATTTCAGAAGGAAGATCAGGAGATTGAACATCTAAAGCTAATTTGCTAGAAGATATCTGTGAACGTAATAGCTTTTTCATTTCGTCAAGGTCTCTGTAATTAAAAGGATCAAATTCATTTAATCGTTTTTTAGACAATCCAGGGACATTTACTGGCACCATCACTTTATCACCCCAGATAGGATGAGGTTCATATGAAACTTCTTCTCTTGAAGACTGAATAAGGAATAATTCAGTTTCAAATATTGAAGGACTAGTTCCACCTATTGGAACTATTTTAGTACCAATATTTTTGAATTTAGGTTTTGGAATATCTATTCTTTTACCATTAACAGAAGCTTTACTCCAAGAATAATCAGTTCCAATTCTACCAGTAGTATTAATCAAATATGTTTCAAGTGGTGAATCAGAATTAGCACGAGAATTAATAAAATCATAGAATCTAATAAGATGATCTGAATTACTAGCACCCATCGTAAATGGATTACAATATCTACTTTCATATTTAGATTCACCGATACCTACTCTAGTTTGAGCCGGGTGAACAGTTGTACGACCATCGGCAAGAATTTTAGTATCTAAAGCAGAATCAGTTATTTTAAGCCAAGCATAATCAGAAAAATATCCAGGACTAATAAAAATAGCCATATTCATAGGGGCAGTTGAATTAACATCACCAGAGAAATATCCCGTATCGTCAAGCGAAAGAATAGAACGAGCATTTTGATTAAATTTACACCAATATTGAAAGAGTTCACCTTTAAAAGAAGGATTTCCGTCATCATCAAACTCAGTATTTTCATGTAATGCATTAGAAGAAGTAGCCGAATTATAAACAGCTAATTGCTCTTCATCAAGATCCTCAGTTTTAGTCCATGAGCCATTTTCAGATCCAAATACAGAGTCATCAAAAAGTCCAATAACATCATCATTTTTAACTTCTTGATCAATAACGAGATCTAGCATATCAACGTTAAAAAGAGATTTGTATTTTGCTGAATTGTCTTTATTAAATACGTATAAACCGTGAGTTGATTTTCCACTACCACTTAGACCCCATATACCCATCACTATTCTTTTCTTGGAGCCATCAGATTTATTTACAGTGAATTCTCGAAGAGAAGCGTGCTCACCAGTACCTCCATTTTTATAGACGTGATTAATCCAATGAGATAGAAAAGCTTTTTTGATTTCACCATGATAAGAACTGCAAGTAACAATCGAATAATTATGATCAGGAAAACGAATTACACGAAGCATATTATCGGTTCCGGGAACATTAGGATTTTCTAAATAATGAGGTATTACAAATAATTCAGCATCAGGTTTATTTTCAGGATCACCAGGAAAATTAAGAGTTTTCCACCTATAAGCAAGATCAGGAAATTGAGAATCACAATAAAGCCTAGATTTCATAGCTACTTTAGAACCAGGAGAACCTAAAGTGGAATCAACTTGAATTAACGGCTGACAAAGAATTTGCTCAAGAACTCTAAGCATTAATTGTTTATGCTCTTTCATTAAGTCCTTATCATCAGATATAATTACACTACTAGATTGACTTCTATTCCAGATATTAGAAGTAAAACTCCAACTGCCATTTTTATATTGAGTGCCATATTGTTTACAACGATCAAAAAGATCATCGGGATTGTTAATAATAGAAGATACACCAGATGATTTTTTGGTATCAATTATTTTATTGAAAAGATCTTTAAACCCACTAATAGTAATTTCATCCCAAACAATAGGTTTTTTATGATCAAACAAATACAATGAATTCACGCTCTAATATTATTAATTTCTACGGGTAAAATGTGCTAACTAATTGAATTAATAGGTAAATTATATAACGCGGAATAATTAAATGTTGAGGTAGTAAGAAAACGAGCCATGCGTAATAAAAAAGAATTTGACATAATATTCAAGAAGCTAAATAAACAATATCCAGATATTAAAACATCACTAAATCATAATAATATATTTGAGCTGTTGATATCAACAATATTATCAGCACAATGTACAGATGAAAGAGTCAATGAAACAACAAAAGTACTTTTTGAAAGATTCAAGAATTCAAAAGAATTATCTGAAGCAAATAAAGAAGAGATAGAGAGAATAATAAAATCAACGGGATATTACAAGAATAAAGCTAATAATATAATCATGGCTTCAAGAATAATTGAAGAAAAATACAATTCAAAAGTCCCTAATAAAATGAATGAGTTAACAGAAATTAGAGGGGTAGGAAGGAAAACAGCTAATATTATTCTTTCAGTGGGATATAATAAAAACGAAGGAATAGCGATAGACACTCATGTTAAGAGATTGACAAAAAGATTAGATTTTACTAAAAGTGATAATCCAGATACAATTGAATTAGATTTAATGAAAATCACTAAACAAAAAGATTGGAATAGAATTAGCATGTTATTAATATTGCATGGTAGAGCAGTTTGTCATTCAAGATCGCCACATTGTCATTCATGCATAATAAAGAATCAATGCCCATCAGCATTTAAATTTAAGAATTATAAAGGATAACAAATAATTAGAAATTTATTTTATTTTTAATCAAAGTAGAAACATGAAATAGATCAGTATCAGAAGATTCACCTGGGGACCAATTATTGGTATTGGAATCAGTAATGTAACGAGGAATAACATGAACATGAACATGAGGAATAATTTGGTTAGCTGCTTTACCATTATTTTGGCCAATATTTACCCCTTGAGCGTTTAAAACATCTTTAACTATTTTTCCAAGTTTGGCAGATAAGCCAAACAATTTTCCAACATCCACTAAAGGCATATCAAACACATCATCATAATGATTCTTAGGAATAACTAAAAAATGTCCTTTACTGATAGGGTATTTATCCATTAAACAAACAAAATCATCATTATTATAAATAATTGCAGCATTATTTTTACCTGATATTATATCACAAAAAATACATTCTTGAAGATTAGCCATAGACTTCATGAGAGATAACAATTCATTGATATTAAATTTTGAGATTATAATTAAAACAGATATAATTATTAAAAGAGTTAAGAAACAGAATTAACTACATCAGGATTTACAATAGTTATTGGTTCTTTTCCTTGTAAAACAAGTAAAAGATTATTAGCTGCCAATTCAGACATTTTTGATCGTGTTTCTAGAGTAGCGCTTGAGAGATGAGGCATTAAAACAATATCGGACAATGAAATAAGAGGATTATCAATATTAAGAGGTTCAGTAGAAAAAACATCTAAGCCTGCAGAACGAATGCGTTTAGATTTAAGAGCTTCAACCATATCAGATTCGTTAACTACGGGACCACGTGAAGTGTTTATTAGAATAGATGATTTTTTCATCATGCTGAGTTTAGCAGAATCAACAAAGTTAACCGTGTTTTTATTTAAAGAAAGATGAATTGAAAGAAAATCAGATTCTTTAAACAAAGTATCAACATCAACATAGGTTACCGAAAGTTCTTTTTCAACAGATTCAGGTAATCGAACAATATCATAATACAGCAAATTCATTTTGAATCCAGAAGCACGAAGAGCAACTTCTTTACCAATTCGTCCAAGGCCCAATATACCAAGAGTTTTACCATAGACTTCACTACCTAGCATGAAAGTAGGAGACCAAGGTAAAGTCCATTTTTTATTTCTTATTAATTGATCAGATTCAACTATCCTTCGAGCCGTAGAAAGAATAAGCCCAAAAACAAGATCCGCAACAGAATCAGTTAATACGTCAGGAGTATGGGAAACGTAAATGCCACGTTTTGTAGCAGCTGCAATATCAATATGGTCATAACCAACACTAAGTGAACTTATAACTTTAAGATTTTTAGCATTAGCAATTAATTCATCATCTATTTTATCAGTAAGCATGCATAGAATGCCATCTACATCTTTAGTATTTGATAACAATTCTGCCCTAGATGGAGGAAGATCACCTTCATGAAGAACCATGTTTGCAGATTCAGAAATTAATTTGAGACCAGGCTCAGGAATGGAGCGGGTAACGTAAACATTAGGTTTATTCATAAAAGATCACGGTAAATAATACTCTACATAATTATTAAGTAAAACCCGCATTAATATAATTAGCGTAATTTTAGAATACTGCTAAAAGAATATTTATCTAAAAATAAGAAAAGTGATCAGTGCCATTTCTATTTAAATTAGCATGAGGAGAATACAAGATTTCCTTTTCTATTTTACCCTTTCTAAAAAGCCATAGTTCACCATATGCTTTAAATGACTTAGCCCAATGTTTTAATTGGATCTTGTCATCAGATGACATTCTTCCGGTACCACTTTTAACTTGAATTAGTCTAACTTTACCATTACGAGCTGCAAATACATCAATAGGACCATGTGACATTGCGCTTCTACTGCATAACCACCCTTCTTTTCGAAGTAATTTTAATACCTGGTATTCTCTACTTCGCCCTCGATGATAAGGGGTACCAACCATTGTTACATCTAGTCAACTATACGTTCAGAGGAAATAAGTTCAAATCGATAAATTTCTTTCATAGACAAAGAATATTCATCGTTAAGATACTTAATCACTTTTTCACTTAAAGACGATTTATAAGCTTTAAAAGAAAATATGTACTCATCTCCATTAGTGAAAGAATCAGTTTTAATGGACTCAGGAAGTTCTAAAGTAGCTATGTGCCTACCATCAGGAAGAGCGTCATAGAATTGAGCATCTAAGCTAGATTCTTTTTTGTTAGTTGATAAGACATATCCGGAATATTGCCAATCATCAACATAATTCAGTGAAGCATCTTTTATTTCAGTAGCAACCCAATCTGGAATACTCATATTAGGTATTATAGCCGAAAATGATGTATTTAAATTTAGATAAGGATTTAGTGCTCATACATAAAAAATGATGCAATATAGTAATAGAAATTTATAATTAAAGAACAATAACGCATGTAAATCTAAATATTTAATTAAGAATCAGATATAATTTTATTCTCAAGGCTGCCTAATCCATCTATAGATAATTTAACAACATCATCTTTCTCTAAAAATTTAGGAGATGGTTTAAGGTATAATGCTACTCCAGCAGGAGTTCCAGTAGGTATTACGTCACCAGGTTCAAGAGTCATAACTTTACTAATTTTATGAATTATTTGAGGTATTTTTAAGAACATTTGTTCAGTTGTAGAATTTTGACGTACTTCACCATTTACAGTAGTCACCATTTTTAAAGAATGAGGATCATCAATTTCATCAGAAGTAGTAATCCATGGACCCATTGGAGCAAATGTATCAAATGATTTACCACGAGTCCATTGTCGATCTTTAAATTGGATATCTCTAGCTGAAACATCATTAAACACCATGTAACCAAAAACATGGTTAAAAGCGTCATCCATAGAAATATTTTTTCCACCTTGTCCAATCACTACAGCAAGTTCACATTCATAATCTAATTGAGTAACCCAATCAAGTTTTACAACATCATCATACGGACCAACAATAGTAGTTCTAGGTTTCATGAATAAAGTAGGTTCTTCAGGAGGAGCTTTTCCTTGTTCGGCAGCATGATCTACGTAATTAAGGCCAAGACAAAGAATTTTAGGAGGATTCAATAAAGGAGCAAGTAATTTACATTGAGAAAGAGGAACATTATCTAAGGAAGTAGATTTAGAAACATCAGACATCAAGGATTTAAGTGAAGCAATTGACTCTTTTTCACTTATTAATTCTTCTAAAGTATCAGGCAAAGTAATATTCAATGTAGACTCTAAAGATTCTTTTAGAACAACATTATTGTTAACTAATATTCCGTATGAAGACTTGTTTAGATATGAAATGTTCAATAATTTCAATGTAATCATGTTAAAGAAAAGAGGCATTCTTAAATGAATCTATCAAGTAACTAGATTTAGATTAACAGAGTAATTGAAAATATAGATGAATAAACAAGAAATAGAAAATGCGTCTCCAGCTTTAATAGCTGGAATACTTTATGGGTTATCGTATCCAGCTATAATTTGGTCATTAGAAAGTTTTTCAGTTTATGAAATTTCTTTATGGAGGTCAATAATAGGAATGGTTTCATTAGGAATAATTTTTAGATTTAATAAAACATTAATTCTTAAGAAAAAGGATATAATTCAAATCAGCATATTGTCACTATTTGGAGTTTCAATTTTTTGGATTTTGCTTAATCTTGCAGTAGAATATTCATCTCCAAATGAAGTATCATTAATAATGGCTACTTATCCTTTGTTCGCATCAATAATAGCATGGGGATTCTTAAAAGAAAGACTGACAAAGAACACCATAATAGGATTAACTTTTGGAATAATTGGAGCCGGATTCATTTTTGGATTAACATTGTTTGAAGCGGATAATTCCAGACATTTATATGGGTTACTTGGAGGATTAGGAGCATGTGTAACATGGTCAAGTTATGTGATATTAACAAGAATGTTTACAACCAGAAAGAGAATGGATCCAAATTACATTACTTTTAATTCATTTCTACTCGCAATACCAATTCTGTTATTGATTACTATATTTTCACCAAAACCCGAAATTCAGACTATCACAAATTCTTCAATAGTAGGGCTAATCTGGTTAGGAATATTCAGCTCATCAATAGCTTTTCTACTAACAGTAAAAGCTCTTAAAAAGAATGCTACGGCAAAAGTATCTTCATATTTGATGATTTGCCCATTTGTGACCGTGATTGCGTCATTTATATTTTTAGACCAAATTCCTGTATTAGAACAAATAATTGGAGGATTGTTAATAGTAGTAGGAGTAATAATAGCAAATAGATAAAGTATTAAAATGCCCATAGAATTAGAGTTTTATAAAAAGAAAAAGAATAATGTGAATAGAATATGGTTCAGCTAAATAACAAAAATAAAGAACTTGTTAAAGCTGGAAAAGTGATCATGAACGGAGGAATAGTTGTTTATCCTACAGATACAGTTTACGGGATAGGTTGCGATCCATACTCAAAAAAAGCAATTGAAAGACTACTAATAATAAAAGAAAGAGAAAATAATCCACTACCTGTATTATTTAAAACAGTTAATAAAATAGAAGAAAGCGTTAAATTAGGAAAGATAGGACGAATTTTATCTAAGAAATTTTGGCCGGGGCCATTGACATTAGTGTGTCCAATTAAAAAGAATAAACATGAAATTCATGCGAATTTAGGAAAAGAAGAATTAGGAGTTAGAATACCATCGAATCCAATTACATTAGAATTAATTGATAAATGTGGAGGGATGATAGTTGGAACCAGCGCTAATATTTCAGGAAAGAAATCAGTAAGAACAATTGAAGAATTAGATAATGCGATAATTAAGAAAGTAGACATAATAATTGATGGTGGGAAGACTTCATTAGATTTAGAGTCAACCGTAATTAGAATAGTAAACAACAAGATTGAATTAATCCGAGAAGGATACATTAAATTTGAAGCAATTAATGAAACATTAGAAGATAACAATTGATTGATTTTAATCTCATATGTACTACATCAAGGAATTTAGAGCAAGAAGCAATTATAGAGATTAATTCAATTCTAACTAAATTAGGAGACTCAGCTAAAATACAAAAAGCTGAACCTTCAGGAATAATTATAGTTAAGACCAATAAAGAACCAGAATTAGTGATACAAGAATTAAAAGAGATTCTAAAAGACGACCCTTGGAAGATCCGTTATTTGAAAAGAGTAATCCCAATAGAATTTACATCGAGTAATATTAATCAACTTTTAACTAAGATTGAATCAATTAAAACTAAAATAAAAGAAAATGAAACGTTCAGAATAACTATCAAAAAACGATTTTCAACAATTTCAACAAAAGAATTAATTGAAGATATTGCTAAATTAATTGATCGGCAAGTTAATTTAGATAAACCAAAATGGGTTGTTCAAGTAGAAATTATCAATGGCATAATTGGAGTCTCAATAATTAGGCCGGAAAATATTCTCAACGTAATGAAAGAAAAAAGAGGATTTTAATTATTCAGATCCTAACATAGCTGCTTTTTCACATAACAATGACGCCATCATTTTATCGGGAGAAGAATTAAGAATCCATCCTGGAATGTTATGTAAATTAATTAGCCGATTTAATTTTTCAGGAGTAAGTTCTAAAACAGAATCATCACAATTCCATTTAGTTTCTAAATGCGTTTTCAATTGGTTTAACTTATCATAGTGCCCTATTCCAATAGTAGCAATATTCATGAGGCCTTTTTTTAGCCCTACCATTTCTATTGCTTTAGATATTCTTCGATCACAAGCAATTCGAAGAAGAATGTCAAGCTCAAGGTTATTAGAATAAGAATTATTTCTCTTCTTAGACTCATATATTTGATGTCCAATCATTTCAAGATGTAAAATACCTGCAACATAATTAGAATCGATTAATTGGACTATCTCAGATTTATAATGAGAATTAATTTCATCAACAGTAGAGGCAGAATCATCAATGAATACATCAGAGAACCCCCCGCAAAGTAAAGCAATATCGTCAGAAACATAGTTTAAACGCATAAAGAAATCACCCAATATATCAAATAGAATTGTAATAAGTGAATAATTATCCACCATGCATGATAGGTATTATTACAATATTATCTTCATTATTGAGTTCAGTATCAAGCCCATTTAGCACAGACATTTCAATTCCATTAATAGAAACTAAAATTGAATTAAGAGTAGTCTCAATTTGAGATGGATCGTCATAATTTAGAATTTTCAGAAGAACAGATCTTAATTTACAATCATCATGAGATATAATGAATTCAGGGGAATCAATTATTTTTGAGAGTTGACCAAGAGCCTTTATTTTAATCTTAATTTCACTCATTAGCTACTTTCTCATCTAATAAGTCAGATGAATCATTAGATTCTTGTTCTAATTTAATTTTCTCTTTACGATGTACTGAAGTAATGTAGCCAGCAATTTTATTTCTAAGAAATTTAGATTCTATATCAGAGATCTGTGCTACCGCTCTCTTATTATCTTCGAAGCTTAACCCAAATAGACTTCGATCGCGAGCCAACATTTCTTCACCGTATCTTTTTATTCGGTCCAAGATATGACAATAATCATATTTTGATCACATATATTTCTTTATAATTTATGGCCGATATACTTAAAGCTGTTTTCAGATATTATATTACACATTTCATCGAAATCAATCTGATGAACATTACTAAGAACAAATATAACGCTAGGTAATAAAGAAGGCAAAGTAATATTTCTCTGAAAACATGCAGAATACCGAACAGGACCATCGGTTTCAATTAGAAGCAAATCCCGATTCACGTGTGAAGATATATTTTGTGATTTTTTAGAATAAACTGTAGATGGTCCAAAAGATACAAAATATCCTCGATCCATTACATAATTAATCTCTTTTTCATTGCCACTAAACCAATGTAAAAGAACATTAGGCAGATTATATTGTTGAAGTATTTCTAGAACGGCAGGTAAAGAGTTTCTAGAATGGATTGAAACGGGTTTATTCAGAGTTTCAGCTAAATCTAATTGTTTACGAAAAACATCTAATTGCAAATCATATTCAGATGTATCTTTAGCATAACTAATATCAAGTCCAATTTCACCAATTCCAACAAAGTTAGATGTTGAAGTTCTAGCAAGAGTTTCTAGAGATTCATAATTTTCGTTTAGAACAGACATTGGATGAATTCCAACAAACGCAAATATGTTTTCATTTGAATGAGATAATTTTAAAGTTCTTTTTGATGAATGTAATCCAGTAGATACAGAGAATAATTTAGTTCCAGTGAATTTAGAGTAATTAAGAATATAATCCAAATAAGAAGAATTATAATCGGGATCAGATAAATGAACATGCGCATCAACAATGTAAGGATTCATAGAAAAACCACGAGAATTAGAGTTCATACATAAGACCAACTGATATAACATTAATTCAGATATAACATATTTGGAGTAAAAGTAAATAAATAAAAGATGGTTAAGATAATAATTATTTTAAGATGACCAATTCAGAATTTGGACTTGCTGCAGTATACAGAGTATTAAAAAAATCTGGTGCGAATAGAGTAGGAGACGAAGCTGTTGAAGAACTAAGAGAATCAATAGAGCAAATAGCTGAAAGCATTGCAAAACAATCAGTAGAACTTGCTCAACATGCTGGAAGAAAAACGATAAAGACAGAAGACATAAAATTAGCAACTAAAATGTTCCTAAAGAATTAAACGGCAGAATAATAGAAACCCAAAGCTCCGGTAGTGTAGTCCGGTCAAGCATTTCGGCCTCTCGAGCCGAGGACCCGGGTTCAAATCCCGGCCGGAGCACTTAATAATATTCACACTAGACGTAAGTTTTTCCAGGAGTAGCCATAGCATTCTTAATATCAAGCAAGCCACTAGTAGAATTAGACGCATCAGTATCATTGAGATCAATATGTAATAATTCATCAATGCCTTGACAAGGATTTGATAGTTCTTCAGATGATAATGGATCAGACTCAAAAAGAAAGATCAGATACCAACTATTTTTTTCGCCAGCATGAGATTGAACATCAATAAGCCTAACAGGACGATCAGCAACTTCTAATTCTTCAGTCAGAACTCTATGAGCCCCATCTTCAGGATGTTCACCATACTTCAACATTATTCCAGGAATATGAAATCCGCCACGACTATGATCAGTTGAAGGTAATTTCTCAACCATTACCTTACCATTAGAATCACGGTTCAATATTTGTGATTGTACAACCATAAGATCATCAACAGAATGATTAACTTCCTTTTGTTTAATTGCAAATGCAAGATTGTTAGTAGATAACATTAGTAATAATGTGGAGATAAGATAATTATTAAGGTTATTATAATAATTCTAAATAGTGCTATAATCAAATGGAAAAAAGTTAAATTGATTGAAGCATCAGAAATAGAATGTATTAATGACTAATTGTGTTTGTTGTAATTTAGAGATACAAGAATCTTTAAAAGAATATAAATTCGCTTACAAAGCTGACTTATTATACAGTCCTTTATGTGTAGAATGCCAACAGACTATAAACACAGATACATCAATTAATAGAATGAAGAATATTAGAAATAATTCATCTAAAGAGTAATGAAAATAAATTAGTTAATCAGTATCAATAATTAATTTACCGGCTTTTGCAGTGTTTTCTTTAGAAACATCAAAAAGAGTTACTTTAACAACTTCAGGATCTACATCTAAACTTTTTACAGTAGAGTCAGTAATATTTTGAACTAATTTTCGTTTTTGATCTAGAGTACGTCCAGAATACAAATAGACGTGTATAGTAGGCATAAATGAAGATAATGAAATGGCCGCTATATAGTTTTTCTAAAATAGTTTTTATTAGACTTTGACCCAAATGATCATTATGCCTAGTACTTTAACTGTTGGAAAAGTTTCTGCAAAACCCGGTGAAACTAAATATGGACCTGCTTATTCTGTGGAATTAAAAGATGGAACTGCTGTTAATTTA
>CAZIZY010000050.1:0-3738 GCA_964544235.1 uncultured Nitrosopumilales archaeon
TGTAGCTTATGCTAACCGTAAGGGAGGTTCAACTACTGGTGCATGGCCAGGAGCTCAACCATTTGGCGGATGGAAAGCAAGTACAGTAACTGGAAAAGGTCTTGGTGGCCACTATTATATGCCTCAATTTGTTCATGAACAAGCTCAAACTACTGTGATAGAAGAATAATTCTCCTAATCCTTCCTGTTCCAAATAGCGAATAGTTGTTTAGATTGAGTACACCCTATCCTGAAGAAGGCTCGTTAGCTCCTGATTTCACTCTGAATTCAGAGAAAGGCAGCGCTATAAATCTTCATTCCCTCAAAGGGAAAAACATTGTTCTATTCTTTTATCCTAAAGATGATACTCCTGGTTGCACTAAAGAAGCTTGTAGTTTTCGTGATAACTTTGATAAATTTCAGACTAATAACACCATCATTCTTGGCGTAAGTTTGGATGATGATGTTTCTCATAAAAAATTTATTGATAAATATGATCTTCCATTCGAATTATTATGTGATACTGAGGCTTCTGTTAGCAAATTATATGGAGTCTATCAGAAAAAAAATCTATACGGTAACATTTCTTGGGGGATTGTTCGTACTACTATAATCATTGATGAAAATAGTCGAATTAAGAAAGTTTTTCCTCGAGTAAAAGTTGATAATCATACTGAAGAGGTCCTTCAAGAATTATGATTATTATCTTTACATTTAATATTAACGAAAAAACTAAAATGTTCTAAAATCATTAAATTGCTAATGGCTGATTTAAAAATCTATGATGTGATCGTTATAGGGGTTGGAGGAAGTGGAAGTTCAACTCTATATCATCTTTCTAAACGTGGGCTTAAAGTTCTTGGAATTGAGCAATTTGATATAAATCATGAAATGGGAAGTTCTCATGGATTCTCTAGAATAATACGGCAATCATATCATGAAGATCCAGATTATGTTCCTTTAATCAAACGATCCTTTGAATTGTGGCGAGATCTTGAATCTCAAATTGATGATGATCTTCTAACAATGACTGGTTGTCTAAATATAGGGTTTAATGATTCGCCTACATTTATTGGAGCTGTGAAATCATCACAAATCTATAATTTAGATCATGAGGTTCTTGATTCTGATGAATTAATGAAGCGTTATCCTGCAATTAGGGTATCTTCTAACATGAAAGCCGTATTTCAAAAGGAAGCGGGTTTTCTTAGTCCCGAAAAGTGTGTTGCTGCTCACGTAACTGAAGCATTAAAACATGGAGGTGAAATACATGTTCGTGAAAAAGTTAATTCATGGGAGTATTCTGACGGTAATTTTAAGATTGTGACTAACAAAAATACGTATTATTCTAAAAAACTTGTATTAAGCGCTGGTGCATGGATGAATAAACTATTAGGTACATCTAAATTACCACTTACCGTTGAAAGAATGGTTGTAGGATGGTTTAATGTAAAAGACCGAGAAAATTTTAAATTAGGAAAATTACCTGTATGGCTAATTGGAGACGATCCTAAAGATATAATTCGTGGATATGGGTTTCCTCTTCAGGGAATTCTTGGATTCAAATTGGGTGTAAGGAATCTCGATGATATAGATTCTGTTGATCCTGATACTATTAATCGCATTCCAAATCCAAAAGATGAGCAAAGATTAAGAAAATTTGTAAAAACTTATTTTCCATTAGCTGACGATCTTGTTATGAAATTACAGGTCTGCATGTATACTGCTACTCCTGATAGACATTTCATACTTGATCTTCATCCTAATAATGATAACTTAGTAATGATCTCTTGTTGTTCTGGTCATGGGTTTAAATTTACAAGTGTAATAGGTGAAATTGCTGCTGATTTATGCATTAATGGTAATACTTCTCATAATATCCAATTGTTTTCTTCTCAAAGATTTGAATAATTCGATTTATTTTTTTAACTTTTAATATTTCTACCATTTATTAATATTATATTGTCCCTTATTCCATCATTCTTGTATGCGCTTAGATTACTTTTATCTTCCCCTATTCTTAGAATAGGGTTAATTTTAGCTATTCTTCTAATATCAATTTATTTATTAAGACGAAAAAATAGGCCAGAATTCTACTAATTGTTTATGTTAATAAGAATCCTTCCTGAAGGGGATCGTCCTTATTTATAATTATGTTTGACATTGAAGTTAAGTAAGCAGATCCAAATACTTCTGGTATTATTCCTTGGTATTCCCCTATTGTTTTTGTTGATTTTATTCGTGAACTGAATCTTGTTCCTATTACACTTTCATAAATAAATTCTTCATTTATACCTAGTTGACCTTTTGCATGTAACGCGGCTAATCTTGCGCAAGTTCCACTTCCACAAGGTGATCTGTCTACTTGTGAATGCAATCCTATTGTTATATTCTTTGAATCTGATGATGATCCTGATGAATTAGTGATTAATTGCATTGAAAAAATTGAATTTATTGTTTCTATGGTTGGGTGTTTAACTTCAATCTGTTCATTTGCTTGATCTAAAATACTTCTCCCAATTGAAATTAGCTCATAAACATTTTCCGCTTTAATTTCCTTTATTCCAACTTGATTTATATCAACTAATGCAAAAAAGTTGCCGCCAAAAGATATCTCCGCATTAATTTCACCAATTTTTGGAATGTCAATTGTTACATCCTTATAAAAAAATGATGGTGCTCCTTCTAATGTGATTCCTTTTATTTTTCCATCTTTTATTGTTGCTTTTGTAGTTATTGTATTATTAGGTATGTCAAATTTTATTATTGTATGTGGTTCTTTTAATTCTACCCAACCACATTCTAATGCTGTTGTCGCTAACCCAATACTAGCATGTCCACACATGTCTACTACTTTTGAAGAATCCATAAAAATTGCTCCAAAATCTGATTCTTTATTCACTGGCTCTGTTAAAAGAACTCCAAACATTGCTCTTGATCCTCTTGGTTCAAACATCAAAGTTTTTCTTATATAATCATAATTATTGTTAAAATACTCTTTTTTCTCATTCATTGTTTTACCTGGAATTTTTGGAATGCCATTTATTATTATCCTGGTAGGTTCTCCCGCTGTATGTGATTCGATTGTAGAAATCATTCTTGGGATATTCATTTTTATTCAATCACTTTAATTATTCTTGAAGTAGGGTATTATTGTTTTTCCGATTAATTCTATAGCATTCTCAGGGTTAGGTCCTAAAGCACCTCCTATCCCTATCTGGTTTACTCCTTTGTTTTTCAGCTTTTCAATTTGTGTTATGCATTCATCAGGGGTACCTATAATTGCCAGCCTGAACATTTTATCTGTTACTAGTTTCTTTGCTTCATTTATTCCATCTGTTCTTAATGCTTCATTTATCAAACTGAAATCTTCTGGTTTTAAACCTATTTCTTTTAATAATAATGGTGATAAATGTTGACCATAGTAAGCAATTAGTTCTTTAATTCTATCTTCAGCGATTGATCCGTCTTTATCTATACTGAACCAAGTACAAGCTACAATTTCAATATCTTCTATTTTTCGGCCAGCTTTTTTTGCGCCTTTCTCAATATGTGATATTGCATAATCTATGTATTCCGGCGGGAAAATTGTTGGCAGTGCTCCATCTCCTAATTCACCCATTAATTGCAGCATTCTTTTTCTTTGCCCTCCAATATAAATTGGTAAATCTTGACGGTTCTTGAATCTCATGTAAGACTCTTTCTTCCATGAAAATTCTTTACCGTTAAATTCTATTTGTTCTCCCTGTATTAGTTTCT
>CAZIZY010000051.1:0-10246 GCA_964544235.1 uncultured Nitrosopumilales archaeon
AAGGAATTGGTTTTGGCATATTCTTTACTATTACTCAATCTTTTTTGATGTCTATTAGTAAAAAGTCAGAACGTGCTACCACTTTTGCTTTATTCAGTTTAGTTGGATGGCCATTACAAACTGGATTATTAATGGTTTTAGGTTTTGTGGGTGAGTTAGTGGAACTCAGTGTTATATTTCTTATCGGGGCTATTGTTACTAGTTTATTAGGGATAGCTTCTAGTTATCTCTTATATCGTTCAGACGATGATTAATCTTTACTTTAATTCTTTTTCTCTAATTTATTTTCTTTGAATATCTTACTTCCCGTTAATAATAAAATAACACTCATTATTGTAGATACCATGAATGTGGAATTGAGTGATATATTCTCAGCTGCGAAACCTGAAAGAGGTGGGCCAATAGCAATTCCTATGACCATTAATGTTTCAAATGATCCTATTGTTAATCCCATGTTCTTACTCTCATTTCTTTTTGTAATTATGCTTAATGCTATTGGAAAAATGATTCCTATTCCATTACCTATTAAAAATACTGACAAAATAATTAATGATAATGTCCAATCAATGGTTAAAATGAAATGTGAAAATATTAAAATTATTGATGAACTTATAATTGCGAATCTTTCCCCTCTTTTACTCATCCAATTAACTATAACTGATCCTATTACCCTCCCAATTCCAAAGACTAGAATTAATATTCCGACTGTTGATAATGTTTCTCCTTGGCTATTGGCATAAGCGGGAAAAATATAAATTATGTTTCCGAATATCGCGCCATACGGAAGTATGAACATGAACATATTTCTAAATTGGCTGATCATTGCTTTTACACCCTCTTTAATTGGCTCAGTTTGAATTTCTTCATTAACGAAATTACGTGAGATTAATAATATTGCGATAATTGTTGATATTATTGTGAAAACTGCACTAAATTGAAATAAATTTCTTATTCCTATTATATTAGCTATATATCCGCCTGTTAATGGTCCTATAAACATTCCAATTGAAAATGTAATGTTAAGCGAACTTATTGATTTAATTCTGTCTTCTTTTGAATTTATTCTTAATACTAATGTTTCGCTTGATGGAATAAATAGGCCTAAAGCAATTCCTCCTAAAGCGCTTAATAGATATATGTCAAACACTGTGTTCGCTATGGCTAGTAATCCAATAGAAAATATTCTAAGTATCAGCCCAATCACCATTATTTGTGTACAATCTTTTTTATCTGATAGATATCCGCCTATTCCAACTACTAGTACATAGCTGATACTGTGAATTAATGCGATTATTCCTAATTCTATATATGATGCCCCTAAATCCTGAGCAAATATTGGGATGATGAACATACAAGATCCCGCTCCAAATGCTGATAATAACGACATCAACATTATACTTGGCATAATTGATGCCGGATCTTTTTTCATTTGTAATCTTGCCGTATTATATCTTTATTAAAATTATTTCTAATGATATCTTATCAGAATTCTTATTGTTAATCCATTTTGCTTCTAAAAATAAAGAACTTTATTATCTGTACATATCGCTGATTTCTTCTTTTTCAACAAATTCTGATTCATCTGGAATTATTGGTTCTTGTTTTCTCTTTTTCGCGTATTCCTCTAACTCTAACGTATCTATTTTTATCCCAATAATTTTTGAAACCATCTTTACTAAAGATATTACGGATTTAGGATGTGGTCTCGTTTCCCCATGATTAACTGAAAGCCTATATCCTTTTATTTCTTTTAATTTAGCAATTCCCATAACTATTCCTCCGAAATATGGTATCTGTTCTTCTTTCATTATTTCTATTCCAATTTCTCGTAATTGATTAGCTCCTTGTTCATCTGTTGCACATCCTATTACATTATAATCGTCTTTTGGATTTGGGGGTTCACTCCATCTGGTTCCTATTGAATAAATCTCTTTTACTCCTATTTTCTTACTATAATCTATTATTGCTTCTGAAAACTCAAAATTCTGTAAATTGGGTGATGAATCTCCTGATAAAATAATTATATCATCCTTATCTTTAATTGTATAAAACTCAACTTTTTGTAAATTCATTACTCCTTTATTGTTTGTAAAAGCTTCTGGATTCAAAGCTTCAGAATAATAAGTTGATAGCAATTCAAATTCAACATATTTGCGCATGTAATCTGCTAATTCTTTCGCATGTGAATATAATAATGAATATCTTGGATTTCCTGTTGATAACGCGATAATCATTTTTCGATCTTTTATTTCTGGTTCTTTATTGATGATCCACTTTTGCCACAATTTACTAATTACTATGTTATCTTCCTTAAAATATGTATTCTACTATTATTATATTAGTTAATGATTTTAAACCATTAAAATTAATAGATTTATCTGATGACTAAAAATAATGAGTTTAATAATGATTCATTTGAAACTCGTAGACAATTAATATCTAAAACTAGAACTATTGTTGCATTAGATGTCCCCAATTACAATAACGCGATTAAAGTCTTGAAATTAATTGAGCCTCATGTTGATGGAATTAAAATCTCATATCCTTTAATTATGAATAATGGATTAACCGCAATTCAAAAGATGAGAAGTTTAACTAATCTTCCAATTATAGCTGATCTTAAAATTGCTGATATACCTGAAACTAGTTCGAGAATAGCTAAGTTAGCTTTCGAAGCTGGAGTTGACGGCATTATAGTTCACGGATTTATGGGCCGTGATAGTTTAGAATCTTGTGTTAAAATAGCTAATTTGAATAATGGATTGACTTTCGTAGTTACTGAATTATCTAATCCTGGTGCAGCTGAATTAATGCAAAATATTGGTGATAAAATAGCTAAAATGGCTCTTGAGGTTAAGGCTAATGGACTTATTTCTCCTGCTACTCGTCCTAATCGTATTCAAGATTATAGGCGGATTGTGGGTGATCAGCTGTTAATTCTTTCTCCGGGAGTTGGCGCTCAAGGAGGAAATTCTGGAATTGCTATTATTAATGGGGCTGATTTTGAAATAATTGGGAGAAGAATATATGATGATTCTGATCCTTTAAAGGCTATTAAGAAACATAATTCTGATTTACAATCTCAATTACTTAATTATTCTTCAGATTTATGATAAATTAAGCAATAAGTTAAATGCCTATTAATTATTTATTCAAATTGGATAATGTCGAAGAAATATGATCTTGGGCAAGGTGATTTGGAAGGAATGGCTTTGCATAGATTTCAACGTAAGTTATTCAAGTATGAAAAAGAATCACGTTTCTTGACACATGAAAGAGATAGTATTCAAGCTCGAGAAGAGGTTTTCGACAAAAATACTCTAATGAATATTTATGATTTATCTAGGCGAGGTTTCATTTCTTATCTTAATGGTGTTGTTAAAGCAGGAAAAGAATCAAGAGTTTATTGGGGTGTAAAACCTGATGATTCTGATGTTGCAGTAAAAATACATCTGGTAAGTAATGCTGAATTTAAAAAACGAATGAATTACATTGCTGGTGATCCCCGATTCACTAGAATAAAGAAAGGAATGGCTAACCTCGTTAATTTATGGGCTAATAAAGAATTCAAAAATCTTCGGTCTGCCTATGATAATGGTATACCCGTACCTGAACCTATAACGGTAAAAAAGAATGTAGTTCTAATGGAATTTATGGGTAAAAACGGAGTTTCTTCACCTTTACTTGTTGAATCTGAAGTTAATGACTCCGATTATAATCGATTGATCAAATTAGTAGAAAAACTATTTTCAAAGTCAAATTTAGTGCATGCTGATCTATCTGAATATAACGTCTTCAAAAGTAACGGTAAGTTAATTATGCTGGATTTTGGGTCAGCTGTAGATATATCTCATCCTATGGCTCGTGAATTCTTAAGAAGAGATTTGTATAATATTAATCGTTTCTTTATTCGAAGAGGAGTAAATGTTACTGAAACTGATGATTTAATGGAAATGATAATGCCTAATGATTTTTGAACAATCGATAAAAATACCTATTTCTCGAGTAGGAGTACTTGTGGGTAAGGGCGGTAATGTGAAAAAAGAAATTGAAACTCATTGTGGTGTATCAATTGAAATAAATGGTCGTGAAGGTGAAGTTATTGTTACTGGTGATGGTGATCTTTCAATTATTGATCCATTTAAGGCAATTGAAATTATTAACGCTATTTCTAAGGGGTTTTCTCCACAGCGTGCTACTGCTCTTTTACGTGACAATGAATCGCTTCTTGAAATGTTAGATCTTAGGGAGTATTCTGGCAGATCTCGTTCTAATTTAAACAGAATTAAAGGTAGAATTATTGGTTCTAATGGTAAAACTAGGCGAATAATTGAAGAAACTAGTGGAAGTGAAATCTCAATATATGGTCATACTGCATCTATTATTGGAACTTCTTCTGAAGTAGAAATGGCAAAAGAGGCAATAGAAAGCCTTGCGTCAGGAAAATCACATCAAAGTGTATATATTACTATGCAGAAAAAAAGATCTAAGCTTAAAAAAGAAATGCTTCTATTATGGGAGGGAAAATCAATTAACTAGTAAATCTGTTACATACGATGAAATTTCTCCAAGTGAGTTCTTTTATAGAAACCGTGATCTTGCAGGTTTCAGTAATCCTTCTAGAGCTCTATATACTGCTACTAGAGAACTATTTGAGAATTCTTTAGATGCTTGTGAAAACTTCCAAATTTCTCCGGAAATATATGTTCGAATACAGCCTAATAAACGAACTGAAGGAACTGCTGATCCTCAATCTTATGATATAAAAGTACAGGATAATGGGAATGGAATTGATCCTAAGCATGTCCCTTCAGCTTTTGGAAGAATATTTTATGGAAGTAAATTTAAGCTTCGACAATCTAGAGGAATGTTTGGTATGGGTGGCACTATGGCTGTACTTTATGGACAAATTACAACTGGAACCCCTCTAAAATTAGTCACTTCTACTGATGGCATTAAATCTCATGTCTTTTCAATGCTGATTGATATTCAATCTAATCAGCCTCAAATACTAGACAAACAAACACAAAATGCTAATGGATTTAAAGGAACTTCTGTAGAAATTACTCTTGAAGGTGATTATACTCGTTCCTCTCAGAAAATACAAGATTATTTTAAACAGGCTGCGATGGTTACTCCTTATGCAAATATAATGTTTGTAAACCCTTATGGTACTTTATTTTATTATAATCGTGGCATTGATTCTATGCCATCTCCTCCGTCAGAAACTCTTCCTCATCCAAATGGAATTGACTCTGAAGCTCTTAGAAGAATGTTACGAAATTCCAAGGAAGATCGAATGATTAAATTCATGTGCAAAAGGTTTCATCGCGTTGGTGATAGAATAGCCAGAAAATTCTTAGAATATGTTAATATTGATATCAATCGTTCTCCTGATTCTCTTTCAAATGATGAAATAGTGACCTTAAGCGAATCTTTACATCAATACCAAGAGTTTCTTCAACCTGATTCTGATTGCTTGTCTCCTCTTGGTCCTGAAATTATGGCTGCTGGTATTGAGAAAGAGTTATCTCCTGAATTTCTTACTACCACTATGAGGCCTTCTTCTGCTTATTCAGGATATCCATTTATTGTTGAAGTTGGGCTTGCTTATGGTTCGAAAATGATTCCCTCCGGACTTAAATTATTCCGTTTTGCTAATCGTATACCTTTATTATATGATGAAGGTAGTGATGTTTCTTGGAAAGTAATAGATGAAGTTGATTGGAGGCGTTATAAAGTTCCTCAAGATGCTCCTATAGCTATAGTTACTCATGTTTGTTCTACTAGAGTACCTTACAAAACAGTTGGTAAAGAATATCTTGCTGATCGCCCTGAAATTGAACGTGAATTAAGAAATGCAATTCGTGAATTATTGAGAAAACTTTCGATTTATTTCTCTAAAAAAGGCTCTATGGACATGATTAAGAGAAAAATGAATGTATACAATAAATATCTCCCTATGATAGCTCAGTTTTCATCTGATCTTGCTGAATTAAATAATTTACCTAAATATCGTGTTCTTTTAGGTGGAGAAAAAGATAAGGGTGAAGTGACAGATAAGGGTGAAGTGACAGATAAAGGTGAACTAACAGATAAAGGTGAAATAAAAGAAAAAGAAAAAATAAGGGGGCAAAGTACGCTTGAAACGTTCCAATCCTAGAAAAGAAATATCTAAAAAAGAACTTACCGCTTTAGGTAAATACATTTACGATGAGCTTGATAAAGGCCTATTTCCTAAAATGAGCTTCAAAAGTCGTTCTGTTCGTAATATGAAATATGATGAAGAATTAAAACAATTTGTCTTAGGTGCTAATACAGTTACGCGTGATTCTCATAATATTAAGCACATTCGCCCTTTTACTCAATTATTATGGCTAGCTTATTTTTCCAAAGAACTTTTGATAGAAAGTAAAACTTCTACATTACGTGATGTTTATTATTCTGCTCAAGCTTATGATGTCGATTTTGTTGATCAATCTGAGTCCGATTCAATAATAACTGATCTTGAAGCATTATTACAACGAGCTAGAGAAGAATTTAATGTTTATCCTGAAGAGCGTTCGGCAATATTTGGAGATCTTGATATTGAGTATACTATTCCTAGATATCAAGGGCGACGATTAAATCTTACATCACATCCTGACGGTTTGTTAATTGGGCCTAGTCTTAGTACTGCTGAATTTGTAGATACTTCTGCAGAAATGGTTATAGCTATTGAAAAAGGGGGACTATTTACTAGGTTCGTGGAAGAAGACATCCATAAAAAATACAAAGCTATTATAATTAATACTGCAGGTCAACCTCCTCGTTCCACTCGTTATATGTTAAGGCGTCTTAATCGTGAAATGAATCTTCCTGTATACATCTTTAGTGATGGAGATGTTTACGGTGAACATATAGCTATGGTTATTGTTTCTGGTTCTGCTAATGCTGCCCATCTGAGAGATTTAGCTGTCCCTGAAGCTAAATGGCTTGGTATTTGGGGATCTGATATCATTAAATATAAATTGCCTAGTATCCCGCTTACTGATATTGATCTTAAACGAATACATGATCTTAAAAAAGATCCAAGATACGCTGGTGGATTATGGCGAAAAGAACTAAATGTATTTCAAAAAATAAAAAAGAAATGTGAACTAGAAGCTTTCTCTAAATATGGGTTAACGGCAATAACTGATACTTATCTTCCAGAAAAACTTGAAGAAGCTAAAAGCATGTGATCTCTTTCTTTAATTAAACTATTTATAATCCTATTGGTTATCTCACATTATGTCTACTTCTTCAAACGATGAAACAGTTTCTGGTATTACTTGTGATCTTCAAGGGAATGTTACTAATTTCGGAATAGGTGCTTCTAAAATATTTGGATGGACTTCTGATGAAGTTGTTGGTAAACAAAATGTAGCTATCTTTCATACTCCTGAAAATATTTCCACTTTAGTCCCTGAGCTTCTTAAAATTGCTGCTGAAACTGGAGAATGGTCTGATAAAATTACACTAGTTAGAAAAAACGGGGAAAGATTTGAAGGTCTTCTTACTGTTAGACCTCTTCGTGAAAATAATGAAATGATTGGATTTATCGGTGTGACTAAAGAGGCTTAATCTTTTTTGACTGTAAAAATATGGTTTCAAGAAATACGTGCACCTTTTCTCACTTTACCCTTAATTTGTGTATTGTTATCATTAGCTGTTGCTGGGCTTAATGGATTCTTTAATCCTGTTTATTCATTTCTCACATTGTTTGGAGTTATTCTTCTTCATGTAAGTGTTAACGTTCTTAATGATTATTTTGATTATAAAAGTGGATTAGACCTCAGTACTAAACCTACTCCATTTAGTGGCGGGAGTGGAATCTTACCTAAAGGCGATCTTAATCCTACACATGTGTTTGGTTTGGGATTAATTTCTCTTATTGGAGGGTTAACTATTGGTTCTTATTTTGTTTATATTTTTAATTTTGACTTAGTTCTGATACTTCTAATTGGTGTTGCGGCACTTTCAGTACTGACTTACTCCTCTATGCTTGCTTCTTGGGGGCTAGGTGAATTAATTGTCGGATTAAATTTTGGGCCATTATTATTTATGGGAACTTATTATGTTCAATCAAGTACTTTGAGCCTCGAAGTTATTCTTTTAGGGGCAATTATGGGGATATTCGTATCTTCAATCTTACTCATAAATGAATTTCCTGATCATGATGCTGACCTCAAACATGGAAGAAAGAACCTTGTAGTCAGATTAGGTTCAGATAATGCCTCCAAACTCTTTTCTTTACTTTTAATGACTCCTTATTTGTTAATTGTTATAGGTATTATATTCAGTATATTGCCAATATACACTATTATTGCGTTAATCACTATCCCTAAAGCTAGATTTGCTATTAAACATCTATCAGCTAATCGTGATAAAATTCCAGAACTTATTCCAGCTATGGGCACTACTGTCCAACTTACAATGTTTACTGGAATCCTTCTAATAGTCTCTTATTTAGCTATTAACTTCATTAATTTACCTGTCCCTTCTTTATTTTAATAATTCTACCTTAATTCATCCATTTTTGTGTTCCATCTAAATATACTTCTTTTTTAAACAACGCAGGTTCTTTTTTATAACGTTCAACTGCTTCTTCTAAAGCTAGGAACGATTCTTTCCGGTGTTTTCCTCCTACTGCTGCAAATACTATCGGCTCTCCCGTTTCAAATTCTCCTATAAAATGGCATATTGTAACAAAATTTGTTTTAAATTTCTTGTTCACTTCTTTACATATTTGATTAATAGTTCTATTAGCATGCTCTTCATATGATTCCATGACTAAAGTCTTAACTTCTTTACCTTTTTTTCCTTTTGATCTTGCGACTCCTATGAATATCGTTATTGCTCCCGATTTTTCAATGGTCTTCTTATTTGTTATATGCTCAATTAATTTAATTAACTCCTTTTCTCCTTTCTTATATATCCCTGATTTGATCATCTAGTTATTGCCTCGCATTCAAATATTTGGAGTTAGGTAATTTCTTTTTTATAACCCATCTTTCTTTTCAATTTAGTTCCACAAACATAGCATGTTTCATTTCTTTCTTGTTATTCTACTCGTTGAGAGCATCCTGGACAAAAATGTATCCATTCTACGTTATGTTTAATTCCTCTAGTTGTAACTGAATTAAATCTTAAAGATAATCGATTCGCAACATTTTCTACTGAAAAATCGTCTGATACTATCGTTATTTCTAAGCCATCTTTCTTTAAATCAACTGAAGCTGCTAATAATTCTATATCTGCTTCTGATAAATTAGCTAACTCTCCTGAAATCTTTGATTCTTTCATAATTATCGCCTTTGATTCTTTTGATGGTTCCACAATTCTGACATCTGCAAATTCTAAGGCTAATTTAAATCCAGCATTTTTCCGCTTTCTTTGAACTTCATCTTTTATTTTTGGTGTTGAATACACTTGAGTCTCAGGTAGATGAAGTATTCCTGAAAAGAAAGCTGTAGCATCTAGTATTGCCGCTCTTTTTTTATTATTCTTAATTTGTTCTGTTATGTTTTCTATACTTATTCACTTAGCCTTTCTAAAAGTTCTTTCTTCATACTTATTGGCGCATCATAAAATGTTGCTAGCGCAATACTATCTGAAGCTCTATAATTCTCAAGGATGATTGAATCATTTCTTCCTACGAATTGAATATTTGATCTCATTACTCCATTCTTTTCGAATATTTCTACTGAATTAAGAAACATGTTTGTTCTATCTGCAAATTCGCTGAACATTTTATAAATTGTAGGAACTGATGTTCTATCTCCACTTTTGAATCTTTCAATATGTTCTGCAACTTCTCCTGAAAATGAACTAATTGGAAACACTTTCCCATCTTCTGTTTCAAGAACTAATACTCCTTGCAATCTTGACACATCAGTAAAACCTACTTCTGATACTTTCACTTGAATAAATTCGTCATTGTTTGGTGATTGCATCATATTCTCACATTATGGGAAGGTTTTGTCATTGTTTTATCCTTATATTATCTCTTTATTATTTTATAGGTTTTATAATTATTTATCTAAATCCTAATTTTGAAAGTTGTTTGAATTTATTATTTGAAAAACGCAAAAACATTATCGTCTTTTCATGCTTATCAATTCTTATAACAGTATTTTCTTTTGCTTTAAATACTTCTTGACCATCGACCGCAATTACTGATGGTTTATTTGATTTAATCTCGATTTTACCTGCTGATAAAACT